>JAFZQY010000071.1 GCA_017620155.1 Lachnospiraceae bacterium | reverse complement strand
TGATGTCTGGTACACCAGACATATATCATTTGCACTTGATTTTAAGATCGTATTCATGACGATCAGGTCTGTACTTAAAAAAGACGGTATCTCCTCGGAGACTTCGGCTACGATGGAGTTTTTCACCGGAACAAAGGAAGAGAAAAATGACGCAGAATAACATCAACATACTTATACTCTCTGCCGGACGCAGAGTCGAGCTGGTCAACTGTTTTAAGGCTGCCAGGGATCGTCTGGGGATCGACGGAAAGATAATCGCCGCCGATGCGAGCGATCTGGCTCCTGCACTGTACTTTGCGGATGTTCCCGAAATCGTACCTTTCATACGTGAGAATGATGCTTACATCAATGCGATAATTGATATCTGCAGGAGAAATGATGTCTCGCTGATCGTTCCCACTATCGATACCGAACTTCTGCTCCTCGCTGACAGACGTGATGAGATAGAGAATGCAACCAATGCTAAAGTGCTCATTTCCTCTTATGACGTGATAGGCATATGCAGGGATAAGATACATACACAGAAGTGGCTTGAGGAGCATGGTTTCCTCGTTCCGCGCATGATCACCGATGAGGATATCGAAGCGGGCAACATCTCCTATCCCGTCTTCATCAAGCCTCTCGACGGTTCATCTTCTATCAATGCTTTCCGCGTGGAATCAAAGGCCGAACTCGATACCTACCGTGAACTGATAGGTGCGGGACGATATATTATCCAGGATTTCATGCAGGGAACGGAATACACCGTTGATGCTTTCCTTGATTTTGAAGGAAATATCATCACCATCGTACCGCGTATAAGACTTGCGACCAGAAGCGGCGAGATCGCCAAAGGAAAGATCATAAAAGACGATGAGATCACGGCAGATGTGACCAGACTGCTCACCGAGCTTAAGCCCATCGGCCACATCACGATCCAGTGCATGCGTACGGCCAAAGGCATCGAATACATCGAGATCAATCCCCGTTTCGGCGGAGGAGCTCCGATGTCGATACAGGCGGGTGCCGATTCCTGCGAAAACCTCTACCGCCTGCTCCGCTGCGAAAAGCTGACCCGCAGCACCGATTATCGTGATAACATCACCTTCCTCAGATTCGATGCATCGATCATGCTGGATGAGAACGGCAAGCCCGAAAAACAAAACTGATACAGGATAAGAGCATGAGTAAAGAAAAAAAGATAAAAGCCGTAATATTCGACCTCGATGATACTCTTCTTTCGGAGTATGAATTCGTTGTGAGCGGATATAAATATGTATCCGTATTTCTTTCAAGAATGATCGGAGTCAGTGCCGAAGAGATAAACGAACGGCTCTGGGAATTATCCAAAGATACCTATGCCAATGCTTTTAACCGGCTGTTTGATTCATACGGAATAGCTTATACCAAAAACGAGGTCATCAGCCTCGTGGATGCTTACAGAAACCATCCCGCCAATCTCACCTTCTATCCGGATGTATATCCGACGCTTAATGCTCTCAAAGAAAAAGGGATACTTACCGACATCATCTCCGACGGTGATCCGCAGAGACAGTGGAACAAGATCAATTTTGCAGTTGCCGCTATGCAGTCGGATAACCGATCCGAAAACGATGGTCAAGAGCTCGCATCTCCGGACAAATGGTTTGATGCGATCATATTGAATGACGAATTCGGCGGAGAACGATTCAGAAAACCCAATCCGCATGGGTTTAAAGTCATTGCCGGGAAATTGGGAATAGATCCGTCCGAAATGATATATGTGGGTGATAATCCGGCCAAGGATTTCCACATATCCGCAGATCTGCCCGTACGTACCGCACGCATTATCAGGGAACACGGAATCTATAACGATAAAGAGTATCTGGATGGTATCAAAGAGACTTATGGAATAACAGCGCTTACAGACATCCTGGATATCATATAATCACAGTATTATGTAAACCGCGCTCGTTCCGATCATTCTTCCTGATCTTTGTCTGAATCTCCGTATACATATGTGACCTGATCATTCGGGATCCTTTTGGCAACAACGACGAAACGCGCTGTCGATGTCGAGCCGTTACATGTTGACAGGGTAAGGAGCTGATCACCGTATTTCGCGGTGACTCCGGTATCATACAGGCTCATCTCGGCCATAGCGTTCATATTTGAATCAAACTCTTCTTCAGAAGCCACATCGATGAACTGATAGTATTTGAAGCCTACATTTCCCGCATCCTTGATAGTATCGCGGAAAACATACATCACTTCGTACAACCCCTTTTCATATATCGTATCGAACTTGATCAGGTTATGTTCTTTACAGTAATCCTCTGACTCGTATTTTTTCAGATTACCGAACATCTTACCGGACTTCATGTGATGTCCGTATACGATCAGATTGGTACTCCTGAACATCGCATTGCAGTTGCAGTCCATGAAGATCGATCCGTTGTTGTCCTCTTTTCCGTCAAAATTGTGATTCAGGTAATACTCGTTATTGACGGTCTGCATCACGGGATAATCTATGTTGGTTCCGTCGATCGTTATCCATCCGATAACGGATTTATTCTTGATATAGACATTCTTATACTCATCAAGTATCTCGGGTATCGCATCCTCTTCCGCCAGTGTAAAAAGAGGTTTCTGCTCGATTTCCGTCGTTATGGGGTCGGTGCCTTTAAGCGAGGCGAGCTCATCCATGGCTGCCTGGTTTTCATATGCCGATTTGCTGTAGATGATGAAAATGATAAGGCTGGCAGTAGCAACAACGCCCGCAGATATGGAAATTATGCGGTTACGCAGATTGGACTTGCGGATTATCTCGGCAGCTGCGGCATCCAGATCCTTGCCGGTATTCCCAGCCGGTTGCAGATATCTGCCCTCGTTCCGATTCCTGACGGTTATGCTTGCCGTCTCCGTATCTCTTATCGCTCTCTGGGCGCGCCTGATCTTCTCTTCTTTTGTAAGCGCATCGTCCCTTAATTCATCTTTTTCTTTTATTTTTTTTGATGCCTTGGCGGTTTTAACGAGCTTTGATTCTTTTGAAACTTTAGCCTGCTTCTGTGGCTTCGCACCTTTTTCGCGTTTGGTCTTTTCAGGCATATCGCTTCCCGGAAGTTTTCCTCCGTTCTTCTCCATTGTCTGTATCAGATCATAGAGTTCGTCATCGAATTCGCGCCCGACCGCGGTCTGAAAACGTATCTCGCCGCTTTGCATGGAACTGTAAAGCTTACGTACAGACGCCGGATCATTCATATTGATCTGCGCACGCAGTCTGTTGATCAGCCTTGTGTCTTCGAGGGCCGCTTTATATTCTTTTTCGTCTGTGAACTTGTGTCCGCCTACCATTCCGCCGGGCATGATATACCTCGTAATAACATAGAGCCACGCACCGTCAAGAAGCATTCACAGAATGCATGGCTCTTAAAACCACATAATAAAAGGTCACTGCATCAGCAGTGACCCCCATTTACTACTTGTTCATTCTTCAGCAGTGCCGCCTAACAGCTGCGACTGATGAAGCTGGCTCATCGTCATCTGACTCAGGAGCACATCTGCGAAATTAGCTGTCTCGCCTTTCTTAAGTGGATTGACGTTAACCTGCTCTTCCGCTTTGTTTACACCCGAAAAATCAACGCCGCCCTTGGTTGCGTCATCAGAGATACGATCAACAGCATCAAGGCTGGCTGAACTGATCTGTCTGGTGTTGTAAATATACGGATCGTAAGCTACGCTTCCGATCGCTCCTACTGCACCTACGCCCATAAGTAACCTCCCATAAGAATTCTTCAGGCTATTTGATTATAATTCATAGAGTATATTATGTCAACATAAAACACCCTACTTCATCTGTTTTAATATATCGGCAAGAAACCTGCTGGACTTTAGGTTTTCATCGGTACGAAAAAGGATATGCAGATGTTTTTTTGCCCTCGTTATTGCCACGTAGAACATCCGCCTTTCCTCTTCTATCTCAGCCGGTGTATGTGCCGATCTTGAAGGGATCTTATTCTCGTTTACATCAGGCAGTATCACGGTATCAAACTCCAGCCCCTTCGACCCGTGGTATGTCATGATGCGCACCCCGGTGCCAGGCACCACTGCGCCGCCTGCTTCGGTGCCAGGCACCATTTTCTTTTTGGTGCCTGACACCGTTTTCGCTTTATCGCGGATGATTTCGAGCAAGTCCTCAACTTCCCGATAGTTATCAGCCTCTTTTATCAGCACGAGGAACGCTTCCTTTTCCTCGATGTACTCCCTGTATTTATCCCGGTTCACATTCTCTCTTACATAAGCATCATACCCGATCGTATTGCATATATACCTGAGAGCCAGGTGAGGTCTCATGTTCCGGATCCTGTCGATATGGCGGAACATCTCATCTATGCGCTTCCTCATATGCATGTCCGACGAATAATACTTAAACAGATCAGTCCGCTCCACGATCTCCCTCGGCATCGCATCACGCTTTATATATCTGAGCGGCTTATTCACTATGCGCAGATATGTACTCCTCCCCTTATCTCCCGATGCAAGGGCCATATATGCGCATATGTCCCTGATATATATCGACGAAAAAGGAACATGATCATCGCTGTACTCGCACTCTATGCCGTTCGCCCGAAGATATGCAGCATACTCGGCGCCCTGTCTGTTGGTGCGGACAAGTATGGCGATATCGGCCCCTGTGAGGCTGCCCTGATAAGCTTTCCGGATCAGTCCCATGATATGATCATTCTGATCGTCCTTGCTCTTAAATGCGCATACACAGGGCTTTTCTCCGGCTTCTCCTCCCGACTCTATCTTCTTCTCAAATCTGTCGGTATTCGCGCTGATCACCTGCGTGGCAAACAAAACAATCTCCCTTGAAGACCTGTAATTTACCGACAGCACATCCTGCCCGGCTCCGGGTATGTCCTTAAGCAGGCTCCGCATCAGCGCAACATTTGCACCGCGAAAAGCATATATGGACTGATCGTCATCCCCCACCGCAAATATGTTGTTCTCGGGATAAGCCAGAAGCTTAACAAGCTCATACTGATTGGCCGAGATATCCTGGAACTCATCGATCAGGACATACTTAAAACGCCCCTGCCAGTAATGTCTGAACTCCTCATCGCTCTTAAGCAGATCCAGGCAGAGATTGATCATGTCATCGAAGTCTATAAGTCCGAAATCATCCAGCAAGCCGCGATATGCCTTAAACAAGCTTATGAAGGCCTCTTTATCCAGCATGTCCTGCACGAAGTTATCCGGATCGTTGCCGTTATTCTTGCACGAGCTTATGAGGCTTAAGGCTCCGATCAGATCATCAAAATCGGCGCACTCGTCTTTCACGCCGCACATCTCGACCGCTCTTCGGATCATATTCAGTTTGTCTTTTTCACTTATGGGAACCACTCTGCGATAAGCTCTGTGGTTTCTAAGGATTGAATAGAAAATAGCGTGGAAGGTACCGAAGGTAACCTGCGCATCATCAGGAGCGATCAACTGCAAAAATCTCTCCTGCATTTCAAGCGCCGCAGCCTTGGTAAAGGTGATGACCAGAATGTCAGAATCCTTTACTCCCGCTTCAATAAGCGCCCTGATGCGGTGGGTAAGCACCGTCGTCTTACCCGACCCCGGCCCCGCCAACAGCAGCAGCGTTCCGTCCCGAAAATTCACGGCGCGCTGCTGGTCCGGGTTCATATTGGCCATATTTAATTATCCTTTTTTGAATCTGAGATAAAGATCAGCTGAGCATCTCTATCGCTTTATCGATTCTTGCCAGAGTCTCTTCCTTGCCGATAATCTCCATGATCTCGGTCGCGCCGGCAGGAGTCATCTGCTTGCCGGATACCGCAGTACGGACGGGCCATAATACAAAACCGTTCTTGTACTCATGCTCAGCGGCGTATCCCTGAAGCAGCTCGTAAAGAGAATCATTGGTATAATCGTCGTGCGCTTCGAGCACAGGCTTAAGATCCTTAAGCACGGCGAGCGAAGAGTCCTTATCGGTCTTCATCTTCTTATGAACATACATCTCTGTATCGTACTCGGGCAGTTCCTCGAAGAAATCCACCATCTCGCATATATCCGGGAATACCTCTATACGTGTCTTAACCATGGCGGCGATCTTCTTTAAATCAAGGTCCTTCGTGATGGCCTTCTTTAAATACGGCTCGGCCATCTCATAGAACCTGTCAAAGTCCATGGCTTTGATGTACTCTCCGTTCATCCAGCGAAGCTTCACTATATCAAATACTGCCGGAGACTTGCTGATCCTGTGATAATCAAACTCTTTAATAAGTTCATCAAGAGTGAATATCTCTCTGTTATCCTCGGGGCTCCATCCCAAGAGTGCGATGTAATTGACAACAGCCTCAGTCACAAAGCCCTGATCGATCAGATCCTCAAAAGAAGAATGTCCGCTCCGTTTGGAGAGTTTCTTGTGATTTTCATCGGTGATCAGCGGCAGGTGAACATACACGGGGCTCTGCCATCCGAAAGCATCATATAGCCTCTGATACTTGGGAGATGAGGACAGATACTCGTTTCCGCGCACCACGTGGGTGATGTTCATCGTATGGTCGTCCACGACATTGGCAAAGTTATAAGTGGGATAACCGTCGGACTTGATCAGGATCATATCGTCCATCTCGGAATTCTCGACAGTTATATCACCGTAAAGCTCATCCGTAAAAGTAGTCGAACCCTCATTGGGGATATTCTGCCTTATGACAAAAGGCTTGCCGGCCGCAAGATTGGCTTCGATCTCCTCTTTGGACAGGCCCAGGCAGTGCTTATCGTAGAGGCTGATCTCCTTGCCCTCAACTACTTCGGTCTTTAACGTTGCAAGTCTCTCCTTATCGCAGAAGCAGTAATATGCCTCACCCTTCTCGATAAGTTCCTTAGCATACTTCATGTAGATACCGGTCTTCATGCGCTCGCTCTGGATATAAGGACCGTATCCGCCGTCCTTATCGGGGCCTTCATCGTGCTTTAGTCCGGTCTTCTCAAGCGTTCTGTATATGATGTCAATCGCACCCTCAACGAAACGCTCCTGGTCGGTATCCTCGATCCTGAGCATGAAGTCTCCGCCGTCATGTTTGGCGATCAGAAACTCATAGAGGGCCGATCTTAAGTTGCCCACATGCATTTTTCCTGTGGGACTGGGTGCATATCTTGTTCTTATCTTTGCGGTACTCATAAGTCGCTCATACTCTCCTGTCTTGTATCAAAATCGGGCAGTTCCTTGTCTGCCTCTTCCACGAATCCCTGAAGGGCCTTGGCCGCAACATTAAGATCCACGTTGGTTCCCGCTCCGGCAATGCAGCCTCCGGGGCATGCCATTCCTTCTATCAGGCATCCGTTCTTCTTGCCGGCTTTGGCAAGCATCAGCATCTTCTTGCAATCGTTAAGGCCTTCGGCGTGTTCTATATGAACATCCACATCGGGATAATACTCATGTATGCATCTTTCGATCGCGCTCGCAACACCGCCTGCCACGCCGTATCCGCGTCCGGCGCCCGTTGCTCCTTCGAGCTTATCCATGGCCTCTATCTCTTCGAGAAGTATCCGGCGGGATTCAAACATACCGGTTAGTTCTTCGAATGTGATAACGAAATCGACATCGGATCTTATCGTCCGTCTGGAAGCTTCAAGCTTTTTGGATGCGCAGGGGCCGATGAATACGACCATCGCATCGGGATGTTCCTGTTTGATCACGCGCGCCGTCGCAACCATGGGAGTCAGTGCATTGGAGATCTTATCTATCGTCTCGGGGAAGAATTTCTTCGCGAGCACGGACCAGCTCGGGCAGCATGACGTAAGTGCGAACGCCTGATTGCCGGTCGCAACTTCATGCGCATAGTGTTCGGCTTCGGTCATGCATCCCAAATCCGCGCCGATCGCCGTTTCATATACTTCCGAAAAACCGAGCTGCTTAAGAGCCGATTTCAGTTTATCTCCGTCTACATTCGGTCCAAACTGTCCCGCAAAAGAAGGAGCGACCTGAGCTATGATCTCCTTCCCGGTCTGAAGAGCTCTGATCAGCTGGAAGATCTGTGATTTATCGGCTACTGCCCCGAAAGGACAGCTGACCATGCACTGTCCGCATGATACGCATACCTCGGGATCTATATATGCCCTTCCCTTCTCATCGCTCTTGATGGCGTTTACGCCGCAGGCCGCAGAACACGGGCGTACCTGATGCGATATCGCATCATAGGGACATACGGACTTGCATTTACCGCATTTGATGCATTTTTCCTGATCGATGAAGGACTTGCCGTCCTTCATGGATATGGCGCCTCTCGGGCACACTTCCTGACAGGGATGAGCGGTACAGCCCATGCATCTGTCCGTGACTTTGTACATGTTCTCCGGGCAGGCATTGCATGCCGAAGGAATTACCTGCATGAGCGGAGGCTCATAGTATTTCTCGCCGATATTGGATTCCTCGAGCCCCTGCGTCAGATGCACGGGTTCATTCTCGGGCCGAAGCCCCAGTCCCATCGCAAGCCTCATACGCTCTCTGACTATCGCTCTCCTGCGATAGATACCGGCATAATCTGTACTGTCCTCCTCCCTTACTATCTTGTAAGGCAGGGCTTCCATATCATCTTTTAAGTTTTCCGAATCATACGCCAGATTGGAGACTTCGGCAAATACTCTGCGTCTTATCTTGCGTACTTCGGTATCAATGCCACGCATACTCATTTATGTATTCCCATATGAATCACTGTTTGCCTGTGGACCCGAATCCGCCTCTGTCTACCGCATCGAGATGTTCAACCTCATTAAAAACGAGCGCGGGCTGGTTTTCCATGATCCTGAACTGACAGATGCGGTCGTTTACGTGCACGACGGTGTCCCTGAGGGCGATCATCGGTACGAACCATTGATCATTGTCGCCGCAATATGAGCAGTCGATCACGCCCATATGATTGGCCTGGATGAGTCCGTAGTTCTTGAATGTGGAGCTGCGGGGAACCACATGCGCTTCGTAGCCTTTGGGAAGTCTTATTCCGATCCCGAGGGGGATCAGTTTGAACTCTCCCGACTTAAACTCGACTTCTTCCGAAGCGCGCAGATCGATCCAGTCGGACTTTCCGTCGATATATTCGAGCTTATCTATTTTATCACTGAAATACTTGATATCAAGTGTCTGAGTCATTTATTCCTCCCTGTCATCATGTTCAACTTTTATGATCTTCTGATTGGATGATCCCCTCCAGTGGAGTTTCACATCCCTTAAATCTTCTTCGTAGCGTCCGTCCACGACCGTATCGATATAATTCATCACTTCGAGGCCTTTGACATCTGCATAATCATAGCCGGTGTATAGCCATATGGTTTTTTCGGGCCATCTGCTTTTTACCTCGCGGCAAAGTGCGGTGATCTCATCGCGGTTTGACGGATACAGCGGATCGCCTCCGCTCAAGGTAAGCCCCGATATGTAATCCCGTCCGAGAATCTCCATGAGCTCGTCGTGCGCTCTGTCATCAAACATAAGTCCGTCATCGGGATCCCAGGTCACGGGATTCTGGCATCCGGGACAATGGTGTTCGCATCCCGATACCCACAGCACGGCCCGAAGACCGGGACCGTTTCTCATATCGTCTTTGGTAATGTCGTGGTATCTCATATTACATACTGATGCGGTCGGCGATCTCAGCCATCTTGGAATCCGAAAGTCTCGTGTCGCCGTGTGTTCTCGAGTAAGCAAGATACCCGTTCATGCGGTCTATCTTGGTGAGATTGGACGATCCGCACTTGGGACATACATCCATCTCGAGCTGCTCGTATCCGCAGTCATCGCAGTACGACAGGCTCATGTTAACGCCCTCATAGAACCCGTATTTCATGGCACGTCTGATCAGAGTCTTGATCGCGTCCAGATTATAATCTATCGGATATCTGACATACTGGATCTTTCCGCCGTTAAACAGTTCCCAGAATCTCTTTTCCAGATCCTGCTTCTCTATGGGAGTGATCTTCTCTGCCACATGACAGTGGAACGAATTCGATACATACTCTCTGTCCGATACTCCGGGAACGATGCCGAACTTGTCCCTGAACTGACGTACCTGAAGTCCGCACAGGTTTTCGGCCGGAGTTCCGTATATGGCATAGAGGTGATGATCCTCTTCCTTGAATTCCTTGACCCTCTTATTGATATATTCCATTACCTCGAGTGCAAAAGCGCCGTCCTCGGTAATGCTCTTTCCGTTATACAGGATCTGAAGTTCGTTTAAAGCGGTGATTCCGAACGACGCCGTCGCCGCATCGAGCAAAGGCGCTATTCGGTCGTGCAGATCAAGGTGTCCGCCCAGGAATCCGCCCTGACAGTAAGCCAGAGGATTCGTGGAAGCTTTCATCTCACCGAGATAAGTATAGGTCCTGATATGAAGCTGACGGATCATGTTAAGATAATAATCCAGCACTTCATAGAAATCCCTGGACTCTTCGCGGGATTTAGCCAGTATCATCGGCAGATGGAGCGATACGACTCCTATGTTGAACCTGCCTATATATATAGGAGTATCGTTCTCATCGGCAGGAGTCTGGCCGCCTCTTTCCCAGTAAGGAGAAAGGAAGGCTCTGCAGCCCATCGGACTTATGACCTTGCCGTATTTCTGATACATCTCGGATATATATCCTTCACCGCTCATCGAGAGCCAGTCGGGATACATGGATCTGGATGAACACTCTATACCTGCTTCGAATATGTCCTCGAGCTCGCATCCGGGACCGTGCAGTTTCTCATCATAGAGGAATACGATCTTGGGGAAAAGCACGGGTTTCTTGTGCCCCGGCTTACCCTGTCCGTTCATGCGCACCTTGAGAAGCGTCTTCGATGCCATGCGTGCGAATCGCTCGGTACCCAGTCCCGCAGTCACGGTTATGAAAGGATAATCTCCTCTCGAACTTGCGACCGTATTGAACTTGTACTCCCATCCCTGGAAGCCCTGTTCGAATTCTCTCTCTATATCCGCATATGCCTGCTTCTCGGCAGTTTCCTGTTCAACGCCGAGTGAAACATACTTTTTGATGTATTTCTCGTAGCTGTGCTCTGCATAGGGCGCGAGCATCTTATCAACTTCGGGCACTGTAAATCCGCCGTACTGCTGTCCGGCTGCCGACAGGATGATATCGCCGCATACATCGAATACGGTATCTAAGCTCTTCGGCTCGTTATACCAGACATTGCCCATCTCAAATCCGCCGTGAAGCACCTCTGAGATATTGAACAGACAGCAGTTCATCGTATCTCTTCTCGCGGACATGTCATGCACATAGATATATCCTTCCCTGCATGCCTGGATCTCTTCGGTCGTCAGGAAAAATTTCTCATACAGGCTCTTGTTGAACTGGTTAAATATCAGGCTTCGTTTGGTGCTGACCAGAGCAGAATCCGTATTGGCATTCTCGCGATCGCCAACATACATGATGGCCTGCGTCTTCTTGTATACATCATCCATCATGCGAACGAAGTCCTGCTTGTAGTTACGGTAGTCGCGATAGCTCTTGGCTACTATCGGCTTAACCTCATCGAGCGCACCCTCTACTATGTTGTGCATGAGCGAGATCGGGATATCCTTATTCTCAAGAGCATCGATACGCTTCTTAACGAATTCGCATATATGCTTCTTCTCATCGGTCGTGAATTCGTACAGCGCACGGTATGCACTCTTGTGTACGGCGTTGACCACCTTCTGCATGTTGAAGGGTTCGAGAGAGCCGTCTTTTTTGACTATATTGACATTTCCTTCCGGCACATAAAGCGCACCGTAATCAGTCGTGTCCTTTGTATCTTCACGCGTAAGTTTACTCATAAATATCCTCTTACATTGATTTATTCACTACGGCTGAAAAAAACTTAAGCCCACCGGATGAACCCGTGAGCTTAAGGCCTGTTACTGATCGGTGGTCTGAGTAACCTCTTTTGCATCTTTTGCATCTTTGGCTTTACGTATCTTCATCCCGATGATCACGGCTGCTATAACTACGCATACGCAAATCACAAACAAAAGCAGGTAACTTAAGAATGCATTGGTAAAAAGAATCAGATTGTTCATAATTCACTCCCGAGATAGAAATGTATTCACATAAAAATACAAATTAATCATACCCCACTTGCGACTTCATCGTCAAGAAGGTCGTCCCCATCCGCGGCACTTGTTGCAAGCTTATCACAGCGCTCGTTGAGCTCATGTCCGTTATGGCCTTTAACCCAGTTAAAATGCACCTCGTGGGGTTCCATGGCTTTCAGAAGCCTCTGCCACAGTTCGGGATTCTTGACGGGCTTGTTCTGCGAAGTTTTCCAGTTTTTCTTCTGCCATCCTTCTATCCAGTGCTGATTAAACGCATCGGATACGTATTTTGAATCGGTAAACACTTCCACATGGCAGGGCCTGGTCAGCGCTTCCAGTCCCGTGATGACTCCCATCAGCTCCATACGGTTGTTGGTAGTCTTCTTATATCCCGCGGAATACTCCCTCTCGTGGAGTACTCCCTGTGCATCCGTAAACTGCAAAATGGTACCGAATCCGCCCGGCCCCTCCGGGTTTCCTCTTGCCGCACCGTCCGAATATAATCTGATATCTGTCATAGATGAATCCTTTCTTAATCAAGATCTATTTAGATCAAACCGGTTTCCATACTCCTTCGGACGAGTGCATCCCGACCATCATCTCCGCTCTTTTCACTATCTCCTCATCATATCCGAGTAAGGTGAGCAATCTGATGGCGTTTCGCGAAGTGGCCCCGCCTGACATGATCTTATATGAAAACCTCACATCGCCTTCTGACAGATCTTCTTCAAAATGATAATTATCAAAATGATCATCAAGCAGCTCGGTAAGTTCCATATCGTGAGTTGCCGCCATGACCATGACTCCCGAACCGGACATGCTCTTAAGTATCTGCGTGCATGCCGCGATACGCTCTTCCGTATTCGTTCCGCTTAAGAGTTCATCCACGAAACAAAGCTTAAGCACGTGTCTGCACTCCGCATATATACTATCGTCCAGATAACGGTCGATGATGCGCTTGACTGCCTTGATCTCTACCATGTAATAGCTGTAGCCGCTTTCGATATCATCGCGGACCGACATCGCACTCGATACCGCGCATAACGGAGCCTCATATCTCTCCGCACATACATATCCGATAGTCTGCGCATATATCGCTGCCAGAGCCATGCTCTTTAAGAAAGTGGATTTGCCCGATGCATTGGCGCCCGTAAGCAATATGCTCCTATGAACTGATATCGTATTGGGAACCGGATCCTCGATCAGAGGATGGGTTATCCCCTCCGCATCTATCCTATCTTCATCCGTAAAAGTGCTCACGCAGCATCTGCCCGTCAGGGACTGTACATATCCGGCCATCGAGATATAGGCATCTATGCTTCCCGACCGGAAAATAAGCGCATCTATGTCATCGGCATGATCAAGGATCGACCGCTTCAGATTCCAGAACCGCATGATATCCGCATATACGAATACTCCCGCAATGCTTAGCAGTACCAGAAAAGGATTATTCCCCATCTCGCTGCTTAAACTGAAACTGCTCCGTCTCTTAACAGACTTTAACTCTCCCAGAAGATCTTTTATCTCGGAAGAAAGCTTCTCAAGTTCGGGATCAGACTCGTCACCCGAAGAAAGAGCCTTAACTATCGCTTCACCCGCGCCGATCGTCTTTAAGATATACGAATATACCTTCATATACGGCAGTATCTGCGCCCTGTCCCTGTAATAGACATACAGATTGCTGATCAGTACCGCCAGAAAGATGATCACGCCGAATCCTTTTACGAAGAACATGCTCACGATACTTAGGATCAACGCAGCTATCCTGACATAGTAGGAAGTAAAACTCTTATCTTCCAGGCCCTTCATGTCGTCAAGCAGGTCATATATGGAGCTTTTCCCGGAATTTCCCACATGATGAAGTACCAGCTGTACTTTTTCCCTGAGCTCGTCATGAGTCCTGAAAAAGTCTATGGCTCTGCGTCTTGAAGCGATCTCATCCGTATCAAACAGCGGAGATCTGAGCATATGATAAAGCACCTGATGTCCCGCCTCGGACTCAGCCTTATCGATGCAGCAATATATTGAATCAAGGGATAGATCCGACCATGTGATATCATCCAGGCTCTTATCCGAAGCATGCCGTCTGTAGTATGCATCCGCCGAAGCCGGAAGATCATGATCATCAGAAGATCTGTGATTATTACCGAACTCTTTTCTTAGTTTGAGCAGATATAGTTTATCATCTCTCCGGGAATTAATAAACTGTAAAAACATAATCAGTACAATAATTCCCAGAAGAATAAGAACAAAGATAAGTGCTTCCATACCTTCCTCTTAGATCAACGTATGGTATCTATGATCTCCTGAGCGCGCGTGTATATCCGCTCTACATCTATGGAGTCATCGAAGCTTCCGTTCATATACAGGATCCTTCCGGCGATCATGGTCATCGCCACATTCGACTTGGAACCGCTGTATACAATATTCTTGGCTATATTATTGAAAGGCCTCATATTGGGCTGGTTTAAGTCTATCATGATGATGTCTGCCGCTTTGCCCGCATCGAGCACATCTGCATCGAAAAGTCTCATGGCTTTGGCAGATCCGACCGTAGCCATCTTCAGAACTTCCAGAGCGTCCACTGCAGATGCATCTTCTTCGCGGAGTTTGGCAAGACCTGTAGTCAAGAACATCTCCCTGAACATATCCAGACAGTTATTGGATGCGGGGCCGTCCGTTCCTATACCGACGTTGATACCCTTTTTCAGATAGGTGCTTATGGGCGCTATGCCGCTGGCGAGTTTTGTATTGGAACCGGGATTGGTTATCACGCTTAAGCCCCTGTTCTTAAATATGTCAAAGTCTTCATCCGACATATGCACGCAGTGGAATCCGCCGCCACCGTTATCAAACATGCCTATCTGATCAAGATATGCGGCCGGGGTCTTTCCGTAACGCTCAATGCAGCCTTCCACTTCGCCTTTTGTCTCGGACAGATGTGTATAGACCGGAGCATTATGCCTATGAGCCATGTCGCTCAAGGATCTCATCAGTTCATCCGAGCAGGTATATTCTGCATGGAAGCCTATCTCATAACTGATGAGCGGATCGAAATGATTGAGCTTATCGTACATTTCCTCGGTGTATTCGACCGATGAGGAAAAATTATTGAGATTGCCGCACAGAACAGCGCGATATCCCATATCCTTGTAGCTTTGCGCTTCCGACTCGGGAGTCAGATACATATCAAAGCAAGCGGTCATTCCGCCTGTCAGATACTCGAGCACGCTGAGCTTCGTGGCATCAGCTATCATCTGTGCATCGAGCTTGGCTTCCCTCGGGAAGATCTGGGTATTCAGCCAGTCAGAAAGAGGCATGTCATCTGCGCAGCTTCTTAAGATGCTCATCCCCGAGTGTGCATGGGCGTTCTTAAAGCCGGGCATCAGCAGGTTTCCGCCGCAATCGATCGTCCTGTCAGGTTTGTATCCTGCGGGAAGCTTCTGCGCTTCTTCTGCTTCAGTTAATGCAGGTCCCACATATACTATGGAATCATCCTGAGTATAGAGGCTGCCCTCATATATCTCCTCTTCGTCTTTCATGGTGAGGATCCTGGCTGATATGAATCTGATGTTCATCGTGCTCTCCTGTGCAGATCTAACCTGAAAAGATCTGACTTAAGTATTGTAAGGATAATGTCAGGACAGATTATCGGGACCGAAACTGTCCGGAAGAAGTTCGTCCAGAGTATTTATCCTGTATTCGCCGTCAGGGCCGGCAACTATGATATCGAAGGAAGCTGGATCGGCAAACTCTCTCATCACCTGCCTGCAGACTCCGCAGGGAGATGCATACTGGCTTAAGGGTTCACCTACGGGGCTGCCCGCAACCGCTATCGACTTAAAGGATCTTCGTCCGTCGGATACAGCTTTGTATATCGCACATCTTTCGGCACATATCCCGGGACCGAAAGCCGCGTTTTCCATGTTGCATCCGGTTACGATGCTGCCGTCTTCACACAGCAGAGCAGCACCCACAGCATAGTTTGAGTATGGTGCGTAGGATCTGCTCCTCGCCTCATCGGCCAGCGATATTAGTTTTCTTATCATGGATTCTTCGATCATAAGAGCCCCGCGATCTTTTTAACGGATTCTCTGACGAGGATCGTGAATTTGGGAGCGGCCTGATTGGCTGCTTCCTGAACCTCTTCGTGAGTCAGAGGATTGGGGCTTAAGCCTGCTGCCAGATTGGCTACACAGCTGATACCGCATATCTTCATGCCCATGTGATTAGCCACAATGGCTTCTACTACGGTACTCATTCCCACTGCATCGACTCCGAGCCTGGCGAGCATGTTTATCTCGGCCGGAGACTCGAATGAAGGACCGGTAAGCTGTGCATACACGCCTTCAAACAGTTCGATGTCATAATCGTATGCGACGCTTCTGATCGCTTCCTGAAGATCAGTGTCATATACATGAGTCATATCCGGGAATCTGGTTCCCAGTTCTTCTATATTGGGACCGATCAGCGGATTGGGAGCAAAGCATGATACATGATCCTTGATCATCATGAAAGCTCCTGCATGGAAATCGGTATTGATGCCGCCCGATGCATTGGTCAGGAAAAGGACCTTGGCGCCTAACATGCCCATAAGTCTGATGGGAAGTACAACATCAGAGATATCATATCCTTCATAGTAATGCACGCGGCCCTGCATGAGCACTACGTTCACGCCTCCCAGATATCCGAATATGAACTGTCCCTTATGCCCGGGAACGGTAGATACGGGGAAGCCCTCTATCTCGTTGTAGGGGACTGTAGCAACCACTTCCACATTGTCTGCGAAGTTGCCGAGGCCCGAACCTAAGACTACGGCTATATCGGGTTTGAAATCAACTTTTGCCTTAACACAGTCACAGCATTTTTTTAATTTTTCATATCTGGGATCTGCCATCATCCTACCTCCTGAGCTAAACGGTTCTTATCATTCCTGTATCTCATAAAAGATTATGCAATTGGGCTGTTCTATCTTTATTTCTTTATGGTTCATGACGATGAGTCCGGCCTTGGTATCGACTGAGAAGAATGTCATGGTATTGGATTCATGATTCAGGCTGACCATATGCCTGTTATCCGGGAAAAGAGCCACATCCTTAGGATAATCTCCGCTGACCGGCAGGCAGAAAAGCTTGGTCAGAAAACCGTTCCTGCGGTCTACCGAATACATGCATGCGGAATTGTCTCCCGCATTGGAAGTTATCAGAAACTTGAAGTCATCCGACAGATTAAGAGCCGAAGCTCCCGATCCGCTGGCATGGTACTCGTTCAATGTGGATATGGACTGAAGCTTTTCAAACTCGGGACCGGTATTATCCGTGTCATGATACCGGTATACGTCTATGCAGCAGCCTCTCGCATGAACGATATACACGAATTTGCCGTCTTCGGACACCTTGATATGTCTGGGACCGGATTTCTGGTCGGAATGGATGATGTCCGCCTGGGAGAGTTTACCGGTGTTATGGTCAAGCTTATATACTGTGGTATTATCTGTACCCAGGTCGGCAGCCATGAGATATTTGTTATCTCTGGTCATCTTCACGCAGCTTACATGAGGTCTTGAATCAAGATCCGCGATCGTGCCCAGACCCTTATGGAAGACTTCGTCGGTGATCTGTCCTATGCTTCCGTCATCATTTAACTTAAGCACAGTGATCTTGCCGTCGTGATATCCGCCCGTAAAAAGGAACTTGTCGTCATAGTCCGTGGACAGATATGAGGCACGCATGCCGTTGATATTGCCCTGGCCGATGACCTCCAAGTCGCCGTTTTTCTTTATCTTGTATGCTTCCACTCCGAAATCGGTGATGGAATACAGATATTTACGATTATGTGATATGGATACATAAGATGAATTGGTGATGCTGATCTGGTTCTTCTCTTTGAGATAACCGTTCTTAAGATCGACGTCGTATATCCTGATTCCGTTCTTATCTTCGGAAGCCGAGGTATATGACGAGACGTAAGCTACATATTTAGACATTTCAACCCTCCTGAAGAGACACAAAAAGTCAATTAATCTTATCATAAAAAGCATCCCCATGTAAATCGACGCATTTATTGACACTACTGCCATTTACTGTATAATAGAATAGTTGGTCAAAAGGCTGATTTAAGGCGGATTAATGGCAAAAGAATTAATAAGATTTGAGAATATCACCAAATCCTTTGAAGGGACGACCGTACTCAAGAGTCTTAACCTCTCGATTCATGAGAATGAATTCGTTACCCTGCTTGGTCCCAGCGGATGCGGTAAAACTACCACTCTGCGGATCCTTGGCGGATTTGAAGCGCCTGATTCCGGCAGGGTCATTTTCGATGGGGAAGACATCACTTCTCTCCCTCCCAATAAGCGTCAGTTAAATACCGTATTCCAGAAATACGCTCTGTTCACCCACATGAGCGTTGCGGATAATATTGCCTTCGGCCTCAAAATCCGCGGAACGGACAAGGATATCATACGTGACAAGATCGCATATGCATTAAAGCTCGTCGGTCTTGAAGGCTATGAAAACCGCTCTCCTTCTTCTCTGAGCGGTGGCCAGCAGCAGCGTATAGCCATCGCAAGAGCTATCGTAAACGAGCCCAAGGTCCTTCTTCTCGATGAGCCTCTCGGGGCACTGGATCTTAAACTCAGACAGGGCATGCAGTACGAGCTCATCCGTCTCAAGGAAGAACTCGGGATCACTTTTGTCTATGTTACGCATGATCAGGAGGAAGCTCTGACCATGTCTGATACCGTTGTGGTCATGAACCAGGGTATCATTCAGCAGATCGGTACTCCCGAGGATATATATAACGAACCCCAGAACGCTTTTGTCGCCGACTTCATCGGCGAGAGCAATCTCTTAGGCGGCATCATGGTACGCGACTGCCTCGTGAACATCGGAGGTCTTGACATGCCGTGCGTCGATACGGGCTTCGGTGAGAATAACCCCGTGGATGTGGTCATCCGTCCCGAGGATGTAGAGCTCGATGCGGATGGAAAAGGACAGACTAAAGGCACCGTCACTTCGATCGTATTTAAGGGCGTTCACTGGGAGATCCGCGTAGAGAGCGAGATCGGCATCACCTTCCTGGTACAGACCACCGAGCATTTCCCCGTAGGAAGCAAAGTGGGAATTAGTGTAGATCCCTACAATATCCAGATCATGAACAAGCCTTCAAGAGAGGACGAGCAGGTATTCGACCAGAACGAATCCGCTCCCGGAGAAAACTATGAATCGTAGTAAGTCCCGTCTCCTCTCCATTCCTTATATCATCTGGGTCATCGGTTTCACCATCATTCCGATCATCTTCATATTATCCAAGGCCATTACTGATTCCGACGGAGCATTGACTCTCGCCAATCTGCTGGCCATATTTGACCCCATACACCGCAAGGCTCTGATCATGTCTCTCAGTCTTGCTTTCATCAGCACAATCCTGTGCATTCTTCTTGCTTATCCCGTAGCGATCATCCTGCGCGGCAGTCATATCCGTAAGAAAAGCATCATCCTTTTCATACTTATCCTCCCCATGTGGATGAACTTCATACTCCGTGTTCTCGCGATGCAGATGCTGATATCCAATAACGGCATCATCAATAATCTGCTCTCAGGCCTTGGGCTTGCGCCCCTGAAGCTGATAAACACACCCGGAGCGATCGTACTGGGCATGGTATATGACTATCTTCCTTACATGCTCTTACCCGTTCTTAACAGCATACTTTCGATCCCGGAGGATGTGATCGAGGCAGCCAAGGACTTAGGCAGCGATAAGCTCCATGTACTGACTAAGATAATAATCCCTCTCTCACTCGGCGGAGTGGGCAGCGGAATAACCATGGTATTCGTTCCGTCCATGACGGAATTCGTTATAGCCAATATATTGGGCGGAGGCAAGATACAGCTCTTGGGTAATATCATCGAACAGGAATTCACAGTCAGCATGAACTGGAACCTGGGTTCAGGCTTAAGTGTGGCACTGATGATATTCGTACTGATCACATCGTTTCTCTTCGGCAGAAACCGTGAGGAGGCCTCCACGGGTATTTTATGATGACCAAGGTTCTCGGAAAGATCTATCTCATATTGATAATGCTCTTCCTCTACGCACCTATCGCGATACTCATAGTGCTGAGTTTCAATGCGTCAAGGTCCCGCGTGGTATGGGGAGGTTTTACCCTGGAATGGTATGCTTCACTCGTCAGCAATTCGACGATAATGAGCGCTCTGTGGACCACATTCGGCTTGGCGCTCCTTTCGGCATTCATCTCTTCGGTCCTGGGACTGTTAGGAGCCATCGGTATCTATTCGATGAAGAAAAGAGACTATAAGATAATGCTTTTCTGGACCAATATCCCTATGATCAATGCGGATATCGTTACGGGCATCGCACTTCTTCTGTGGTTCGTGCGTTTCCTGCCCTTGGGGTTTTCATCCGTGCTGCTCGCACATGTGACCTTCAATCTGCCCTATGTGATCCTGTGCATCCTTCCCAAGCTCCGGGACATGGATATATACCAGTATGAAGCAGCCCTGGATCTCGGAGCAGGCGAAGCCTATGCGTTCATGCGCATACTCATGCCGCAGATCCTTCCCGGCGTGCTCTCGGGCTTCCTGATGGCAGTCACGATGTCAATGGACGACTTCGTTATCACATACTTTACCAAGGGTGCCGGAGTAAACACGCTCTCCACTCTGATCTACGGCGAGATACGAAAAGGCATCAAGCCTGAGATGTATGCGTTATCTACCGTTTTATTCTTTATTGTGTTAGTATTACTTATACTTGTGAACCTGCCTTATGACAGGTTTCATATAAGTCTTTCCTCGGGAAAGAAAAGACAGGGAGACAAAGTATTATGAAAAAAAGATTCGTTTCGATAATCTGCACGGCCGCGCTGTCCGCTTCACTCTTTACCGGCTGCGGCGCATCCGGTGCAAACTCTGAGGCACCTGCTGTCCCTCTGACCGGCGAAACACTCACCGTATTCAACTACAGCGAATACCTGGATCCGGACATGCTTGAACAGTTCACCCGCGAAAGCGGCATTGAAGTCAAGTACGAAGAGGCAACTACCGCAGAGGAACTCTATACCAAGTACAAAGCCGGCGGAATCTCTTATGATCTCGTATGTACTGCCGATTACATGGTCAAAAGGCTGATAGATGAAGGAGAGGCTCAGCAGGTTGACTTTTCCACTCTGGGCAATATCAATAACATCGGCAAGAAATACTGGGATATCAACAAGGCTATAGATCCCGATAATTCATATGCCCTGCCCTATTTCTGGGGAACTCTCGGAATCCTTTACGATACCACCAAAGTAAACGGTGAGATCGACAGCTGGGACGTGCTCTTTAACGGTGATTACGCCGGAGAGATCATCATGCAGGATTCCATGAGAGATACTTTCATGGTAGCGCTCAAGTATCTCGGGTATTCAGTGAACACGACCGACGAATCCCAGATCCGCGAAGCTGCCGAGCTTCTCATGAAGCAAAAGCCTGATGTCGAAGCTTATCTCGTGGACGAAGCCCGCGATGAAGTAGTCGCCGGCAACGCCACAATGGCAGTCGTATATTCCGGCGAAGCATACCTCGGGCACCTCTACAATCCCGATCTGGCATATGTGGTTCCCAAGGAAGGTTCCAATGTATGGGTGGATTCATGGCTCGTCACCAAAAACTGCCAGAATACGGATGCGGCACGCAAGTTCCTGGATTTCTTATGCCGTCAGGATGTGGCCACTGCCAATTTTGAATTCATCTACTACTCCACTCCGAACGAAGCCGTCATCAAGAACATGGATGCTGAACTGAAAAACGACCCCGCTATCGTTCCCACTGACGAATCCGTCGATCTCTGCGAAGTATGCACCCAGGTCGAAGGCGATACTACCGAACTGTACAACGAATTATGGAAAGAGCTCAAAGCACAGTAACAGGCAGCCTGAAATATCACTCTCCCGCAGACGGACTCCACGGATGTGACGTATATTCTTTCATGGAAAAAGTACATGAACTCGACGTTAAAGTGTACTCCGCGGAAGATGCAGGCGAGATCATGCCCATGGTGGACAGATACGGAGCAAATCCCCTGTCCTATGCATATGTATGGGATGAATCAGCTGACCGTCTGATCGGTTATATCAATTTCTTTCCCGTTAATGAAAACCTTCGTGAAATGATACTTAAGGAGGATACTCCTTATTCCCTGCTCGATGACGGTATCACATCCGATCAGATAGTTCCTTATGAAGAAGACAGATCCCACTTTGTATATATCCTATCCGCTGTCGTAGATCCTGAATACCAGGGCACCGGAGTGGTTAAGCTTCTCACGGACGGAGTACACTCTTTCCTTCGCGAGCTTCACATCAGGAAAAACATCCACATCGATACCCTCGCCGCATGCGCTGTCTCGGAAGACGGCGTCAAGCTATTAAGCATCATGCGCTTTAAGTGTCATCACATACTCTCGACGCCCTCAGGCGCGGAAGTAAAGAGCGAGTCGGGTTTTCCCAAAGCCATCTACATATGCGACAATTCCGATGCCGACCTTACCACAAAAGCCGGCTCATTAAGCAAACTCCTGTATAAAGGCGTTGACGTGTCCGGCAAAAATGCTTCTTTTTATGACTTCGGCCGTGAACGTTTCCCTGCAGGTGATGATAACAAGTCGGAACAAGAAGGCGAAGAATATGTGAAGACATGGCAGGATGATGTATATCTTTATCTGCCCATGACAGAGCATGCATATAATATCATGACTGATCCGCTTTTTACAGGCACGACGCTATCACCGCTCGATCCGGATCAGCCCGGAACGGACGATGACCACGGAATACCCGTTCAGATCCTCAACTGTCTGGAAGAATCCATAAGATACGAATGCTCTTCCAGATCCATCAGGGATATGCGAACTCATTATCTGGGGTGCTATGATTTCCTGCATACCACGGACGATTATCCCTGCAAGGACCGGTCTTTTGATCCAATCCACGATGATCTAAGTCTCAATCTTGACAAAAAAGAGACCGTATACGATCTTGAGGCGAGGATAAACAGGAACAAGATATACACATATTTCGGCAATAATGATAATACGGACGCGCAGAACGCGCAGAACACTACAGCTAAAGATAAAGAGCCCGCTCACGACAAAAACCGCGAGCAGGTGATCGGACTTCAGAAGGGATATGTGTTCATCACATCCCACCGGCCCACACATATGTATGTGGTGAATGTCTTTTTCCCGGATTACAGGTACTCTACTACCCAGCTTGAGGACCAGGTAAGCAATAACTATATCAAGATCGTAGATCCACGCGCAGCTTATCCTGACGGAAAATACGATCCGTTTAACCATCCCGAATGCATCAGGTTTATACGCCTTTATGATTATCTATGGCAGAAATACCTCCTGCACAAATGCGGTCAGGAGAAGATCATGGTCTGCATGTCAAATAAACCCGATCAGGATGTATACCGGACAGAGTTCCAGAACGTCATGTCTGCGGAAGTATATAACAGTCATCGACAGGACTTCCACATCGACTCCCCCGAGCTCAAAGATATATGCGCAAACGATCATGCGCAATATGATTATTACCATGTATATCTGTCCGAGATGGTCATCGCATTCATTCCGGATGATTTCGGCGATATTAAGGACAGGATAGACATCACATCCACTTATTCCTTTATCGCAGAGCTCGTCATGTTCCAGAACACCGCCCTCGCACGTATGAACATGAAGGTCAGCGACCTTTTGTATCACAACAACAATGTGACCATGGATGAGGTCATGCAGCTCGAGCAGGAATACGGCAAGACCATACCCTTCTGGGAACCTTCAAACTTCAACTATATCGGAACTTCAAGAGAAGCCGCCTGTATCAAGGAAGCTTTCTCCAATGAAGATCTCCTGAAAACATATGACAAACATCAGGAATACTTAGAGCACATGGTCGATCTGATGGCCAGCGAACGCGAGAACCGAAACAGCATGATCCTGAACATCGCTGCTACAGTTCTGGCTATCATCCAGGTTGAATCCTTCGTGACCGGAATGCTCGGCAGATTCTACGAGCGGATCGGAATCGAGCTTGCGCCAAGATATACGGGCTTTGAAGTAACCTTCAGCAACACCCTGCTGGGCGCATTGCTGCTCATAATCGTTTATCTGATAATACATAACAACCGTATCAAACGCGAACGCAGGTTAAGAGATGGCAAGAGAAGAAAATAAAAGAAATAACATGACCAGGCTATATGATAACGAGAATGCATGGTGCAGCATCCTGCTCGTGCTGGCTACCGGTCTGTCCTTCTTTCCCATTCTGGTACTTAACGAAGGCGGAAGCTGGACATTTTTCTCTCTTCTGCCCCTGTGGCTCATCACATATTTCTTCGGATTCAGAACAGGTCTGATCGGAAGTTTCATGTTCAGCATCTGCAAGCTGACAGCGACCTTTGTATCAGAAGTATTATTCGCCGGAGCCATTACGGATCCTTCAAACGCCGACATGGTCAGAGACAGCTTCATCAAGGGACCTACAGTCTTCCTTCTCGAGTACTTGATAGCATGTACCGGTTTCTGCCTCGGCGGGCTTCTTAAGCAGAATCTTGATTCGCAGCGCTATATCAGACAAATAAAAGATTCCCGGGCAATAATACCCGGGAAGGAAAAACCCATATTACAGATCATAGGTGATAAAGATAAAGAAAACAGCACTTTCGGCCTGATCGCGGGATATCTGATCGGAGTATTCGTGATGTTCGTATGCTACGTCATCGCCGCCCCGTATTATAACGCTTATCCTGCAGGATGCGTAACACAGATTGATAAGCTGCTGTATGATATCAGATATGACGGCAGCTATCTCTTAGCCGAAGCCGCGACTACCGTACTGGTACTTTGCATACCGCCGGTACGTGAAACGATCTTTACCCTTAAGCATATCGCAAACAACCCGCTTAAGGATCCTTCCATTACATCATTCTGATTGCGAAGAGCTTCGTGCACGTATCGCCCAGAATATCAGATCCGCGATCAAAAATGAGCATAGCCCGATGATCACTCCGTATATGTTGAGCCATGCATCTTCTATCTGAAAATGTCTTCCATCAACAAACTGCTTAAAGTATTCCGTGCCGTACGCAAGCGCTGCACATATGAGCATGTTAAGAACCAGGCCGAAAAAACGTCCTGCAGGATGAGCAAATACCAGAAATGCTATCGTACACATGCCGAATGAAAGAATGGAAAAAAGGACGAAATGCGCCATTGTCCTGAGAAACAGGTTAAGCGCATGGATCTGGTTCGCATCCAGTTCCTCATCGAATGCAGCTTCTCCTATCTGATTAACGACTGCCTGTGTCAGACGGCTGGAGCTTTCACCTTCCTGAAGAGAAAGTTTCACAAGAGTATATATAAAAACAAACATACATGCGGCGCACAGCAATACTACAAGAAATACGCCGAATTTCTTTGCATTACTCATATCCGGTCAAACCTCTGAAAAAACTGTCAGGTCCTTATCTGACCGGTTCCGTAGATCTGGTACTTATATGAAGTCAGCTCCTTAAGTCCCATCGGACCTCTCGCATGGAGCTTCTGAGTCGATATTCCTATCTCTGCCCCGAAACCGAATTCAAATCCATCGGTAAAACGCGTCGAAGCATTTACATATACGCAGGCAGCATCAACACGGTCCATGAAATACTGTGCCGTAGTCTTATCCTCGGTGATGATCGCTTCGGAGTGCTTGGTATTGTACTTGTTGATATGTTCTACGGCTTCCTCTACGCTTCCTACGGTCTTCAGGGATACGATATAATCCAGATACTCTTTGCCCCAGTCATCTTTTGTTGCGGGAACTGCATCGGGCAGGATATCACAGGCGTACTCATCTCCTCTGATCTCTACCTGAAATTCCTTAAGCAGTTCAGCTAATCTCGGCATCAGCAGACGGGCCACTTCTTTATGAACCACAAGTGATTCACATGCGTTGCATACACCTATCCTCTGTGTCTTGGCATTGACGATGATCGGAACCGCTTTGTCTAAGTCTGCATACTTGTCTACATAGATGTGACAGTTGCCCGTACCGGTCTCGATCACGGGGATGGTGGACTTCTCGACCACACTCTTTATGAGGCCTGCTCCTCCGCGGGGAATGAGCACATCAACATATTTATTGAGCTTCATGAAGGCCTGAGTGACCTTCCTGTCGGTATCTTCTATGAGCTGGACAAAATCTGGATTGAGCCCGGATGACATGAGCGATTTACGCATCAGGTTAACTATGGCGATATTGGATGATATCGCATCGCTTCCGCCCTTTAGGATGACCGCATTACCGCTCTTAAAAGTAAGCGCAAAAGCATCAGCCGTAACATTCGGTCTTGACTCATATATGATGCCGATGACACCTATCGGAACCCTGACCTTACGAATCTTAAGACCATTGGGGCGTGTGAACTCTTCCATGACCTCGCCGCAGGGATCCTTTAACTTAACGACCTGTCTCATGCCGTCTGCCATGGCCTCTATGCGGGCATCATCCAGCCTGAGTCTGTCGATCATACCGGGATGCATGCCTGCTTCCGTAGCGCGCTTGATATCCTCGGCGTTTGCCGCGAGGATCTCCTCTTTATAGATTGAGAGGTATTCGGCGCACTTAAGAAGTTCGATCTCCTTGTCCTGCTGCTTCATGGTCTGAAGCTCATATGCGGCGCGTCTGGCGCGCTCTCCCATCTTATTAAGTTCTGCAGTAGTCATATCGTTCTCCCTGTTTTTACACAATCATACAAACATCAGTTGTCGTTAGCGTAGTCTCCGTTAGTACTGTCGGAATACATGTCAAGTTCGCCGACCATACGGCTGGCTTCTCTTCCGTATACTTTACAGCACTTGTGAGATACCTTTGAGCGCTCATCCTGCTCGGGATCGAATTCCACGCTCATACGCATGGCGCCCAGCGAAACCTCACTGTCCAGATGCTTCATGACTTCGCTTAATAATTCATCATCTATCTCAGGCATATAAACCTCTTCTTCGCAATTTACCCTGCGCAGGTGCATTCCGGCGTGATCACCATATCGACCTTACGATCCCATTCATCAGCCGGGATCTTATCGGTTATCTGGCACTCATACGCGAGGCCTATACTGTAAATCCCTTGATGCTCCGCCAGAAAACGGTCATAGAATCCTCCGCCGTAACCTATGCGGTTTCCCTTTTTGTCAAATACGCTGCCGGGAACAAGCACTGCCGTATCAATGATTCCATCACGTAATCCTGCGGCCCGGTCAAAGGACTTCATCTCCCATTGTCTGCATGACTGCTTCGGTTCTAGGATCCCCATATAGCCTTCTGTCAGATCATCGATAGACGAAATATAGTAAAACCTGATCTCTTCTCCTTCGACTCTCGGAACCGCGACTTTGACTCCCGCTTTCAGGAAGCGGTCTATAATACCATATGTGGATACCTCGGATCTGAAAGAAACATATGTGAGTACGGTCATATCGCGCAGGTCTGCGCCGCCTTCAAGGCCGGAGGCTTCACCGGTACCGATAGATTCACCGGAGGCTTCGATCTTCTGATCAAAAACCGACATGACGCGCTCCGCGATCCGCTCGTCCAGATCTTCTTTCACATCCGGCGGAATGGAATCCCGCAATTTTAATATGCTTTTTCTGAGTTCGGTTTTCGTCGCGATCGACATATCCGTAATCTTCCTGCGGGATAGTGTTCGGCAGGGCTTATTTGTGCATCTGCTGAACGTAAAGCGGCAGATCAAAACTGTCATCACGATGTGCCTTGAAGATCGTTCCGATCTCGGCTCCGTCCACTATCCTGTGGATGACCTTGATATCCGCGGAATTGGCTATTACCATATCGATGCCCGATACGGTTGCGATCCTGGCAGCCTGAAGCTTGGTATTCATTCCGCCCGTTCCGACATCGGAGCCGGTGGACTTTTTGCCCATATCCATGACTTCATCAAGATCATCAACCTCGGATATGAAATGCGCATCCGGATTCTCTCGGGGATCATCGGAATACAGACCGTCGATATCGGATAACAATATCAGCAGATCCGCATCGGTAAGAGCTCCTACGACAGCAGATAGCGTATCATTGTCGCCCAGTTCGATCTCGTATGTAGCGACCGTATCATTCTCGTTAACTATCGGAACCGCGCCCAGCTCAAACAGTTCCATGAATGTATTTCTCGCATTGAATCTGTTCAAGTTATCAACGATCGTATTCTTGGTCATCAGGACCTGAGCGGCCATGTGATTGTATTCGGCAAAGATCTTCTGATAGACCATCATGAGCCTGGTCTGACCGATGGCGGCGCAGGCCTGTTTCTTACTCGTTTCTTTGAGTTCATCGGCAGCTATGCCGACTGCCCTTCGTCCTACGGCTATCGCGCCGGAGCTTACGAGCACTACGTCCTTGCCGCGGTTTTTAAGGTCGCATATCTCACGCACCAGAACATCGATCTTAGTATAGTCAAGGCCTCCCGTCTCGGGATGATGAAGCGACGACGAGCCGATCTTTATGACAATCCTTTTTTTATCTTTAAGTAAATCTCTGTAACTCACCTGATCCTCTCCCTGTAATCATATTTATATTTCAGGATAGCGTCTTTATCTGATCCTGATATCGGTAAGCGCTACCTGATCTCCCGTCAGAGCAGCATATACTTCCTTCACGTCAGTTTTGATCGTGGTTATGTTTCTAACGGCGAGGCCGAAGTTCTCGGTGCCTGTGATTATCACGCTGTCTTTACGTTCAAATGTCACGGTGCAGTCAAATCCATCCATATTCGATTTTTTCCAGGCATCCCAGCCTTCGAAGGCTTCCGTTTTGTTGACCAGGATCCTGTTGGTGACCTTACCGTCATCATCACGGTTTTCTCCGTCTATCCTGATCAGCGCAAGTTCATTATATCCTTCGCCGCTCTGCCTGCCATCCGGAGAAGTGTAGAGCTTGATATACGGACAATGCCATATGAGCCGCGCCGTCGGCAGACTCTTGCTGTGGAACGATATCTGCATGCCATCCTTAACAGGGATACCTTCCGAAGATGCCGTTAATGCACTGTCTATCTGAACATTGGGGATATCACCTTCCGGTCCGTCTATGTAACTGATAGAATCGGCGATCCTGGGGATATAGTCCGCACTGACCGGTGTATCATCCTTGGCTATATCAACATCGCCTATATAGCAGTTCGCACCCGTAAGGCCGATATAGACATATCTGGTCGCATCGGGAAGGGCTATGATAAATGACTTGCATTCATTACCGTCATTTATCTTAATAAGTGCATGGTCTCGGCACTTGACCGCTTCGATCTCATATACAATGCTGTCCGGATCCTGGATGATCTCGGCGGATGACTCGTCGTTCTTAACTTCAGTCACTATATCTCTCGCACCCTTGTTTATCACATTGCCGTCAAAATCGATCTCACAGTATTCGTAATAATGGAAATCGCTAATGGCTTTCTCTTCATTATGAACGCGTCCGTCAATCGAATCAAAAACAACCAGAGCTGCTTTCGAAACAGCTCCTTCGTTCTCCTTTTCGGGACTGTAAGTAAGATTCACCTTCGTCAGATACGGAGTAAGAACTATTCCTTCCGATATCTCGCTCCTGAAGGATTCGCATCTTAATCCGGACTTGCCGGCCGCATCGGGAATGATGCTCCTCTCCTTCATCATATACTCTCTGTCTTCGTCTATCAGATGAAGCATGATCTCGGCCATGCCCGGATCAAACTGAACGCCGGCGCCCTTGACGATTTCCTCTCTGATAAGCTGCTGGGGTATCGCATTTCTGTAACTTCTGTTGGATGACATGGCGTCATAAGCATCCGCAACGGATATTATCCTGGCGATCTCGGGGATATCATCCCCTTTAAGCCTGTCGGGATATCCCTTGCCGTCATACCGTTCATGATGATAATGCGCGCCTATGCTCAGATACGGATACTCGGTGATGCTTGACAGGATCTCATTACCTATGACCGGATGCTGCTTGATCATATTGTATTCATATGGTTCAAGCCCGCCCTTTTTGTTGATTATCGTGTCATCTATGCCTATCTTGCCTACATCGTGGAGCAGTGCGGAATAAAAGATCTTGTAACACTCCTCATCGCTTTTGCCCATTTTTCTGGCTATCCTCTCGGAATACTCCGCCACCCTGAGAGAATGTCCGTGGGAATAAGTATCCTTGGCATCTATCGCATTTACGAGCGCGGTAGCCGTCTGTTCAAAGAGCTTCTGCGAAAACATCTGCTGCTGTTTTAAATGTTCGAACTCCTTGACCTGATACCTTTTGACAGTCTTGTTGCTGTGATACATGAGCACGATGGCTATCAGTGTGAGAACATTGGTAAAGACACCCGGAATGGCGGCGGTGGTATGCGCCTGCGAAAACGACATGATCATGCCGGAAAACTGCATCATAAGAACCGCCAGCGAGGTTGTGAATCCCGGCTTGCCGTAAAATACCACCAGGAAGAAAATACATATATTGGAAAGGGAAGAGAATACTCCCGTAAAAATCGAAAAGGGAACATTATTTCCGAAAAAAAGGAGCGCGTTATCGGATTTGGCGGCCACGATCGTGAACCTGTTACCGATCAGATAACAGATGAGCAGCAGAACAAAACCGGCATAGTATAATATCCGGTCTCTTTTTTTCTTCGGCAGATAATCTATTGTTCCTTCAGTAAGTATATCCATACAGTTTCGGTGACGGAAAAACCGTTCCTTTGCGTTTAATGATCATTTAATAGGATAACACGAAAGCAGCTCTTCTGCTATATACATACCATCCATAGCGGCAGAAGTGATACCGCCGGCATATCCCGCTCCCTCGCCGCAGGGATAAAGTCCTTCCGTATTGACGCTCATTCCGTCGTCTCTGCGAGGTATCTTAACCGGTGACGACGTCCTGCTCTCTATGCCGGACAGATAGGCGTCTTTGCTGTTAAAGCCGGATATCTTATGCCCGAAATGCGACATGCCTTCTATCAGGCTCTTCGACAGACCGGGAGGCAAAAGCGTGCTTATATCGGCCTGCGTATTCATTCCCTTCGCAGCGGGAGCAAAGCCGGCAGCGAAAGATATATCAGACACGGCATCACGGGATACCGGGTCAGAAGTTCCCAAGCCGGTCACGGAATTAAGGCATGATACATAATCACCGTATCTCTGGTAAGGGATCTTACCGTTTCCGATATCATATGCCTTCAGCTCAAGGTCTCTCTGGAATGCCACACCCGAAAGAGCGCCCGTGTCCGGAAAGTCATCCGGAGTGACCGTTACGATGATGGCCGAGTTGGAATTATCTCCGCTCCTGCCGCTGTAACTCATGCCGTTGACCGCAAGATGTTTATCTTCCGATGATGCATTGACCACATAACCGCCCGGACACATACAGAAACTGTATACACCTCTTCCGTTTGAAGCTTGAGCAGTCAGTTTATATGATGCGGCAGGCAGCCTCGATGCTCCGTATTCGCCGTATTGAGATATATCTATGAACTCGCGCGGATGCTCCACTCTGAGTCCTACGGCGAATGGTTTGCTCTCCATATGTACGCCGCGTTTATTCAGCATTTCGAAGGTATCTCTGGCGCTGTGTCCTATCGCAAGGATCACCCTCTCAGCCTCAAGTTCGTATGTGCCTTCCTTCTGCGACTCGCATACGACTCCGCGCACCTTACCGGATTCTATGATAAGGTCGGTGATACGGGTATCGAACCTGATCTCACATCCCTCATCGAGCAGAAACTCCCTCATCGCAGTGACCACTTTGATCAGGATATCCGTACCGACATGAGGCTTGGAATCATAAAGGATATTTGCGGGAGCACCGAACTTAACGAGAGTCTCCAGGACGAACCTGCATCTTCCGGTCTTATCTTTGATCAGCGTATTCAGCTTGCCGTCCGAAAAAGCTCCGGCTCCTCCTTCGCCGAACTGAACATTGGAATCAGGTTTAAGAAGGCCCGTCTCCCAGAATTCAAGGGCAGTCTTTTTTCTTGATAAGGCGCTTTCTCCGCGTTCTATGACTATAGGCCTTACACCGGCCAGGACCAGGATATATGCACAGAACATCCCTGCGGGGCCGAAGCCGGCTATTACAGGTCTTTCTTTACAGGAACGCGGTTCGGGTACGCTGTATATTACGCGATCGGCGCCCGTTACATTTTTGATGCGGCTGTCATTTAAGATCCTGTCCGCACCTGCCACATCACATTCTACCGAATAGATATAACGGATATCATCCTTATGTCTTGCATCTATGGATTTCTTAAGTACCGAAATATCGGAAATATCTCGCGAAGAGATTTTGAGCGTCCCGGATACGGCGTTCGCAAGATCTGATTCAGCCGGTTCGTGGTCAATATGAAATTTGAGATTATTTACACATATCCTCATATGGATCCCGTATCATAAGTCCGAGGCAGCACTATTTCCTGCTATATACCCGCTCGTCCACGCCCATTGAAGATTATATCCTCCGCAGGGACCGTCCACATCCAGAAGTTCGCCTGCAAGATACATCCCCGGATATCTGACCGCCTGAAGGTTGTCATCAACTTCGTTTAAATCCACTCCGCCGCTCGTTACCTGGGCCTGTTCGAAGCCGTATGTGTTCTCTATATTAAAGTCGAGTGCCTTGAGCGCGTGAGCATAGCGCGAGATCTCATCGCGGCCGATATCTGCAGCCGGCGCCGACGGCTTAACACCTATAGTCTTTAGAATATATGTATTCAGTTTTTTGTTCTGAATGCCTGACAGAGCCTCGTCTATAGAGATCCCGGCGTTACCATATCCGTTCCTGATATGATCGGTTATGAAGAATGCGAGTTCATCCTCATTCATCTCGGGACACAGGTCGAGTCTGATCCGTACGCTATCGCCTTCATCAAGAGCACGGGATATATACCTGCTGACATTGAAGACCGGAATGCCGGAAAGTCCGTCTTTGGTGAACTGGATCTCTCCTCTGTCATAAGAGACCGGATTCGCCCCGGAGGCGATGTCAGATGCACCGTTCCCCACATAAACGCTGACCACGCCTTTGGAACGCACGCCGGCACAGACAGCCATGTCTTTGCTGTTTGCGGCCTTGACCTTAACAAGGGCGGGAAGCGGTTTTAACACATTTAAGCCAAGGTTCTCTGCGATCCTTATCCCGCTTCCGTCAGAACCGGAAACCGGATCGGCACATCCGCCCGTGCAGAGGATGACCTTTTTGGCATGAATCTCACTTTTTGCAGACTTAGAGTTTCCGTTCCCATCGGGATCGATCTTACACAGAACGGCATAATCGCCGTCGGAGCCGGATATAGCTGTCGCCTTCGCGGAACATATGACTTCCGCTCCCGAAGCCGCAACGGCAAACCTGAGTACATCAAGAACCGATGAAGCCATCTCGGAATACGGATATATGTATCCGTCCTTTTCTCTCGTGATCAGGCCAATGGACTTAAAGAACTCCAGAGTCTCATCCACGCCGAATCTGTTCAGGAATCCTGCTACCCTCTTACTGTCGCTTCCTCGGTACTCATCTCCTTCTATCGGAGCATGGCTTAAGTTGCATTTTCCGTTTCCGGTCTTTAAGATCTTGGTTCCGACACGTGCGCCGCCTTCTATAAGGCATACGGATGCCCCACGGCGCGCTGCGGTGATCGCAGCCGTCATTCCGCAGGCTCCCGCACCTATTATCGCTATATCATATTTTTGCTGTGGAACAGACATCAATAGACTCCCAGATTCTGCCCGATACGGACGAGCATGGGACCTAAGAACTTCTTATTAAGAGCTCCCGCAGATACTACATGCAGAAGCATGCATGCCAGATTATATATGAACCAGGCGGGAATGATGCACACGAGCAGAGTGATGATCCCGCCCGCAGACTCATACATCGCATTTCCGAGAAGTCTGATGAGCACACCTATCACGCCCGCTATAACGAGCGGGAACACGAAAGACTGAAGCAGTTTGAAACGCATACGGAAGTTTCTGAACAGGATCAGTACACAGACGATCATGGTGAGACCGTAGCATACCATCATGGCGATCACAGGACCGGTAAACTTGCCTTCAAACCTGCCCATGAGGAAAACTCCCAGAATGCAGCTTATGACCAAAGCAGCGGCGCTCACGACAAGCATCTCCCTGTTATATCCGAGTTTGATGAGAACCGACATGAAGGCATAAGTGAGTGCATAAATGAATACAAGCGATGTGCATGTACTCAATAGTTCAATGGCATTGGTAAGTCTGCCGGTATATATCGTGGGAATTATCACGGGAGCAAGCATGGATGTAAAAATGACAGCAGGTATGCAATAATATGCCACCCTGGCAAAAAGCCTGCTGATACGCTCCGCAGCGGCCTGCGTATCCGAATCATTGACAGCCGCCGCAATTCCCTTGAGCGAGCCCTGTACGGACGATACTCCGAGCAAGGAAAGTATTCCGGTGATAACGATGAATTTACTGTAAAAAGCTCCTACGGATGAGCCGATAACGGCCGCATCGGCGCCCTCCGCTCTCATATTTACGGAACGGTACATTATGATCGATACAAATACGGGCAGATGAAGCAGAAGTTCCTGAAGGCCGTCCGATAATACTCCGAGGACAAAACGTCCGCTTAAGTCGGATATGTGTTCGGTATGTCTTCCGGCTTCGGATCTCATCAGATGTCTGAACGATCTCTGATAAAGGATCGTCATCCCCATAAGTACTATGAGCGCGAGCAGTTCTCCGGCACATAATCCTGCCATTGTACCCATTGCTCCGTACATGGCCGTTACTTCTTCGTTTTTCAGGAGCGCGGAGATCGCGGTACCCGAATGAGTACCGATGATGCTTCCGAGGATCATTCCCAGGCCCATTGCTACAGCATATACGATCTCTCCTATGAGAGCCGCATTGTTGTTGTCGGTGCCGTTTAAGTACCCGATATTGAGATTCACGAACAGAGCAAGAAATACCGCAGGTCCGACAAAGAGGAATCCGATCCTGCTTCCGGTATCGTGAAGAAGGCGGCTTCCAAGCAGATCATATGAAAGCAGACATATGATCAAAAACACTATCGCCGCGATAAAAGTATATTTCTTCGCAAAATTAAATATCTGTGCGGCATTGGAATACTGTCCGCGCCTTACACGGTCATGCATCATGCCGCGAAGGGTGATGGTGAGACCTGCACCGAACAGCAGTGCCAGGCACCAGAATACTTCCAGCGGTCCCGACAGATAGCCGCATCCGTTATCACCGATGATATGCGATATCGGTATGCGGAAAAGCAATATGGAGATTAAGATTATAACAAGTCTGTCTCTGTTATACATGACTCTCCCTGGTTATTCCAAGCTTGTTAAGTGTTTCTTCCTGTTTTTCTTCCATGATGCGGGCCTCTTCTTCGGTCTCATGGTCGTATCCGCACAGATGATACAGGCTGTGTGCGGTCAGAAATGCGAACTCGCGCTTTACCGAGTGGCCGTACTCTTCAGCCTGTGAATATACACGATCGACATTGATCACGATATCCCCGAGGATCAGCTCACCCGATTCCGGATCAAAGTTAGCCGGCAGATCTTCTTCGACACCGCTGAAATCACCATTAACGATGTCCAGCGCGGGAAAAGAAAGCACATCGGTAGTAGCATCTATGTCCCTGTACTGCTTATTATACACTCTAACATCATCCGAATGGGTAACATATACATTGATACTTGCCTCATACGGACATTTTTCGGCATCACAGACCGCTTCAAGAAGTCTTTCTGTCAGCTCCTGTATGTCAAACCCAAGATCTATATCATCATCTATATCAACGCAGGAAGTCATAGTAGAGTTTTTCCTCCATGAAGACCTTTTTCATGAGTTCATACTGTCTGATGCTTATGTCGCTTGATTTAAACACGCCGGCCTGAGACCTCTGCTCGAATATCGCTTCGATAAGAGAAGGATAGTCCAGTTTGATCTCGCTGTTCTTGGCGAAAAGATACTGGATCGAGCTGACTATGCACTCACACATGAATAAGACCGTAGCCTCCGGCTGCACCATCGGGGTGTTCGGATCCTCGAATTCCTTAAGGATCGTCATGACCTCTTCGGGGAGGTTCCGTTCCTCGCAGACCGCGCGTGTGTTATCCCAGTTATACTGACCGCCTATAACGCCCACTCTGTGATAAAGTCCCGCACATTTTACCTTGGGTACATCCAGTCCCAATGCGGAAGAAACCCTGTCGCAGAAGTATACGATGTGCACCGTCTTATGATAGTCCTCCGGAGAGACCTTTTTCAGCTCGTTTAAGAGCATGCACTCCGGATCGTTAAGTTCGATATACTTATCCTCTTCCTTGAAGATGACCTTGGCGGAGAAGGCTTTCAGGATGAACAGCATCAGAATAAGCGTCACTGCCAGATTGACGACCGGATAAATGAGCATCTCTATGCTGAATCCGTTCACCGTAGTGATGAGCGTCACTCCGAGTCCCGCAAGCAGGATGACCTCCACAATGATCACAGGGAAGCCTATCTTGAACCTCTCGTCAAGATGGGCGACCAGGATCGATGCAGATATGCCCGCAAGCAGGTAAACATAGGCAAAAGGATATACTGCCGCATCCACTGCCGAAGAAGCCGTGATGAACAGGCAAATGCTGCCGGCTGCTATCCCGCACGGAATGTTGGATATGATCGTGAGCAGCACATATATGACCGCTATCGGCCAGGCCGTGACAGGCATGGCTGACATCACCACGCTTGCGGCGATCATCAGCATATATACGACAAAAAACATCGCCGGCTTATGTCCTGCGCCCGAGAACATTTTCTCGTACACATGCCCCGATTCATATGCAAAAATGACCGTGATCTGACCGAGCAGAACGATCGCAAGAATCTGAACAGCCTTGACTTCCGGGAGCTTAAATATCAGAAACTCCGCAGCTACCGCAGCGATACTCACAAGCATGAGCATTATATAAAACTTGATCCGTCCCGAACCGGACTTTTTATTTTCTTCCACTTGCAGATCTCCTGCGATCGTATTCATCATAAGCTTTTACGATTTTCTGAACGAGAGGGTGTCTTACCACATCCGATGCGGTAAGATTACAGAATGCGATGCCGTCTATCCCTTTAAGGATCTTCGTCGCTATATCCAGTCCCGAATTGGTATCCTGAGGAAGGTCCTTCTGCGTGGCATCGCCCGTGATGATGACCTTTGATCCGAAACCTATTCTGGTCAGGAACATCTTCATCTGTGCGGGAGTGGTATTCTGTGCCTCATCCAGTATGATATAGGCATTATCGAGAGTTCGTCCGCGCATGTACGCGAGCGGCGCAACTTCGATAAGCCCTTTTTCCATGTTCTTCAGGAAACTGTCCGAGCCCATGATCTGATACAGGGCATCATACAGTGGCCTGAGGTATGGGTCTACCTTGCTCTGAAGGTCACCGGGCAGAAAGCCGAGTTTCTCTCCCGCTTCTATCGCAGGTCTTGTAAGGATTATCCGGCTGACCTCGTTATTCTTAAAAGCCGTTATGGCCATAGCCATGGCCAGATATGTCTTACCCGTTCCCGCGGGACCTATCCCGAATACGACCATGTTGTTCCGGATGGCGTCCACATAAGCCTTCTGGCCCAGTGTCTTGGGCTTAACGGGTTTTCCCTGTACTGTGTGACAGATGCAGTCATTGTCGATCCTGACAAGGGCATCTTCGACATTCTCATTGCCGAGTTCTATGGCATAATTGACATTTTGTTCTTCCAATTCGTTTCCGCGCTCCGATAAAGCTATCAGGCCTTTTATCACCGCACAGGCCCTCACGACCTGAGGCTCGCTCGCTCCGCATACCTTAACCGTTCCGTCCCGGTTGATCACATTTACGCGAAAGTCGTTCTCAATCTTTCGTATATGTTGATCGTGCTCTCCGAACAGATTTTTCAGGTCATCTATCGATGCATTTATCTCTCTGCTATATTCAGCCACTTTTTTCTCCGTCAGTCCACGCTGCCTAAGATGATGCCGCGTGATCCGGGTTTGGTATCCGAATAGGTGTATGTTCCTTCAAATCTGGCTATCGCAGCCTTCTCTTTCTCGGGATCGGAAGCATATATGCGAGCTATCGTATCTCCCTTCGCCACCTGATCTCCGACCTTCTTATCAAGGATCAGGCCGACGCTTAAGTCTATCTCCGATTCCTTGGTCACACGGCCTCCGCCGAGCGTAAGCGATACCATGCCGATCTCGTCGCACTCTATATGTGATACGAATCCGTCACGGTCTGCCTTGATCTCCGTAACCCTGTCAGCTACTTTAAGCTTCATGGGATCATATACATATGATTCGTCACCGCCCTGAGCCTTAACAAAAGCAGCAAGCGTATCCAGGGCCTTTCCGCTTGATATGGCTTCGGAGAGCTTATCCTTAGCCTCATCGAGACCGGTACATACATCCGACATGAGAAGCATCCTGCTTCCGAGTTCGTAGCAGAGCTTCGTGAAGTCATCGGGGCCTTTTCCGTGAAGAGTATCTATGGCTTCCCTAACCTCGATCGCGTTGCCGACCGCACGCCCCAGAGGCTGGTCCATATCCGATATGACAGCCATAGTCCTTCTGCCTGCGCCTTTTCCGATATCAACCATGGCAGTCGCAAGAGCCTTGGCGTCATCAAAAGTTTTCATGAACGCTCCGCTTCCGCACTTTACATCGAGCACGATAGCATCCGCTCCTGATGCGAGTTTCTTGCTCATGATTGAGCTCGCTATCAGAGACATGTTATCAACGGTAGCCGTCACATCCCTGAGTGCGTAGAGTTTCTTATCCGCGGGAGCCAGATCAACGGTCTGACCCATAACGGATACTCCGATCGTATTCACCTGATCCATGAAATGCTTATCTGATATGGATGTTGAGAATCCCGGGAAACTCTCGAGCTTATCTATGGTCCCTCCGGTATGCCCGAGGCCCCGTCCGCTCATCTTGGCTACTCTGGCTCCGCAGGCTACGACCATCGGTATCAGCGCAAGTGTCGTCTTATCTCCCACGCCGCCTGTCGAATGCTTGTCGCATTTGATCCCGGGGATATTGCTTAAGTCCAGGACCTCTCCGCTGCCCGCCATGGCCATGGTCAGATCCACGGTCTCTTCTTTGTCCATTCCGCGGAAAAAGATAGCCATCATCAGCGCCGAAACCTGGTAATCGGGTATCTCACCGCGGGTGTAGCCGTTTACAAAGAAATCGATCTCATCCTTGCTTAAGCGTGAGCCGTTTCTTTTTTTCATGATCAGGTCATACATCTGCATATTATTTTGCCCTCAGATATTCATCTATTCCTTTTGCTGCAGCTTTACCGGCACCCATTGCCAGTATTACGGTAGCGGCGCCTGTTACGGCATCACCGCCTGCATATACGCCTTCTTTGGATGTCGCACCGTTCTCCTCATCGGCAACGATACATTTCCACTTGTTGACCTCAAGCCCTTCTGTAGTTGAAGAGATAAGAGGATTGGGGGAAGTACCGAGCGACATGATTACCGCATCGACTTCCATCGTGAACTCCGATCCGGGGATCTCAACGGGGCGTCTTCTTCCGCTTGAATCGGGCTCTCCTAATTCCATGCGGATGCACTTCATTCCGCATACCCACCCGCTCTCATCTGCGAGGATCTCTGTCGGGTTGGTGAGCAGATCGAAGATGATGCCTTCCTGCTTGGCGTGATGTACTTCCTCTACTCTGGCGGGAAGTTCTTCTTCGCTCCTTCTGTATACGATATGCACCTCAGCGCCCAGTCTTAACGCCGTACGGGCAGCGTCCATAGCAACATTTCCGCCGCCTACTACGGCCACCTTGCGGCCTCTGTAGATAGGAGTATCGGCATCTTCCTTAAATGCCTTCATGAGGTTTGATCTGGTCAGATACTCATTGGCCGAGAATACACCGCCGGCCTGCTCGCCGGGGATGTTCATGAACTTGGGAAGTCCTGCGCCCGATCCGATGAACACGGCATCAAAGCCTTCATCATCTATCAGTTCGTCGATGGATACCGTCTTGCCTATTACGACATTGGTCTCGATCTTAACGCCGAGCCCCTTGACATTGTCGATCTCCTTGAGTACGACATCTTCTTTGGGAAGACGGAACTCCGGAATACCGTATACGAGAACTCCGCCCGGCTCATGAAGGGCTTCGAATATGGTCACATCATAGCCCAGTCTTGCCAGATCGCCTGCGCAGGTAAGACCTGCGGGACCCGAACCTATCACTGCGACCTTTTTGCCGTTGGTACTTGAAGGTCCCTCGGGACGGATACCATGCTCTCTGGCCCAGTCAGCAACGAATCTTTCAAGCTTACCGATGGATACCGGATCACCCTTGATGCCTCTGATGCACTTCCCTTCGCACTGAGTCTCCTGAGGACATACACGTCCGCATACAGCGGGAAGAGATGAGGATCTGGATATTATCTGGTATGCCTCTTCAAAATTCTGATTCTTCACCTGTTCGATAAAAGCAGGTATATCTATCGCTACGGGACATCCCTTTACGCACTGTGCGTTCTTGCAGGTAAGACAGCGGGTCGACTCGCATACCGCCTCTTCCTCGTTATATCCGTAGCATACTTCTTCGAAATTATGCGCTCTTTCCTTTGCGTCCTGTTCTCTTACAGGTACTCTTGTATTTACATCTGTCGTCATGATTTTCTCCTTTTTCCTGACCGAATATCACTCAATCACAATGTCCGCATCCGCCGTGGTGCGTCTCTTTTTCCTGCTCCAGCAGATACTTGCGGCCCTCTTCCGTCTTGTACAGATTCTGTCTCTTCATGGCCTGATCAAAATCAACCAAAAAGCCGTCAAATTCAGGGCCGTCCACACATGCAAACTTGACTTCGTCGCCTACGATCAGACGGCATGCGCCGCACATTCCGGTACCGTCGACCATGATGGGATTCATGCTGACGATCGTGGGAAGATCAAGTTCTTTGGTCAGCTTACATACGAACTTCATCATGATCATGGGACCTATCGCTACGCAGAGATCGTATTTTTTGCCCTCTTCATACAGATCGGATATCACCTTCGTTACCATTCCGCTCCTGCCGTAGGAACCGTCATCGGTGGTGATGTAGAGATTGCCGGCAACTGCCTTCATCTCTTCTTCCATGATCAGTATGTCCTTGGTCTTGGCGCCTACGATCACATCCGCATCCACACCCAGCTTATGCAGGTATTTCACCTGGGGATATACGGGAGCGGTACCTAAGCCGCCCGCAACGAAAAGGATCTTTTTGCTCTTCAGGCTCTCAACGCTTTCTTCGGTAAGCTCGGAAGCTTTACCCAGGGGTCCGGTGAAATCGTGAAGATATTCACCTTCTTCCATATGGAACATACGAAGAGTGCCGGCGCCCACTACCTGAAATACTATGGTAACAAGGCCTTTTTCGGCATCATAATCGCAGATGGTCAGCGGGATGCGTTCAGCACCTTCGTCCGTCCTGACAATGACGAACTGTCCGGGCTTGCAATGTGCGGCACATCTTTTTGCCTCCACATCCATCAGACAAATCGCCTCATTAAGAACTCTCTTTTTAACGATCTTGTACATTTTTTCTCTCCTCCTTAGCTTGCGGTCTTTCAGAATGAGATCGCAAGAAATCCAGTGTTGGCATTTCCGCCTAATATGGCGGTAGATCCCTGGTGGATCTCCACTATGTAAGTGGTGTCGGTAGGGGTCTGCGTTCCCGTACCGTCATGATAAAACTCTCTGATAGTATAGTAATCGCCCTGTCCGGCTATCGGAATGGCTGATATTACTTCATAGGTGTATCTTCCGGGTGCCCTGTCGGAATAACCGTTCATGTCATTCAGCAGTCCGCGTTCGATGAGCCTGGTCTTGAGTATGTCCACTGCCTGCGACAGTGATATCCCATCCGGAAAAGTGAGTGAATAACTTCTTACCACGACCTCGGAACTGAGTCCGTCCTCGCTGATCGCCGCAAAGTTGAAATTGGAATACTTAACGGGCATCGGTATCGGATCGATATACTTAACCGAGTCAACTGTGGGTGCTGATCTGTCCGTCGTATAGTAGACGGTATAGCCTTCGGGAACCTCCACGGTTATCAGCACGGGTTTATGATAATCACCGGAATCCGCGTTAACAACAGGCTCATTCGGTATATCGTTTGAGATCACATACTTATGAGTCACAAGTTCGGACTGAACGCCGTATTGATTGATGAATATGGCGGTTACGATATATTCTCCGTGATCCAGTTCGATGGGGCTGTCATACTTCTGACTCGACTCATTCGGCACGCTTCCGTCAAGCGTATAATATACGACTCCGGAGGTGTTGGCCGATATCTTAAGCCTTATCGCGTTGTCATATGTTCCGTCTTCATAGGAAAAGACCGGAGCGAAAGCGACATAGTTCTGATATGCCAGCGTTATGTCGTTATATCTGCAGTCCGCGAGCAGCTGCGCTATCGCATCGTAATTATCCGTTTCGGCATAGATGTTGATCAGTCTGTCATATGCGGAATATATCTCATCCGAACTGTAAATATCCGATGATATCAGGCGCATCAGAGTATCCGTTGCCAGATCGGTCTTACCCAGTTCCATGTAGTAATCGGATTCCAGGTAAAGTATCTCACTGTTATCAGGATGCGATACATATGCATTCTCGAGTGCGCTTATCGCTTCTCCGTACTTGCCTGCGGCCGCCAGATTCTTGGCTTTATTCAATTGGTATTCCGGATCGCTTACGCGATTCACACCCCATATTGCAGCGAGGATAATTATGATCGTGGAAACAATCAGGACAGCTATCATTATGCCCTTTTTCTTAAGGAATTCGGGCAGGGCAATATTTTCGGTATTGCCGATGAGCTGATCCGTACCGCCCAGTTCTTCCGTAATGCCCATATCCTGAGTAGGGCTGCTCATGTCGAGCACATTATCCACGATATTATTATCTATCTGCGGTTCGTAATCCTCGACAAAATCGGGGACCATCTGGACTTCATATCCGCAGACTTCACATATGAGGTGTCCGTCCTGTATCTCGTTACCGCATTCGGGACACTTCATGAAAATCTCCTTACCGGTTACGCCCCTTCCACGCAGTTATGCATGAGCATGGCGATCGTCATGGGACCCACTCCTCCGGGAACGGGAGTTATATATGAGCACTTGGGTGCCACATCATCAAAATCCACATCCCCGCATAGCTTGTTATTCTCGTCTCTGTGTATTCCCACATCTATTACTACGGCCCCCTCTTTTACGAAGTCGGCCTTGATCATCTTCGGTTTTCCGACAGCTACTATGAGGATGTCGGCTCTTTTGGTGACTGAAGGAAGATCCTTAGTCTTAGAATGAGCGATCGTTACCGTGGCATTTTCCTGAAGCATCATAAGAGCCATGGGCTTACCCACGATATTGCTCCTGCCGATCACGACGCACTCCTTACCTGTTATATCGATATTGCTGCGCTTTAACAGTTCGATGATGCCTGCGGGAGTACAGGATCTGTATCCTTTACGGCCTATGCACAGAGCACCGACCGAATTTACGGAGAAGCCGTCCACATCCTTCGTAGGATCGATGGCCATGATCACCCTGTCCTCATTGATGTGCGAAGGCAGAGGAAGCTGAACAAGGATACCGTTTACAGCCTTATCGGCGTTTAATCTGTCTATGAGAGCTATAAGATCGTCTTCCGAAGTATCCTCGGCAAGCTCGTAACTCTCGGATCTTATGCCGCAATACTCGCAGGCTTTCTTTTTATTTCCTACATATACCGTAGAGGCAGGATCATTTCCCACCTGGATGACTGCAAGACATACTTCCGTCCCTTCAGCCTTAAGCGCTGATACACGCTCCTTAACTTCATCCTTTATCTGAGCCGATATGGCTTTTCCGTCTATTATTGCGGGCATCTCTGTCTCCTTATCTAAAATCAAAAATCAAAATCAGAATAATCCGGTGATCTTTCCGGAATCGTCTACATCTATGCGGAATGCCGCGGGCGACTTGGGAAGTCCGGGCATCGTCATAACCGTTCCCGTAAGCACGACTATGAATCCGGCGCCGGCCGAAACATACATCTCGCGGACACTCATTTTAAAGCCCGTAGGCCGTCCGAGTTTTGAAGGATCATCCGAAAGCGAATACTGCGTCTTGGCCATGCATACGGGCAGATTACCGAATCCGAGATCTTCGAGAGTCTTCATCTGCTTAAGTGCTGCCGCGGAGTAGTCCACTCCGTCGCTTCCGTAGATCTCTGTGGCAACTTTGTTTATCTTGGATTCTATGCTCTCGTTCTCATCATAGATCACATGGAAATCCGATTTTTTGGTCTCAAGCGTATGGAGCACTTTTTCTGCAAGTTCAAGGCCGCCTTCTCCGCCCTTTTCCCATACGGTGGAAAGAGCAAATTCACATCCTGCCGACTCGCAGAAATCCTTTACAAATGCGGTCTCTGCTTCGGTATCCGAGGAAAAGGCGTTTAAGGTCACTACGATCGGCACTCCGTATTTCTTGAGATTCTCGATGTGTTTTTCGAGATTCGAGATGCCGTCACGAAGCGCATCCAGGTTCTCTGTCGAAAGATCATCCTTCGCTACGCCGCCGTTATACTTAAGTGCACGGATCGTTGCCACGAGTACCACGGCATCGGGGCGTAAACCTGCCTGTCTGCACTTGATATCAAAGAACTTCTCGGCTCCGAGGTCAGCACCGAATCCTGCTTCGGTAATGCAGTAATCCGCGATCTTCAGAGCGGTCTTGGTCGCTCTTACGGAGTTACATCCGTGAGCGATATTGGCAAAAGGTCCTCCGTGTACTATCGCGGGGGTATGCTCAAGAGTCTGGATAAGGTTGGGTTTGAGCGCATCCTTAAGAAGAGCTGCCATCGAACCTACCGCACCGATATCGGCTGCCGTAACGGGCTTACCCGAAAGGTCGTATGCGACTACCATGCGTCCCAGTCTCTTTTTCAGATCATCCATATCCTCAGCCAGGCACAGAACCGCCATGATCTCGGTCGCCACCGTGATAACGAAATGATCCTCGCGGACGAATCCGTCGGTCCTGGCGCCGAGTCCGATGACCACATTTCTGAGGGCTCTGTCGTTCATGTCCAGGCATCTTTTCCATACCACATTGCGGGTATCGATCTGAAGCTCGTTACCCTGCTGGATATGATTGTCAAGTAATGCGGCACAGAGATTGTTCGCAGATGTTATCGCATGAAAATCTCCGGTGAAATGAAGATTTAAGTCTTCCATAGGTACGACCTGGGCATATCCGCCTCCGGCGGCGCCGCCCTTGATCCCGAAACAAGGTCCCAGAGAAGGCTCGCGAAGCGCGATCACAGCCTTCTTACCGAGTTTTCCGAATGCCTGCCCTAAGCCTACCGTAGTGGTAGTCTTGCCCTCTCCTGCGGGAGTGGGGTTAATGGCCGTCACAAGGATCAGTTTGCCGTCTTTTTCGGATGAGAGCTTACTGATATATTCATCTGTCAGCTTTGCTTTATATCTGCCGTAAAGTTCGAGGTCGTCTTCCGATATGCCAGTAGCGGCAGCAACTTCCGTTATGGGGTTAAGTTTCGCTTCCTGAGCGATCTCAATATCGGTCTTCATATAATCTCCTTAATAACTGTTTATGCGTTACTCCAGTCCCAGATCCTGAAGCAGCTCTTCAAACTGTGCCTCGTTCATCAGGATCTCTCTGGCCTTGGTACCCTGTTCTTCTCCGACCACGCCGGCATCGGCCAGCTGGTCCATGATCCTGGCAGCGCGGTTAAATCCTATCTTAAGCAGTCTCTGAAGCGCTCCTATGGATGCCTTATCCTTATCGATGATGAAGCGGCCGGCTTGTGCAAAATACTCATCGTACTCGGATCCCGAACTGTCTCCGGACGAAGCCGGTGATCCCGAAGATGAACCGATCGCACTTACCTGGTCGGAAATATCCGCTTCGCCGCCCGGTACATATCCGAGTTCCTTAAAGAACTTCACAACCTTGGACACATCCGAATCCGACACGAACGCGCCCTGTACGCGGGACGGCTTGGGAAGTCCCTGAGGATAGAACAGCATGTCGCCCTTACCGAGAAGTTTCTCGGCTCCGACCATATCAAGTATCGTACGCGAATCCACGCCGCTTGATACGGCAAAAGCGATACGGCTGGGCATATTGGCTTTGATAAGACCGGTGATGACATCCACGGAAGGTCTCTGTGTGGCTATGACCAGATGAATTCCGCAGGCTCTCGCCAGCTGTGCCAGACGGCAGATGCTCTCTTCTACTTCACCGGGAGCTACCATCATCAGATCCGCAAGCTCATCAACTATGATCAGGATATGCGGAAGTTTCTCCGCCGGATCTTCAAGCTGCGCATTATATCCCTTCAGATCCCTGACGGATGCCTCTGCGAATTTGGCATATCTGTCCGTCATCTCCTTAACCGCCCAGTGAAGTGCGCCTGCGGCCTTCTTGGGGTCGGTAACGACAGGCAGGAGCAGATGCGGGATATCGTTGTATACGCTAAGTTCGACCACCTTGGGGTCTATCATGATAAGACGGACATCTTCAGGTCTGCACTTATACAGGATACTCATGATGATCGTGTTGATACATACCGATTTACCCGATCCGGTTGCACCCGCGATGAGCACATGGGGCATCTTCGCGATATCATGTATGACTATCTGTCCGCCCAGATCCTTACCTACCGCAAAAGGAAGCGATGCGGTGCTTGATTTAAACGGCGCCGAATCTATAAGATCCCTGAAAGCGACAGCTTCATTCTCTTTATTCGGAACCTCGACTCCTACAGCCGATTTTCCGGGGATGGGAGCTTCTATTCTGATGTCCGTGGCTGCAAGTGCCAGTTTCAGATCATCGCTCAAGCCTACGATCTTGGATACCTTGACACCAAGTTCGGGCTGAAGCTCGTATCTGGTCACGGCAGGTCCGCGGCTGACATCGGTTATCTTGACCTTGACTCCGAAGGTCTCCAGAGTCTGTACCAGACGATCCGAAGTATCCTTGAGTTCTCTGTCTCCGTTACGGCTGCTTCCACCGGATCCGGGAGTGAGCAGAGATATCGGAGGGAACTTGTATTTCACGCCTTTAGCCGGTGCGGGTTTACGGGCAGTCGCAGCTACGGGTTTGTCCTTTACTGCAGGAGTTTCCTCTTCCCGAACGATGGCTCTCTCCCGCTCCCTGATGCGCACGGGTTCAGGCTCAGGAGCGTATTCCGGTTCAGGTTCGGACTCATATACGGGTTCGCTGCGGTCATATCCGTAATCATCCTCAGGCTCATCATCATATACCGGTGTGATCTCTCTGATCGCATCGGTACCTTCAGCCGTAAGGTTTTCATGCATCATGGCGGAATGTGCGCTTCGGCGTTCATATTCATCTGTGCCTGTCACCTTGATCAGGTGCTCGTCATCGCGTTCGAGTGCATCCTGCGCCTGTTTATCCAGCTCTGTATCCAGAGTAGTGTTAAAGGTTACGCCTTTACCCTTTCGGTCCATGCGGAGGATCTGTTCGTTCTCTTTTTCTTCGGCGCGCATCTGTTTCTCGCGCTCCCTGGCATCATTCAGTTCACGCTTCCTTGCAATACGCTCCGCGCGCTCTTCCTGTCTGATACGGCTTACTTCTTCGCGGCTGAGCATCTTGGATCTGCGTTCTTCCATCGTCTCATCATACATGAGCTGGCCCTGCTCTTTGAGACCTGCTATCAGCGAACGGCCGGCTATGATGAGCAGGCAGATGATGATAAGAACTATCAGCAGAAGGATCGTTCCCACGCCGCCAAGGAGCTTTTCAAGATAGAATGCCAGAATACCTCCGAGAACTCCGCCGCCGCGATGATTCTCGGCGCATCTTGAGTATATCTCGGGGATATTGATCGGAAGTTCGGTATTGATCATCCCCGTCGCCAGATCGCACATGATCATGACGAGAATGCACAGGAAGCCGCCTGCGATAAGTTTTCGCGTAACGACGGAATTTCCTTTGTTAAACTCGCCGAATAATATGAATACTATGCTCACGAGCGGAAGGATCCACGCCGTAAGTCCGAACAATCCGAACATCACATCGCTGACTGTCTTGCCGAACAATCCGATGATCCCGAAATTGCACAAAAACAGGACAACGCATATCGCGATCCCCAAAAAGAAGAAAAGATCGCCAGTGATAGGATCCGGCTGGGGTGCGGGAGTACGCGTACGGGAGCCGCTTTTGCCTGCGGTATTTCTTGCGGATGTATTCGAAGAAGATCTGCCCGAAGAGCTGCTTCTGGCAGATGTCGACCTCGAGTTTGTCGACCTTCCGGATGCCGATCCGGAAGATGTCGTTCTTTTTGAAGTTGTGTTTCTATTGTTATTAGTTGCCATCGTATCTGTATATCGGATGAACGATGCGATCAGATATCGAAATCATCATCACCGTCATCGCCGTCCAAATCATCCCAGTCAAGATCGTCTTCATCATCGTCAAAATCATCATCGGCCAGATCATAATCCATCTCCGACTGTTTCTTTTTGGCGGGAAGCGGAAGCGGGTTGGGGACCATGCCGGGAAGATCGTCAACCTGCGTGGTCTCGGGATCGTATGCGGGCTTTTCCTCTGCCGCTTTAACTGCATCGTGTCCGGTCTTTACATCAGACCCGGATTCCTTTTCGAAATCCTGCCCGCTTTCGTGCGCAGGCTCCTGATCGGGTATATATACTTCCTCTCTTATATCATCTTCAAGGAGATCTCTGATATCTTCGATCTCTTTCGGGCTGTTATCCTCGTCATCCAGAGCCTTGATGCTGGCCCATGATATGGATGTGGGCAGTACTTCCTGTTCGGCATCATCATCGATCTTCTCGAACTCGACATCATCGAAATCATCGGGGGATATCTTTTTTGCCCAGTTATCCTTATCCAGTCCGTTGTCATGACCGTCTGAGGCGCCGTCCTTATGATCGGTGAAATCAGCGTCATCATCCATTACGGCCGTAACCGGTACCGGTGCGGATGCAGGCGCCGGTGCAGGCGAGGGCGTATGCGTGGGTGCCTGTGCAGATGCCTGCGAAGGTGCAGGCGCATGAGTGGGTGCCTCTGCGGATTCAGGTGCCGGTGCAGGGCCGGGCGCGGGCTCTGAGGCGCTTACGGTCTCCGGCTCTTCGAGTGCTTCAAATACCACCTCATTCGCAGGATTGTCCTCATCTTCCGAAGACTCATCATCCTCTACTTCTTCCTCTTCTTCATCGGGTTCTTCAGCGCGTTCGGCAAACAGCGCCGAGATTCCGGCTCCTGCCAGAACCAGATATACGATGAGAGCCGGAACATTATCATGCAGATAACCGGTACGCGTCATCGGAGTGATCGCAAATATGAACATCAATATCCAGGGAAGTTCATATTCAACCCGGTCACGCCCGAGGGTACCCAGTATCGTCCAGGATCCCACTCCGACCATTACCATGCACTGTATCAGACACGATAGTCCGAGGGCGGGATCTATAAGCGCGTATTCGGGAATGATGTTGATGGTATTTACTTTTACCCAGGTTCTTACGGCAATATCTATGCCGTCGGGATCAAATCCGCCGTCCATGCACAGGCTTAACGCGAGTCCTATCACCACTCCGAGCAGAAGAAGCAGATAGCCGGCAAGGAACTTGTGCCTTTCTTCATCTCCGATCTCATACATAAGAGCAAAGAACCAGACAACCAGTGCAAAGGCGCACAGGATATCCATATATGTCAGGTATCCGATGATCAGTCCTATGATCAGGCCGCTGACGATCTTGAACGCTCCGCCTTTTATGGTCATGAACAGGCTGATGAGATATATCGCAAAAACGACCAGCAATGCCACAAAGCATCCCGGACTCGACGTGAAGATCTTGGATGTATATAACGGCAGCACGGTGAGCGAGAGTGCCGCTATAAATCCCGTGCAGAAATTGACCAGTCTCCTGAATGCCGCAAAAACCAAAATGATGGTTAAGATCTGTATGACTATCTGAAGCAGAACGACCGCAACCACCCGGTCTCCGAGAAACTGCATCACGAAGTTCAAAAGCATCAGATATATGTATGATGCTCCGTGTACAGCCAGATCGCCGATCCCGGCTGAATCAGTAAAGAGGCCTGCTGCCGCATCATAGAATGTCGAATCCGAAAGTATTACGGCTCCCGATGAGATCAGGATGCTGCCCCTGTAGATGATCGCACTGATAAACACCGCGCATACGAGCAGTATGCGTATGAGTCCGACGGTCGAGGGCTTGGCTTCGTGCTTTGCTTTGATCGCCTGAACTATCGCTCTGAGGATCAGGAAAAGTACGATACAGACCACAAGAAAAATAACTATCCAGATCAGCAGCCCTACATCCAAAGCCTTATAGGATATGCTGACAAGTTCTGCCAGATAGTTATTTTCTCCTGCAAAAAGAAAGTCAATGCCGTATAAAAAGGCATACTGAGCACCGATCACGACGATCGTGATCATGGCAATGATCCAGATGAAGTTAGTGATCAGTTTCCTTCTGAACAGCATGTCTTAAATCATTCGTCCCAATTGTGGTATACGGCCTGAACGTCATCGTCCTCTTCCAGCAGATCCAGAATGCGTGTGAGGTTCTTGATGGCCGTTTCATCTGTCAGCGTTACATAGTTCTGGGGAATCATGGTAACCTCAGCGCTGACCGAAGCGATATTGTTTGCTTCGAGGGCTTCTACCACTCCTGCAAAAGCATCGGGATCGGTAAGTATCTCAAAGCTGTCCTCTTCCTCTACAAAATCATCGGCTCCCGCATCGAGAGCTATCATCATCAGATCATCGGGTTCCATTTCGCATTCTTCACGGTCTATGATGATCTGGCCTTTCTTATCGAACATGAAGGACACGCAGCCCGGTGTTCCGACATTGCCCTGTCCCTTGGTAAAAGCACTTCTTACATTGGCTGCCGTACGGTTGATATTGTCCGTAAGCGCATCAACTATGATCGCGATACCGTTGGGACCGTATCCTTCATAAGTCATGTACTTGTAATCTGCGCCTCCGTTCTCACCGGATGCTTTCTTGATGCCTCTCTCTATCGTATCGTTAGGCACATTATTGGCTTTTGCCTTGGCGATGACCTGAGCGAGCTTGAAGTTGTTGGACGGATCGGGTCCGCCTTCTTTTACGGCTACGGCGATCTCACGGCCGATTATGGTAAAGATCTTTCCTTTTGCCGCGTCGTTTTTCTCTTTCTTATGTTTGATGTTTGCAAATTTTGAATGTCCTGACATATCCTACTCCTTAACTGTGATAATAATGCGTTTTATGATGCCCATAAAAAGCGCATTTTATACTTAATCATAACAATTTATTTTATCATTTTATGCTTCGTCTATCAAGGATTATATCCTCCACATCTCCACCCGAAACATAGACTCTGGGAATGCGTTTGCCGACATCACAGGCCAGTTCGTAGTTGAATCTGCCGGATATGTCCCCGATCTCCTCCATGGAGATATGTTCATCCGCATCAAAACCTATAAGAGTGACCTTATCTCCCGTCTTGACTTCAGGGATATCCGTGACATCTATCATGAACTGGTCCATGCATACCCGGCCGCAGATCGGGGCTCTCTTTCCCTTTACCAGAACCTCGCCTTTACCGGAGAGCATCCTCGGATATCCGTCTCCGTATCCCACGGGTACGGTGGCTATCAGGCGCTTATCAGGTGCAATATAGGTCCCGCCATAGCTTATCTGTGTTCCGGCCTCCACTTCTTTGACATAAACTATATGGCTTATAAGGCTCATCACGGGTTTAAACGCCATCCGGGAATGATCAACTTCATCGGACGGCCATAGCCCGTAAAGAGTGATCCCGGCACGTACTATGTCCATATTGGCTTCGGGCATCTCCATGATCCCGGCCGAATTGGAACAATGCTTAAGCTCTATGTCGAAGCCGAGTTCATCGCGTATGCGGGCGGTGAAGTTCTTAAACAGTTCCAGCTGTCTGTATGCATATTTTTTGTCCGTCTCATCGGCTCTGGCAAAATGAGTAAATATGCCCTCGATCTCCAATCCCTCGCATGACATTGCCTTTTTTACAAAAGCAAGTCCCGTATCATCGGGTCTTATGCCTATGCGGCTCATGCCCGTATCGACCTTTATATGGATCTTGGCCTTTTTGCCGACCCTGCGCGACGCTTCGGCTAAACCGTCCAGCATCTCTTCGGTGAAAACCGCAGGTCTGATATCAAGCCTTACAATGTCTTCATAAGCATAATCAAATGTATATCCGAGTATCAGGATGGGCTTATGTATCCCTGCATCGCGCAGATCATATGCTTCTTCGGGACAGGCCACCGCATATCCCCATATCCGGTCATCCTGATCATACATATGCGCAATGGGGACAGAACCGTGTCCGTAACCGTCAGTTTTGATGACGAGTATCATCCGTGTCCCGGATGCCAGAGATTGATACATCACGTCCACATTGTTTCTTATGGCATCCATGTCTATGAGGGCGTAGCCTCTTTTGATATTTGAGTATTCTTCAGGTTTCATTTCTGTTTAGTCCTTATCCGATGACAGTCTGTATGGAATCAATTATGTCCGACGCCGTCATGCCGTTTTTTCCGCATCTGTCCGCCGCATCATCACCGGCAAGTCCGTGAAGATATGCGGCATAAGCGCAGGCTTCGAACTTATCAAGCAGCTGTATCATGAGTACGGCGCACATTCCCGAGAGCACATCTCCGCTCCCGGCCGTAGCCATCCCGTCATTTCCCGAACAGTTCACATATATCTCAGGGCCCCTTACAGACGCGATCAGGCTGCGCGCATCCTTGCATATGATCGATATGCCGAGCTCGTCTGCGGTCTTTTTTACTGCCTCCGCCATATGCTCTTTTGCATCAAATATATCCGTATGTGTCAGGTACGCATACTCGCCCATATGCGGAGTCATGATCACAGTCCTGTCCTTCTGATCAATTATTCTTTGCCGGTATTCGTCATTATCGGCAATGATCCTGATCGCATCGGCATCAAATAATACCTGCCGACCCGTATCATATAAGATCGAGCGAACCAGCACATCACCGGTATGTCCCGTTCCTATACCGGGGCCTGCGAGAATGCCGTCTGCCCATCCGTACAGGCCTTTTAACTTCTCTCTGAGTTCTTCGTCGGAAGTATCGTCATCGTAAAAAGTGTACATTGCTTCCGGGAGAGCCGTCTCAAGTGCGATTCTGTTATCGGAATGCGTGACTATCCTGACCATCCCTGCGCCCATCGCAAACGCGGCCTTGGCAGCCATATAAGCGGCGCCGTATATCTCTTTGCTGCCCGCGATCACGAGAAGCTTACCGTATGTTCCTTTATTGGCAAAATCAATACGAACGGGCCAGTCGATCTCACTTCTGTCTGTAATCCTCTTATACACGGGTCTGGTTCGCCCCATACTGAATTCATCTATGCCCATATCGATGCATACCACTTCGCCGCTGAATTCCCCACCGGGATATGTGATGAGGCCAAGCTTCACAAATCCGAATGTATATGTTACGTCGGCCCTTATACACGGATATCCCGTCCCGCCTCCGTCCGTCATGAGCCCGGAAGGAACATCCATCGCATAGACGAATGCATCATAGGAATTGATGAACTCAGTCAGAGCGGCGTAGTCTCCTTCAAGCGGCCTGCTTAGGCCTATGCCGAAAAGAGCATCTACGATCACATCATAACGATACCCGGCGGAACATATTGATTCATTGATTTTTCCTGCTTCCGTACGGTTTATGAAAACGCCGTAGTTTTCCAGGATCTGCTGTTCCTGCCGGTTTAATTCCGATGCTTTAGACTGATCTCCGACCAGGATCACATCGACTGCGATATGCTTCTGATGAAGCAGTCTGGCAAGTACCAGCCCATCGCCTCCGTTATTGCCCGTTCCGCACAGGACGAGTACGTGTGCGTCCTTAATCCTGTCCGGCTCATTTGACAGCATATGGGAACAAACGCCCGCAGCCGCCCTCTCCATGAGGACTATGCCCGGTACGCCCAGTTCGTTTATCGTATATGCGTCGAAAGCACGCATTTCTTCGGATGTAACTATATATTCCATGATCAGGTTTTGTTTTCGGCATTATCGCCTTGATTTGCAGAGTTTTCTTTTGCAGTCTGTCCGGGAGCCTTTAAGCCGGTCGGAATATATTCCATGTCGAAGATCTCGATTACCTCGGTCCCGAATATGTCGTGCATATATGAGTACAGCCTGTGATTAGCAAGTTCTCGGTCCTGCTTACGGACCACATTTTTCTTGAGTTCCTTGCGGAACTCATCGATCCAGTTTCCTATCTCGATGATCTCCTTGTTGTTCTCCTTGAGGCGGTCATAACAGTCCTCCATGGTCATGAGCATCAGATCCCTGTTCACATGATCTATAAGATGGGGAAAATCAAGAAGCTGGTCCTGATATTCATCGATATGCTCATTGCACTCTTCGATGAGACGCTTATGCTGCTCGATCTCCTTTTCCGCAGAAGCTATGCCTGATGCGGCATCATCGGCAAGAGGCACCATCTCATCAAGAAGCTTCTTCTTGAGCGCCTTGACTTTCTTCATTTCATTGTTGATATTACCCTGCTGTTTGAGCAGCTCGTTCAGTTCATCGGCTTTCGCTTTGATCTCGGCAGGTATCTCCCCGCCGTCAAAAAGCTGGTGCCATTTATTATCGAGCGTGAGCGGCGGTATCCTTTTCCCCTCGAGGGCTTTTAAGAACTCTTTTTGTTTTTCGGCCATAGTTAATCCCCCGTATCAACCTTCCAGGTCTCTTAAGTTATATGACAGCTTCATCAGGCTGTCGGACAGATGCACATTCTCGACACGCACATTGTCCGGAACATCAAGATCTATATGTGCAAAATTCCATATGCCTTTGATCCCGCATGCTATCAGTCTGTTCGCGACATCGACGGCAGCCTCTTTCGGTATGGTGAGAACGGCTATGTCGATGGAATTCTCCCTGATAAAGTCCTCCAGTTCGGACATCGGACGAACCGGCATGTTTCTTATCAGCACGCCTTGCATATGCGGATCGGAATCAAAAAGCCCTTTGGTATGGAATCCCCTTCTGTCAAAATTCACATAATTGGCAAGGGCCTGTCCGAGATTACCCGCACCCACTATGATCAGGTTGTGTCTCGTATCCAGTCCCAGGATATGACCGATCTCTTCGTAGAGGTAGTCGACGTTATATCCGTATCCCTGCTGTCCGAAACCGCCGAAATTATTCAGGTCCTGGCGGATCTGCGAGGCAGTGACATGCATAAGACGGCTTAGGTCAGCCGATGATATACGCTCTATCCCCTGATCCTTGAGTTCGCTTAAGAATCTGTGATATCTGGGCAGGCGCGAGATGACGGCCTGCGATATATCTTTACTCTCCAATTCTCTTCCTCCGGATAACAGTTTTTGGCATGTTTTTTGACCCAAAATATCATACTAATCTTACCACTTCGGGGACACTTTGTGAATTATTTGCCAAACATATGGGGTGATGATAAGATTGCACTATGAAAGTGGCAGGAATAATCGCAGAATTCAATCCATTTCATAACGGTCATGCCTATCTGATCAGGCATGCAAAAGAAGTACTCGGAGCCGACCGGGTCGTAGTCGTGATGAGCGGATCTTTCACCCAGCGCGGAGATATCGCTGTCATGTACAAATATGACCGCGTAAAGAGTGCATTAAAGTGCGGCGCGGATGCTGTGTTTGAACTCCCGGTCTCCTACTCTACCGCAACTGCAGAGGCATTTGCTTTCGGAGGAGTGAGCATACTTAATTCTCTCGGATGTACAGACTGCCTGGTCTTCGGAGCAGAATCCGATGATACGGACCGCATGGAGGAGCTCGTAGGCCTGCTCATCTATCCGCCGGCCGAATATCTCAAGGCTCTTGAAGAAGGTCTGAAAGAAGGGCTGTCCTACCCGTCAGCAAGAAGCAGGGCTCTTCCCGAATACTCGGACCTGGTATCATCTCCCAACAATATACTCGCTATCGAATATATCAAAGCCATCAAGAGGATCGGATCGGATATCAAGCCTGTCGCCGTTTTGCGTACAGGCAAGGGATATCATGATACCGATCTTGCTGAATATGCATCCGCTGAAGCTATACGCGCAGCACTTAACGAGGTGCCTGATGAGGTGCCAGGCACGAATGCGGAAATGGTGCCCGGCACCAATACAATGCCCGGCACTGTTTCGGAATGCGTGCCCGACGCCGTTTTTGATATTATGTCAACCGCATACAGGAAGACTTTCCCGTTATCGACAGACGATCTGAGCGCTCTTGCAGAGTATGTCCTGCTCACCGTAACTTCCGAGGAGCTCTCTGAATATCAGGATATGAATCCCGATCTCGCGAACCGTTTCCTGAATGCCGCCTCAGCATGCAGAAACGCCGATAAGCCATTCGTTCTGTCCGAATTCATATCTTCCATGCGCACCAAAGAACTCACATATACACGCATCAGCCGAGCCATGCTTCACTGCATTCTCGGACTTAAGGACATGACCCGCAGCTTAACCGGCGATCTGATCCCCTGTCCTTATACCAGGCTTCTGGGCTTTAGATCAGAGGCATCCGAACTCATGCATACTATCGCGGGCAGCGCAGCAATCCCGATCATAAACAAAGCGGCGGGTGCTCCTTCCCTTCTTTCCCCCGAGGTCCTTCCCCTTTTTGATGCGACCATTCGCGCTGACAGATTGTCGGACATGATCATCTCAAATAAATACGGCACCCGCGTTACCGACGGATGCCGCATAAGTCCTGTTATTATCTAATCTTTATTCTTCACCGTTCCAGCAGTAAGTGCATAGATTCTCGGGCGGAAGTCCGACCGCATCGAGCATATCGTCCAGACGGTTAAACCGAAGCGACGTGAAGTTCAGTTTTTTCCTGATACCTTCTACCATGTTTTCATATTCTTCGGTGTCGGGATCAGAATACTTCTTGAGTTTCTCATCAGATACATCATCACCCTCGATCTCCTTGATCACGGCTCTTGTGATCAGTTCCATCTCGGAATTGGATCTGGAGAAGTTCAGATACTTGCAGCCGTATAACAGCGGCGGGCAGGCAGGTCTGATATGCACTTCCTTGGCCCCGCTCTCATACAGGAATTCGGTAGTCTCGCGAAGCTGAGTTCCGCGAACGATCGAATCATCGATGAGAAGCATGCTCTTGTCTTTGATCAGCTGATGAACGGCCAGCAGTTTCATATGCGCGATCAGATTTCTCTTGTCCTGCATCGTAGGCATGAAACTTCTGGGCCAGGTGGGAGTATACTTGATAAACGGTCTTGAGAAAGGAATACCCGATTCATTGGCATATCCGACGGCATGAGCCGTACCCGAATCCGGAACACCGGCCACTATATCTGCTTTTACATTGTCGCGCTTAGCCATGTTGGCACCGCAGTTGTATCTCATCTGCTCTACATTGATACCCTCGTAAACGGCTGACGGATATCCGTAATATACCCAGAGGAAAGTACATATCTTCATGTCTTTTCCGGGACTGACGAGAGTCTTTACACCGTTTTCGTCGAAGACAACTATCTCGCCGGGCCCAAGTTCCCTGTCATCACTGTAACCCAGATTCAGATACGAATAGCTCTCAAAGCATGCGCATCTTGCGCCGTCCTTTTTACCTAGGATGACGGGAGTACGTCCGTGCTTATCGCGCGCCGCATATATTCCCTTGGGAGTAAGTATCAGGATCGACAGAGATCCTTCGATGACATCCAATGCATATTTGATGCCTTCTATAAGATTGTCCTTGCGGTTGATGAGCGCCGCCACGAGTTCGGTAGAATTGATCTCGCCATTGCTCATCTCGAAGAAATGCGTCCCCTCGTCCACGATATCCTTGACCAGTTCTTCCGCATTATTGATCTTGCTGATCGTAGTTATCGCAAAAGTGCCGTGATGTGATCTGAGCAGGATCGGCTGTGCCTCATAATCGGAGATGCAGCCTATACCGTAATGTCCGTCCAGATCGGGAAGTTCCTTATCGAACTTGGTCCTGAACTGTGTGTTCTCTATGCTGTGGATCGAACGTGAAAAACCGTTCTCAGGATCATACACCGCCATTCCGGCTCTTCTGGTACCCAGATGTGAATGATAGTCCGTACCGAAGTACAGATCAAAAGTACATTTCTCTTTCGATGCAACTCCGAAAAATCCGCTCATTTTAAAGTCTCCTCGTAATATGTTTTTATCTGAGTATCTCGTCTATCGTGGTGACCGTACTGAATGTCCCCTTATGACGCGATATGATATCCTTCATCTTCTGAAGTTCGAAATAGTTGATATAGCAGATCAATGTCTTGTTCTCGCCACTGATGGCGCCGTAGGAATCCATGATCGTACAGGTCTTGTTTAATTCGTTCTTGATGTCCTTCATCAGCTCGTCCGTATTCTTGGTGATGATCGTCACCTGCTTGATCGCCTCGAAGTGGTCCGTATAATGGTCGATCACCATCGTCGCCACGATATATACGAGAAGGCTCATCAGTGCGGCATTCCTGTTCAGAAGAAGGAATACCGCCATGTATACGCACGCATTAAACCCGATCAGGATATAGGACATACTGAAGTTCTTGCCGGTGATATCCGAAATCTTTCGCACGATTATATTGGCAAATATCTCCGATCCGTCTATACATCCGCCGTGACGAAGTATCAGTGAAAGCCCCGCCCCCAGGATCGCTCCTCCGAATGCGACCGCCAGGAAATGTTCCGTACTCAGTTCAAACGGTATCTCCTCAAAGACCTCGATCCCTATGGTATAAGCCATCGAACCGATAAACGCCTTGATACCGAATTTGCGTCCGAGCATCAGGAATCCCGCGATCATGAACGGAAGAAAGATCACAAAAACACATACCGATAAGTTAAAGCCGGTCAGTTTGCTGACGATGATCGCTATTCCGGCGGTTCCGTAATCGATCGCATCATTTGGGATCAGGATGCATGCAACGGAAAAGCTCGCCATCAGAGCTCCGACAACTATCAGTACATATGACATGAACTGGTCAACTTTCTTTTCGGAGAATTTCAGGCCGGTCATATCAATCCTCAAAACCGTTGGGATTCTGCGACTGCCATCTCCAGGAGTCCTCACACATCTCTTTTATGCCAAACTCGGCTTTCCAGCCAAGTTCTTTGGCCGCCAGGTCAGCAGATGCATAGCATGTCGCGATATCGCCGGGGCGTCTGGGTTTGATGGAGTAAGGTATCTTCTGTCCGGTCGTCTCCTCAAAAGCATGAACCAGTTCGAGAACACTCACGCCGTTTCCTGTTCCGAGATTGTATATCTTAAGACCGCAGTTTTCTTTGATCTTATCAAGAGCCTTCACATGGCCTTTGGCCAGATCGACCACATGGATATAGTCCCTGACGCCGGTTCCGTCGGGAGTATCATAGTCATCGCCGAATACTCCGAGCTCGGGAAGCTTGCCTACCGCAACCTGAGTGATATAAGGCATCAGATTGTTCGGTATGCCGTTGGGGTTTTCTCCGATCTTGCCGGACTTATGTGCACCGATGGGATTGAAATATCTGAGCAGGATCACGTTCCATTCAGGATCCGCTTTCTGGATATCCGAGAGGATCTGCTCAAGCATGGATTTGGTCCATCCGTAAGGATTGGTACATGCCTTCTTGGGGCACTCTTCTGTGATCGGTATGAACTCGGGATCGCCGTATACAGTGGCGGATGATGAGAAGATGAAGTTCTTTACATTATGCTTTCTCATAGCATCCACAAGCACCAGGGTACCCTGAATGTTGTTCTCATAGTACTCCCAGGGCTTGGATACTGACTCACCTACAGCCTTGAGTCCGGCGAAGTGAATGCACGCATCGACTTTTTCCTTATCAAGGATATCGTTCATTGCGGCAGGATCCTGAGTGTCTGCTTTATAAAAACTTACGGACTTGCCGGTGATCTCTTCCACGCGCTTTAAACTCTTCTCGGATGAGTTCGAGAGATTATCGACAACGACGACATCATAGCCGTTCTCGAGAAGTTCAACAACAGTATGCGAACCTATGTATCCTGCGCCTCCAGTTACTAAGATCTTCATGATTTACCTCCTGAGTTTTCTTCGAATCAGCGTTTATGTTTCGCTTTCGTTTTTTTCTTCGGACCTGAAAATAAACAGGTGCTGGACCGACCAGCTCACGAGAAACATCGCGAGTTCGACCGGGATCTTGATCAGATATTTGTTAAGCCCGATTCCCGTCAGCAGTTTAAGCAGCGCCGAATTACATACGATTATGAATACGGCGAGAGCTATATACTGCAGGACCGATTTAAGAACCGGCGCCTTGCTCTTAAACACCATCTTACGGTTTAGCGTATAGTTGACCGTTGCGCTCACTATTCTAGCAGCCACATTGGAAAAAAGGAGCTGCCCCGTCACGGCATTCAGTAAGCAATAAAGAGAATAATCAACGCAAAAACTGATCAGCGATGCTCCGGAGAACTTAAGTATTTCCTTATATATTTTCCACGAATCCCTGATCGTGTCGAAATGCGTAGAACTGTTGTCATCGATATAGACGGTCTCGATCCATTCTTCCAGGATCGGTATGTTATCCCGAGAAAACTGCATGAGCATGTTCATCTCATACTCATACCGCTCTCCGTCTATCTCCATGAGCCGTGATATAAGCTTATCGGAAAAAGCGCGCAGCCCCGTCTGTGTATCATACACCTTTTTGCCGCTCGATATCCGGAAAACAAACCTGGTGACTGTATTGCCGAACCGGCTCCGTAAAGGCACCTTGCCGTTAAACTTACGGCTTCCCAGGACCAGTGCGTCAGGCTCTAAACCTGCTCTCTCACATACGCGGACGACATCATCTATCTTATGCTGTCCGTCCGCATCAACGGTGACCACCGTATACGGAGCTTCATAATTCTCATATATATATTTTAATCCGGTCTTGATCGCGCACCCTTTTCCCATGTTCTGAGGGTGAACAAGAACCGTTCCGCAATCTTCCGCTCTCTTAAACAGATCGCTGTAGTCTGCTCCCGATCCGTCATCGACGACGATCACCTCAAGTCCCTTATCTTTAAGCTGCCCAAGCAGGTCGATCATGATCTCTTCCGGCTCATATGCGGGGACCAGAGCTATCTGTTTTGAGTTAGTTGCAAATCCCGTATCATTCATATATAATACATTTTGTGCTTTTTATTAGCTGGAATAGCGCAGTTGGTAGCGCAACTGATTCGTAATCAGTAGGTCGAGGGTTCAAGTCCCTTTTCCAGCTCTTCACCAAAACCTTGTGAATCGCCAGATTTACAAGGTTTTTTATTATTTCTCCCGTAAACATTCTGTATCAATTATAGAGATTACCTATCCCATATACAAGGGTAGATTCTTCTATATCTGAAGTATGTATTTCTCCATGCTGGTTCTGATCATGGTAGTATCCGCTTCTATATGCGCAAGAGAAGAAACCATTATCTTCCTCGCCGGAAGCACGTAGCACTTCTGTCCCCACTTTCCGTTAACGCTGAATCCGTCCAGGTACTTCCAGATAAAATATCCGTAACCGCCTTCACGGTTCATCTGATGAACCGAGGTTGCCTCGTCAACATATGCTTCCGACAGGATCCTTTTCCCGTCAAAAACGCCCTTATTGTACAGAAGCAAGCCTATCCTGCTAAGCCCGTTTACGGTAAGTTTCATTCCCGAAGCCCCATAGAAATATCCCTCCGGGCATCTTGAATACTCATATCGGTCTATACCGAGCGGTATTAATATCCTTTCTTCGATAAACGGGCCAAGATCAGTTCCAAGTGCTTCCGTAAGCGCAACTCCGGCCAGATATGCGCTTATGTTGTTGTAGTTGAACACTCTCTCATCCGGATCGGAGATCCTCGTATTAAGGGCAAAATCGATATAACTGTCTCCTTCAGCACGGAAAGGGAAATCTCCGACCGACATTGTCATAAGCCTTTGGAGCGTTATCTTTTCAAATATCCTTCTCTGTTCCAAAGAAAGGTTTTCGGTCTTATTCTCCGGCAGATAATCCAGTACCGGCCTGCTTATGTCAAACTTACCCTCGTCGATCGCGATACCGATTGCAATCGACAGCACAACTTTTGTCGCAGAATAGATCTCATGAAGATTCTCTTCGGTATCTCCCCAGGAATGGGTGAGGACTCCGTCTTCATAAACCTCTGTGCCAAAGACGTTCCATTCGTTTATTTTTATATCATTTACAAAAGCATCAAAATTCAATAGATCAGGCTCCGCTCGTGAAGATCAGGAAAAATAAAAAACCAAAGAAACATAACACATTCATGACTATCGAAGCAATGATATAAAACACATCGGAATCCGCGCGTTTATTCGGAATGGCATGCTTTACTATCATCACGATCAACATGACCAGGTAGAACAACGGGAAAAGCAGATGCAATACGAGCAAGGGCTCAAACTGCCATTCCTGCCTGTAGGTATACCATCTGTTGTCTTTATAGAACAGCCAGATCAGAGTTACTATAGCAAGTACTACCGGCGATAGTATAAATGCAAGTTTCTTCTTCATGTCTCCTTAGTCCTCCAACAAGAATCGTACTATCATGTTCTTCTCTTCTTCGGTCAGATAGTGCATGTGCCCTCTGCCCTTTATCAGATATGTCGTGTTATTCGGGATTATCTTCTTAGCCCGTGCAATGACTTTCGGTCCCGGGAACAGACAGTCCTTCTCAGCGCCCATGATGAGCGTCGGTGCCTGGCACCGGCGCATCTTTGCCGCCGATACATTGGTGGGCATGGCAGTCTTCACCTTCACGTGATCTATACTCAGTTTGGCGGTCTGGAATATATCATCGGTAATGTTTTCCTCTTCGATCGCCATAGGCATCATGGTCTTCTTAAGCCAGCTGTCCCGGCCGGTGATACTGTACATTATCATCGGAAAAAGCATCTGGGCGTTCTTTATCTGAAAAGCGTTCCTGATACCCGACGGAATGTAGATCACTACTCTTTTTATCTTTTCCGGCACTTCGCACATGGTTTTGGCGATTATCCCGCCGCCGAACGATCCGCCAAACAGGCTCATCCTGTCATATCCGAGCGCGCTTATTACTTCACCCGCCCATTTTCCGTAATCGTAGTTAAACGCCGACAGACTAGTTTCCGCGCTTTTCCCGGGATGTCCTATCGTATCGACTCCATATATGTGGAACCCCTTAAACAGGAAGTCGCATGCAAGGAGATTGTACGCCGTGGTGGCATTCCCGCCGTGAAAGACAAGCAGCGGTTCACCATCCGGTGATCCCGTTTCTATCAAGTGAGTATTCCCATAAGAAGTTTCAACATATATATCTTTATACGGAACCTCGAGTCTTTTTAACTGTTCATCATAAAGATCGAGTATCTTTCTTTTGCCTTCTTCGGATTTATATATCGTTTTCATTCTTAGTCTTCCTCAGCAAAATGATCCCCAGCGCTGTCACCAGTCCGCCAAGCAGGATGAAGAATCCCCAGATGAGATTCCAGTAAGCGGACTGCGTATCAAACATCTTATCAAGCAGTTTCTTCCAGAATTCCAGACCGGTCGCAATGGCAAACAGGTCGAATAGCAGATACGCTCCGCCGCAAAGATAGATTAGCCTCCACCAGAAGTTTCTTCCCCTCTCGAGCAGGAACGTGACTATTCCGAGGATGCACAGCACGGACAGCAGCCCCATCATCAGGAAATATGTGAGGCCTTTGCAGTTCATGATCCCAAGCCAGAATGAAGCATAGGATTCCCTGTCGATCAGAGCCCATATCCTGTGCAAGTGGAACAGGCCGAAGAATATAAAGAACCAGGGTTCCCATTTATATATCTTTTTCACTCTTCCTTCGGTCATTATCCTCAAATGCTTATCCGCTGCTTATCTTTTCCCACTCTATTCGTCGCGTTTGTTTGCTCACTCGCTTCTCCACCGAGCAACGCTTTATCTATTTTACGATATTTCCCCCTTACGGGCAAAGTATGACTTATGGAGAGAAAAATGTCTCCCAGGTCATAAATTGCCCAGCTACCGGCGCTTCAAGCCCGTATCCCGGAGGATACGGAATGATAAAGAGTTTATTGTATTAAAACCGGGTTACTCATCACGATCATCGGTGCGATCGGGCGGATAACGGTAGGGCTTATAGGTAGGCAAAAATGAAAAAAATTATCGTTTATATAATAGGAGTTCTTATGATCATAGGATTGAGCGGATGCGGACAGAAAAATACGGGAAAATATTGCTCGGACTGCGGAATAGCAAAACCCGAAAACTGAAGGCTATCCTTTCTTCCTTCTCAGTTTCCGAAGGGCGCACGCAACTCCGAAATTAACTGCGATTATTCCTGCAAATATGACCATCCCCATACCGAATCCCCAGTTAAGGAATCCGTACCAGTCATTTGACTTCGGCCAGATTCCTTTTCCGTTTATAAGGATGTTTATAAGATAGGCAAGTCCGTATACGACTGTGGACAGCGACGCGATGACACAATGCCGTAAGCCGATCTCTGTATCATCTCCCGAGAAGATAAACTCGATCACACACAGCACCGGAACTATCAGATGAAAAAACAGGTTTGATCCTTTATACAGTTTAAGCCATCCGTACAGAGGACCGAAGAATCCCGCTACAACCAGAAAGGTAAGTGTGACAGCCGCAGTCGCCGTAAGCTTAAGCACTTTCAGATATCTGCGTCCGGTCAGATCCATTATGATCTGAACCAGGGCTACTACCCCGGCAAATATATTGGACAGGACCGTGTAGAATTTCAGATTGGCCCATCCGGTTTCAGTAAGTCCCGTTGCGCTGGCCTTCGAATTGATCATTACGATCACTCCGACTATGACCAGTACCACGATCACTATATTCATTATCAGCCTTGATCTGTTCAGACTCATTAATCTTCACTCCTCTTCCCGACGGACAACTCCCAGAAAACAACAGCGCTGGCAGCCGCCACATTAAGAGAATCCACTCCGTGTTTCATCGGGATCATTGCAACGATATCACTCCCTGATATAGTGTCCTCTTTTAGTCCGTAGCATTCGTTTCCGAGTATCACTGCAAGTTTATCCGCAGCTTTGATCTTCGGATCATTCACGGAAACCGCCTCCGGCGAAAGCGCCATCGCTACGGTCGTATAACCTCCATCCTTAAGGATCTGCGCCGTGTCGTAATCCTTCCCCATAAAAGTCCATGGAATCTGAAATACCGTTCCCATGCTCACGCGTGCGGCTCTGCGGTACAGCGGATCGGCACATCCGTGAGTCAGTATGACCGCTTCTACCCCGAGTGCGGCTGCCGATCTGAATATCGCCCCTACATTCGTCGGGTTCTCTACATCCTCAAGTACGGCAACATACCTTTTGCCTGACAGTATTTCTCCGACATTCGGAAGAGCTCTCCTGCGCATTGCACACAGGATCCCCTCAGTTAGAGAAAAGCCCGTAATATCTTTCAGTATGTTCTCCTCAGCCGTATAAACCGGAATATCCGGGCACCGACTGAAAACATACTCTGCTTCTTCATCAGGATCTGTAATTGAAGTCAGTATGGAAAGCGGTTCGTATCCTGCATCGAGCGCTCTACGGATAACCTTGGAGCTCTCGCATATAAAGATGCCCGGTTCCGGCTCGAAATATCTGCGAAGCCGGTTTTCGGACAGAGAATGATATATCGATAATTCCGGAATGCTCAGATCAGTGACATATATCTGCACTTAAGATCACCCTTCCGACACAAGTTTTTCGACTTCTTCCGTCGGCAGAGGTTTTCCCCAGATGAATCCCTGGATGTAGTCACAGCCGATCTCCCTCAATATTTCTAACTGATCATCTTCCTCGACACCTTCAGAAATGACTTCATAGCCCATGATATGCCCCAGTGAAATTATTGCAGCGACGTATTGCTTGGCTTTATCACTGCTGCTCACTCCGTCAATGAAAGTCTTGTCGATCTTGAGCAGATTGGCGGGAATACTGTTAAGATAACTGAGCGATGAATATCCGGTACCGAAATCATCTATTGCGATCTGCACTCCCATATTGCGTAGTTCGTGAATATATCCCATCGCTTTCTCAAGAGATTCGATCATTACGGATTCCGTGATCTCTACTTCCAGATGGCCGGAAGGCAGACCGCTTTCTTCAAGCTGCTTTCTCATATCATCAAGGAAATCTTTCTTCATCAGATGTCTCACGGAAATATTGATGCTTAAGGTTACATCCAGATCATACCTTTTGATCAGATCACCGACAAAAGCCGCCGACTTCCTGAATACTATGGAATCGATCTTGTCGATCAGACCGACCTTCTCCGCTACCGGTATGAACAGGCCCGGAGGGATTATTTCTCCTGCTTCGTTGCGGATACGCGCCAGGGCTTCAAACCCACGCAGTTTATGCGTCATATCATACTGCGGTTGCAGCATGAAGAACACGCGGTCATCATCTATCGCAGCTCTGAGTTTCATCTCCATTTCAAAAGTATGTTCTTTTTTCAGAATCTCCGGAGTAAACTTCTCGATATGCTCTCCGCTGTTTGCACGTTTGATCTCGTGCATCGCGATATCGGAATACGATATTACGGAATCCATATCCTGCGCATCATCCGGATATATGGCGTACCCGAAACTGGCAGACAGATAGAAATCATACCCCATGGCGTCGATCGTTTCGTTTACGGCCGCATCATACTTTCTGATAGTATGAAGGACCTCTTCTTCGGATTCAAATTCGCGGATGACCAGCGAAAACTCATCTCCGTTAAGTCTGGAGATAAAATCCATAGTCCCCGAATCGCCGCTGTCTGCGATTGACTTCCACTTATTCGAGATCTCGATCAGGACTCTGTTGCCGGCTTCGAAGCCCATGGAATCATTTATGCTCTTGAAGCCGTTAAAATCTATGGAGCATACGGCGAATCTTTCTTCACGACGGACCAGTTCATCGATCAGTTCGGTACATGCAAACCAGTTGGGAAGACCGGTAAGCATATCAGTGACTGCCTGATCACGCAAAACTCTCTGGTATTCCGACATTTTTCTGTTGTTGAAATATATGAATAATACGGCAATGATCGCCAGAACATCTCCGAAGACTCCGGGCAGACTCGTGATATTGTGCCTGACCACGATTCCGGATATGATCATCGGAAGCTGGATCGCGATCAGGACCAGAGAAGTGATAACGCCGAGAGTATCATAGAATACGGCCATAAGGATGATACAGATATTGGCCAGAGAAGAAAGAACACCGGCAAAAATATAGATCGGCACAGTATAACCCGCAACCGTAACCTCAGTCGCCGATGAAGCAGTTGCGCTGGTCGCGGCGGAAGTAGCCAGATATATGATCAAGAGAGCCCAATATCCTGCTTTTGGAGCACTCTTCTTTATCAGGTAAAGGCGGTTCAGGGTTTCTTCGATGGTTCTTCGTTTCTGGTCTTTTGCTCTATCCATAGGCCTCTCCTCCCCTTTCGTCTGATATTTTTAGGATACCACAATATCAGATAAAAGAAAGACTCCTCTGACTATTTTAGTCAAAGGAGCCTTCTGTCTGGAGAAAGGAGAACTATGCAAAATAGGAGGTGAGTCCTGATTTATACTGCTGCCGTTTTGCCGGTGATCAGTGCTATAATTCCTACGATGATCGCTACCGGTATGGCTATGTAAGCAAGTCCTGCTACGAATATTCCGATAAGTACGAGCGGGAACAGAACTACCGAGAAGATGAATTTGAATATTCCCCATGTAAATCTGATTCCCAGGACTGCTATTTTCCAAACTGCCCAAAAAAGAATGATTGAAAAGATAAGTGTCAACATGATTTATTCCTTTCCCCGGTTTTCCCGCCGGAGGGACTATAACTTCGGTTGTTACATATAGAATAATCCCTGCGGCCCATAAGATAAATGTTCATGCATGCGTAATAGACTGTCCTATTTCCCCCGTATCCGCGAAATAAATCCGCCCGCGATTGAACGAGCATGTAATGCCGTGTATGATTAAACAAAAGGGATATATCAAAAACAGGAGGACTGCTTATGGAATATGTATATGAAATGCCTGAAGAAATGCTTAAGGAATGTGCGCAGAAAGGACAGGTCGAAAGATTCGAGTATGATACTTTCACTTATGATGAGGGCGACAGCAAACCCCTGAAGAAGGGTGCGTGGGTCTATCTTCCCTACGGATACGATCCCGCTGAGAAATACGATATCCTCTATCTTCTTCACGGCGGCGGAGTTAACGAGGACTGGTGGTTCAAGACTTTCCCCGATACAGTGACCATTCTTGATAACTTTTTTGCAAAAGGATTGGGTAAGCCCTGCATCATCGTAACGCCTACCTACTATCGCGGAACTCCCGAAGATAAAGCAGAGTATGTGACCGAGCACTTCAGATTCGAGTTAAGAAATGATCTGATCCCCGCTGTCGAGACGAAGTACTCCACCTACGCCGAAAAGGACGTCTCCGAAGAAAACCTGATAAAGACCAGGGATCACAGAGCTTTTGCCGGACTCTCTCTCGGTTCCATGACAACATACCGTGCAGCCTTCTATAACAACTATGATCTCTTTGCATGGTACGGACCTTTCTCGGGATGCAGCGGCCCTAAAGGCGATCATGACGAAGACGTACGCCGCATATGCGAGACCTTAAAGTCAGGATATGAAAAAGGACTGGAATTAAAGTACATGTTCTGTGCAAACGGAGACAAAGACATCGCTTACGCCGATCAGACCGAAGTCATGAAAAAGACTCTTCCGCTCTGCCCGCAGATCAAACCGGGGGAAAACTATGATTTCTATATAATACCCGGCGGTGTACATGATATGAAGGCATGGCAGTTACATCTCTACCATGCCCTCCAGATCTTCTTTAAATAATTCTTATAATGCTCTAACCGGCTGTATATACAGCAACAGCCTCAAAAGGTACTTTTAACTCTACTGTCAGAAGGCCGTCTTCCAATGTCACGCGGTTTTCTTCGCTGCACATGATGCTGCGGATCTGACTGCCTCTGACAGGCAGAGTGATCTTATCGGGATGCTCCCCTCCAAAAGTATGAATAACGCTCAGCGTTTCACCCGCATAGTGGCGGCATATTGCCTGCCAGCCTTCCGGATGACGCCAGCTGGCGGAAACATTTCCGTGGAATTCGGATATACCGTCACGGATCAGATGTCTTATCATACGATAAAACTCAATTCCTTCATCAACCTTCTTCCACTGTTCGTCATTTAAGTCATATATATCACCGGACAGGCACATCACGCCCAGGAAAGTATTTACGATCGAATAATTGATCCTGCGTAAATCGTCCTTAGCACGCAGTACCGCCCATATCTGCGACTGCGCAGGCAATATAAGACGATGAAGCGACGCCGCTATGATCGGAATCTCAAGACACTCATGCGCATCCGAAAAAGAAGCCATATCTGAAACCGCCATAAGAGACGGCTCGAGTCTGTGACCGCCGGAAGCACAGTTTTCGATAATAAGATCCGGGATATTTTCACGCATTCTCCTGAAGAAAGCAAGTGTCTCCTGCATATTCGCACGAAGGCCTTCTCCCAGGCTGTCCTCGTCATCGCATCCGACACCGATACAATCGTTGTAATCTATCTTCACATAACCGAAACCGCACTTTTTGAGCAGTCCTGTGACGCGCTCATCCAGATAAGTGCGAACCTCTTCTTTTCTCAGATCAAGGAAGTGCCTGTTGTCGGTATCTATGACGCAGCCGTTCCTTTTAAGGAGCATATCCTCTTTCTTGAATATTTCCGAATCCTCGGCGCAGGTTTCGGGTTCAAACCACAAGCCCGGTACCATGCCTTTTGAATGAATCATTTCAGCCGTAGCCTTTAGCCCGTCCGGGAAAAGAGTTTTCTCATCGGGAATCCAGTCTCCGCCGCAGTTATACCATACGCAGCCTTCCCGTCCTCCGTACCATCCCGCATCGATCACCAGATAATCTATACCGTGTCCCTTAAGATGGTCGGCTATTTTTTCCAGATTCTTATGAGACGGTTCTCCCCAGGTCGTGCAGTATTCGTTGAAAAGTACAGGAAGATCGGCATCGGGATGAGGCATGTTCTTTCTATGTATGGACAACAGCCTCTGACTGACCGCATCCACTCCGCCACATCCGACTGTTACATATGCTTCAGGCGTAACGAAACTCTCACCGGGTGCTATGGTCTTAGCCCAATGACCGAAATCCTCATCGGCCAGAGAAGCCATCATGTTAAGTTTGTCGTCCTTGCGGCGTATTTCTATCTGCCAGGATGACGGACAGGCAAGCTGAATGGCCCAGGTCACGTCATTTGCCTTATCCTCGATTGCAGCATAGGGAAAATATCCTCTTACAGGCATTGACCCCACCTGACCGAATTTAACTATGCGAAGGGCATGACCCGTCCAGGAACGCTCGAGCATGGCTTCCTCTATGGTCTCAGTCTTAAACCTGCCTTCCCCGCTCCAGAAACTGCAAGCGCGATGCAGGAGAAGTTCGTTGCATGCATCTCCCTCCGTAAAAGGGGTTATACCGCCAAAATTCAGACTCGATAGCAGATCAAGCGTAACCGGCTTATCTCCGCGGTTTTCGAAACAGACACTGGCCCTGAGAGCTTCACATCCTTCATCCGCGATGAGTCTGTGTTCAACTCTTCTGCCCGTATCATCCTCAAGTACCGTAGTAACCGAGCGCTCATCCGAAGTCTGACTGACCAGATGCATCCTATCCGTCGCGGAAGTAGTAGCCAATGTAATACCGTTCCCGTAACCGTTTGCCAGATGATCACCTCTTGCGTGAAGCTGAACCAGGCTTTCTATTGTTTCCGCACTAAAAACACCCTTATCCTTCATGGATAAAGGTGTCATAGTCATGCCAATGCGGTCCTCGTCATCTGTCCACCAGGTTACGATGATATCGCCGAAAACTGTCTCATTATATCTTTTGATCATTTCTTTTCCTTTTTCTTCTCAGGTGCTTTGGGGATGCGGCTGTATAGTTCAGCGAGGCCGCGTATGCTCTTTTTCAGATCTTCGGATAAGAAGTTGGGCCTGAGTCTCCACTCCCAGTTGCCGTCAGATGTGCCGGGTGTATTGAGCCTGGCTTCTCTTCCCATACACAGATAATCCTGAAGCGGTATGATGCACAGATCGGCTACGGATCTGTATGCCTCTCTGATGATATCCCATACGAGCTGGCCGTAATCGGAGTTCAGGGAATTGATATAGTTCCTGCAGAAAGCTCTCTCGCCGTCATTTATCTCTTCAACCCAGGCGCGTGTGGGAGTGTTGTCGTGCGTTCCGGTATATACCACGCAGTTATTGATATGCCTGTGATTCACATAGTAGCTGTCCCAGCTCGTGAACCCGTACTGAAGGACTTTCATTCCGGGGAAACCGGATTCCTTAAGAAGCGCCTCGTTCTCGGGGGTATTGTTTCCGAGGTCCTCGGCGATTATCTTAAGATCACCGATCTTAGCTTCAAGCGCCCTGAACAGATCCATGCCGGGGCCCTTGCAGAGTTTGCCCTTCTCCGCGGTCTTATCGCCGTAAGGCACAGCATAGTATTCACAGAATCCGTGGAAATGATCAATCCTGATCACATCATAGAATTCATAATTTCTCTGTATTCTTCGTACCCACCAGTCATAACCCGAACCGGCCATTCCCTTCCAGTCATAGATCGGGTTACCCCAGAGCTGTCCCGTGCGGGAAAAAGCATCGGGAGCACAGCCTGCCACGACCTTGGGATTCAGTTTCTTATCCATCTGGAAGACTTCGGGATGCGCCCAGCAGTCCGCACTGTCAAGCGATACATAGAAAGGCAGATCGCCTATGATCTTCACATTCTTATCGTTCGCATACTTACGAAGCGCTCTCCACTGCTTATCAAACATGTACTGTTTGAAGTATACGAAGTCGATCTCCTCTTTAAGTTCCTTTTTGATCTTCTCAAGAGCGACAGGTTTTCTCAGCTTAAGATCATCCTCCCAGTCAAGCCAGGAAGCACCGCCCTTAGTTTTCTTGATCGCAGTAAAGAGGGCATAATCCTCCAGCCAGTCCTTCTCTTTCTTCACAAAAGACTTGTACTCCGGATCAGCTGAAGCCTTCTCCTTATACCTGTCAAAAGCAAGTTTAAGCAGACTGTCACGGTTCTCATACATTGCGCCGTAATCAACCTTCGTCTCATCGCTTCCGAAGTTTGCGGCGTTACATTCATCCCATGTCAGAAGTCCGTCCTCAATAAGTTTCTCCGGGGATATGAAATAGGGATTGCCTGCAAAAGCTGAAAACGGCTGATAAGGTGAATTACCGTATCCGGTAGGGCCTACCGGAAGTATCTGCCAGAAGCCCTGTCCCGCTCCTTCCAGAAAATCCACGAAGTCATATGCTTCTTTTGAAAAGCATCCGATCCCGAACCGGGACGGAATAGAAAATATCGGAAATAAAATACCGCTCTCTCTCATTACGGACACGCTCCTATTTCTTCATGCTCTCTTCGGTCACTTTAAGCCTGTGAGCGGCCAGTTCGGCACGCTGTGCGGCCTCTTTTGCCTTCTCCATGGCTATCCGTGCCTTCTCAAGTTCTGCCTGAGCTTTTTCATATTCTTTTTCAGCCTTGATGCGGGCTGCTTCTGCCGCCTCGGCTGCTTCTCTGGCTTTCTTCTCCTCGGTTTCGGCCTTCTTCTGCGCCGCCTTGGCCTTGGCTTTCTCCTTCTCGGCATCAGCCTTGGCTTCATCGGCTTTCTTCTTGGCTTCTACCTGGAGCCCCAGCATATACTCTCTGTCGTTCTCGTCAAAAGGCTCATAGCCGAATACAGACAGACTTGCGGCCGGTATCGTCATCGGGAAGTAATACGGTCTGGAGTCCACATCATCATCGATGGTGTAGATGGGCTGTTCCTTGGCCTTGGATGATCCGCCGTATGCAGCCGCATCGGTATTGAATATACGCGTGTACTTGCCGGGAACCGATACGCCGACCTTCATCTCCTGCTCTATGCCCGAGAAATTGGCTACCACTACGAGCAGATCGCTCTTACGCGTGCTCTTGCGGATATAAGACAGGGTACAGCGCTCCTGATCCATGCAGTTGATCCATTCGAATCCGTCCTCGTCATCATCGAGTTCATACAATGCCGGGTGCTTGGTATAAAACTGGTTAAGCGCTTTGACCAGTTTATCGGTACCGTCCTTTTTGCCTCTGCTCTTATCCAGGCCGCAGCTCATTAATTTGATGCCGGGATGCGTCATCATGTATGCGATCGAAAGCTTACGGTCATTCACATCATCAACGCTTAAGGGCAGGACGAATCTGTCGGAATAGCAATATACCATGCTGAGCGTCAGATCGTTGTGGCTGCCGCCCCTGAAAAGCGGATCCTTGGCGATGTATCTTAAGTAATCGTCTCTCCAACCGATGTTCCACTTATATGTGAATCCCAGACCGCCGTCGGATACATTGGCTGTAACCTGAGGCCATGCGGAATTATCCTCCGCTATGGTGATTACTCCGGGATAGTCGCGCGCTATCGTGTTATTCAGATTCTTGATGAATTCAAGTGCATCCAGGTTCTCGTGTCCGCCGTACATATTGGGAATCCAGTCGCCGGAATTCCTGCCGTAATCAAGACAGATGATCGCTGCGAGAGAATCGACTCTGAGTCCGTCTATATGGAACTCTTTGATCCAGTAGATCGCGTTGGACTTAAGGAAGCTGGTAACCTCTCCTCTGCCGTAGTTAAACAGGAGCGTCCCCCACTGGGGCTGGATGCCCTGTCTGGGATCCTCGTGCTCATAGCATCCGGTTCCGTCGACTTTGCGCAGAGCATAGTTAGAAGACGAAGGATGAGCAAGAGTCCAGTCTAAGATCACCCTGAGTCCGTGAGAATGGATGATGTCTATCATCTGAGCGAAATCCTCGGGAGTTCCGAATCTGGATGTGGGAGCATAGTATGCCACCGTCTCATACCCTAAGCTTGCTTCATTCTCATACTCGGCTATGGGTTTAAGTTCCACATGCGTATAATTCATGCTCTCCGCATGCGATGCTATGGCCTCTCCGATGGCCTGATATGTAGGCGCATCCGCCTCCGATACGAAATCGGCCAGGCTGCATTCGAATATGCTCACGGGCAGGGATTTCGATATATCATCCGTACTCCTGTCGGCTACGAATCTGTCATCAGTCCATTTGATGTCAGACAGGTCCGTTACGACCGACATGAACCATCCGTCGTCATTGATCACGGATGCGGAAAACGGATCGAGCACGGTCTTGGACAAGCCGCCCTTCATATTGACTTCATAGTAGAATCTGTCGCCGGCCTTAACTCCGGGAACGAACAGACCGAATATGCCGGTCCCCTCGATGCGGTCCATCTGGTGAACACGGCCGTCCCATTCATTGAAATCTCCGACCACACTGACACGCCTTGCATTGGGTGCCCACATGTAGAATACGGTACCGCTCTTTTTGCCTATGGTCGTGGGATGCGCTCCCATGTATTCATATGCATTTCCGGCTTTTCCCTGCATGTACTCCTTGATGAACTTGGCAGGAAGCTTGTGCTCGTATCTGTATGCCTCTTCGATCCTTGAGATCTTGCCGTCGGGGAACTGGGCTATATAGCAGTAATCAGCCGGTGCCTTGCCGCTTTTTAACAGCGCAAAAAAGCCTGCCTCATCAACGCTCTCCATCTTGATGGCCTTGTCTTCATCGGGTACCTGAAGCCTAACCTCCGATGCCCCGGGAACATATACCTGATACAGCGTGGAATTACCGCTCGCATGAGGACCGAGCACGCTGGATGGATTATCCGATTCAGCGTACACCACAGCCTCTATCGCAGGCCAGTTCATGAGTTTATACATTCTGTTGTTCATAGTTCCGCCTTTCCGCAAGATGGTCGGCTTGCAGTTTTTGCAAGATCATGTAAGATCGTGAATAAACAATCCGCTTAACAGTTTCGGTTCAAACCATGTGGATTTGGGAGGCATGAGAAGTCCCGCATCCGCAACGGCAAAGAGTTCATGTATATCGGTAGGATACATGGCAAAAGCACATACGCAGTCACTGGCACATCTTTTTTCGAGTTCGCCTATGCCACGGATCCCTCCTACAAAATCTATCCTCTTATCGGTCTTGGGGTCCTCGATTCCGAGAACAGGACCTAAGATGTTATCCTGAAGGATCGCCACATCAAGATCGGCAACGGGATCGCCGGTCAGTTTCGACATGTCATAATCAAGTCTGTACCACTTACCGTCCAGATACAGGCCGCACTCGCCCTTATGAGCGGGAAGTACTCTCTCATCCGAGGGAGTAACTTCATAGACCTCGTTCACACGATCCAGGAACTGAGCAGTACTGAGTCCGTTCAGATCGCGGATCACACGGTTATAGTCCATGATCATCAGCTCGTTATCCGGGAAAAGAACGGAAAGGAAATGCTCTGCCTCGCTGTCCTCCGGAACCGCAGGGTCTTTGCGGCGATTTAGCGCCACTCTGCATGCGGATGCGCATCTGTGATGCCCGTCTGCGATATATATGCTGTCCATCCCCGCAAAAGCGTTCCTGATCGTATCTATATCAGCGCCGTCCGTGATAACCCATACACGCTGCAATGTGTCATATTTCTCGAAATCATACAAAGGAGCCGTCTGCATGATACGCTCTATAACCGCCTCGATAGCATCCGAGCGTCTGTAGGCAAGGAATATCGGGCCGGTCTGTGCGTTACATGTATCGACATGCCTGATACGGTCTGCTTCCTTATCCGCACGGGTATTCTCGTGCTTCTTGATGGTTCCGTCCACATAGTCCTGAACCGAACTGGCCGCTACGATGCCTGTCTGTGTGCGTCCCTTAAATGTCTGTGAATAGATGTAATATGCCGGTGCATCTTCTCTGACGAACTCTCCGTCATCTATCTGTGCGCGGAGCATGTCACGTGCGCATGCATATACCTCATCGGCATACATGTCATGACCGGGTTCAAACTGGGTCTCCGGTCTGTCTATTCGCAGAAAACTTATGTGATCATCTCTGGTCAGTTCATAAGCCTCCTGTCTGCTGTATACATCATAGGGAAGCGAAGCTATTCCGGATACGAGGTCCGGTCTGGGGCGATATGCCCTGAATGGTCTGATGTCTGCCATATTAACCTCTGAAAAGATATTTTTCTACTCTTTTAATCCTATCAGAAATACGCAGTTATCTCAAGAAAATTGACGCATCGGGCCTTACGAATTGTGGTATACTGATTGGCATGAAACGTTCATCGGATCAATACAGGAAAGATAAGAACAGGAGAAACTCGAAATGACTGAAAAAAACGCAAAGATTTTGCAGAGAATAAATGCTTATGCGGAAGAAAAGCTCGCGGACATCGATCCGCAGAAAACACCCGTGAGTTTCCAGCTTGAGACCTTAAAGCCCGTCATGCAGGAAATCGCAAATGAAGAAGGCATGTCGCTGGAGGATATGTTCATCCTCTATATGGACTTAGCCAGCGAAGCCGGCGTCATCGCAGAGAAGAAGCTGCAGGACGATCTGGGGACCGCCGGCACTTCCTTCTCGGACCTCGCCAATATACTCGAGTAAAAAAATGGCCACCCTTTAAGGGTGGCCGTTCAAAAATGTATTACTTAACTTTACGGACGCGGAAGACGCCGTCGATAGCCGCGATCTTCTCAATGATATCGTCGGATACGGGATCGGAAACATCGATCATGGTGTATGCGACATCTCCTTTTGACTTGTTGGTCATATCCTGAATGTTTACCTTGGAAGAACCGAATACCGAAGTGAACTGTCCGATCATGTTGGATATGTTCTTGTGAAGGACAGCGATACGTCCAACCTGCTCACATACGCCCATATCGCACTTGGGATAATTCACGCTGTTTACGATATTACCGTTCTCGAGGTAATCCTTCATCTCCTTGACTGCCATGAGTGCACAGTTATCTTCTGCCTCATCGGTGGAAGCTCCGAGGTGAGGAAGCACGATACATCCGGGCTTGCCTGCCGTGGTAGGATTGGCGAAGTCGGATACATACTTGCGAAGTTTGCCTGCTGCCAGAGCATCAACTACTGCCTGCTCGTCAACCAGAAGGTCACGTGCGAAGTTTAAGATAACTGCATTAGGCTTCATCTTGGCGATAGCCTCTGCACTGATCATGCCCTTTGTAGCATCCATGAGCGGTACATGTATGGTGATGTAATCGCACTCTGTGTATATATCCATAACATTTACTACATGCTTAACGTCACGGCTCAGGTTCCAGGCTGCGTCAACTGAGATATAGGGATCGTAGCCATATACTTCCATTCCGAAGTGACGTGCGGTATTCGCTACCTTGATACCGATAGCACCTAAACCGATGATACCGAGTTTCTTGCCCATGAGTTCGGTCCCGGCATATGCCTTCTTGGCCTTCTCGGCGCTCTTACCGACCTCTGCATCGGATGAATTCTCAAGAACCCAGTCGATACCGCCCTTGATATCACGTGCTGCCAGGAGCATGCCTGCGATCACGAGTTCCTTAACTGCGTTTGCGTTTGCACCGGGAGTATTGAATACGACTACACCGGCCTCTGCGCACTTATCAAGAGGGATGTTGTTTACGCCGGCTCCGGCTCTTGCCACACACAGAAGCGACTTAGGCAGTTCCATCTCATGCATTGATGCACTTCTTACCAGGATACCTGCTGCCTCGTTCACATCATCAGTCTTTACATAGTTGCTCCCGAACTCACTTGTTCCTACGGGAGATATGGGATTTAAGCAATGATATTTAAACATAACCGTTCTCCTCTTATATCTTATGCGTTTGTTTCTTCAAACTTCTTCATGAACTCTACGAGTTTCTCAACGCCTTCGATAGGCATGGCGTTGTAGATAGATGCTCTCATGCCGCCCACAGTGCGGTGTCCTTTGAGGTTTACGAAGCCTGCTTCGGTTGCTTCCTTAACGAACTTCGCATCCAGTTCCTCGTTACCTGTTACGAAAGGAACATTCATCAGGGATCTGTCTTCTTTTCTTACGGTTCCCTTGAAGAGCTTGGATGAATCAAGATAATCGTAAAGTATCTTGGCCTTCTTCTCATTGTGAGCCTTCATAGCCTCAAGTCCGCCCATATCAAGGATCCACTTGAATACCTTGCCGCAGATGTAGATGCCGTAGCAGGGAGGCGTATTGTACAGAGAATCGTTATCGGCATGAGTCTTAAGTTTCATCATGGTAGGTGTTCCGGGAAGAACATCATCGGATATCAGGTCTTCTCTTATGATGACTACCTGTACACCGGCAGGTCCGACATTCTTCTGAACTCCTGCATAGATCATGCCGTACTTGGTCACATCAACAGGCTCCGAAAGGAAGCAGGATGACTGGTCTGCCACGAGGATCTTGCCCTTGGTGTCAGGCAGAGTCCAGAACTTGGTTCCGTAGATCGTGTTGTTCTCACAGATATAGACATAATCCATGTCATCGGTGATCGGCAGATCGGAGCAGTCGGGGATATATGAGAAAGTCTCATCAGCGCTGCTTGCCAGCTCTACAGCCTCGCCATAAATCTTGGCTTCCTGATATGCCTTCTTGGCCCACTGACCGGTCAGGATGTAGCCAGCCTTCTTATTCTTCATCAGGTTCATCGGAACCGTAGCAAAAAGGAGGCTTGCTCCGCCCTGAAGGAACAGTACCTTATAGTTATCGGGAATGTTCATGAGTTTGCGAAGATCTGCCTCTGCTTCTTTGATGATGCCGTCATAAACCTTAGATCGATGGCTCATCTCCATAACGGACATTCCGCTTCCCTTGTAATCAAGCATCTCCTCTGCAGCTTCCCTGAGCACGCTCTCAGGAAGTACCGCAGGACCGGCAGAAAAATTGTACACTCTTCCCATATCTTATCTCCTCATGTTTAGAAAAAAGTCAATCCGGCGCAGCCGTGATTGCTATACAAAATAGCAGTACTTAAACATAAGCACTGCTAAACATTTTACCTTTATGATAAGAGCGCGTCAATGTAAATGATGCCAAAACATCAGATCATCTTTTCCGATAATTCATAAACAATTCAGAATTCTCCCCAGGGCACAGGACCTCCGGGAACGGCCAATCCGTTGCGAGCATGGTAAAGAACATAAAAGAACTCAGCCATATTTGATACGAGATAATCCAATCCAAGCTCCTCAACATCCTGAAAAAGAAGTTCCTCTAAAAGCTGTAAATCCATTTCTTTCAGCTTTTTGCCTTCACATTCTTTGAAATACCCCTCCGCTGCCTTTCCTCCACCAACAGAACGGTAAGCATAAAACAGTCCCAATCGTTTATCTTCTTCTGTCATTTTGGACAGCGCTCCCCAATCACTGAATATCCAGAAAGCCATTTGGTCATCCTCAATACTAAATACTCTTCCGCTCTCAAACTTAATATCAACCATTTTTAATTCCCCTCTCTTGTACTGCTTTTGATCAGGATCAATCTCCTGATGAGCGCATCCGCCGTAGTGGGAAAAGGCTCCTCCTGCGCTTCATATGAAGAAACACTGTCACACTGTATGCCGTATCTGATCAGAATCTCTGTAACCGTGTTACGGGAAGCTGCATCCTCTGCGCCGTATTCTATGGCAACTATAGTATGCACTCCGCCTTCGGTCTCTAAGTCATATGCGGCTACGAGGCTGGCTCCCGATGCCTTGGTCGTGCCGGTCTTTAATCCGACAATGCCTGGCATATTGTACAAGAGCGGATTGGTGTTGCTGACCTCTATTTTGAAATCTTCCATTTTGTACTTCCGGGTACTTGTAATATCCCTGACCTCGGGATATTTGTTCAGGATATGAGACGCCAGGATGAACATGTCGGATGCGCTGATATGATTCTGTATCTTCGATGCTACGACCGTATCCGAGAATTCGGGCAATCCATGACAGTTGTAGAAGTATGTTGCTTCACTTAAGTTCAGTTCCTGAGCTTTTCTGTTCATGCGCTCCGCAAAGGCTTCCCCACTGCCGTCAAGATGCTCGGCCAGAGCAAGCGCCGATTCATTGCTCGATGGCAGCAAAAGTCCATAGAGAAGCTCTCTAGCCTTAGCGCTCTGCCCCTCTTCCATCTTGATCACTCCGTCTGATGTCTGTGAAAGCGCTGCAGCTTCAGCGGAGATAGATACGGTATCATCAAGCGACATCTCGCCCGCGCTCACCGCATCCATTATGCACAGATATGTCATGAGCTTGGTCGTGCTCGCACATGGAACGGATACATCTTCATTAAACGAAGTAAAGATTTCTCCGGTAGTCGCATCACCGACAAGAGCGCTCGATACTTCATCATACAGTCCCTGACTTATGCACTCGTCGATATCAACCCTGAATCCACCTTCACCCATTTTCAGAAGGCCGGTCTCGGTATCCATATACAAATCGATATCAAGAGCCATGGCCAGATCGGTTATGTTGATAAAAAGATCTCGCTCGCCTTCGGCATTTTTGCCTGCAAAAGAATAATACATGCAGTCGCGTCCGTCTATGCTGATCGGATTGATCCTGATACCTCCGGTCTCGTACTCTTCCTCATCAAATTCGGTATTCTCGCCTCCTATGTGAGCATAATCTATTCCTGTCGTAATAGTCGTCTGCTCGGACGATACGCTCACATCAAAGTGCTTATCTGTCCCCGTCAGTGCAGATGCCAGATCCCTGAGCGAAATATATCTGTTGTTCCCGTAATCGTAATGGATAGTCCTGATCATGAACTGTTCGCCGTCATATCTGACCAGTGTAAGATTCTCGAGCTCGTCATGTGTAACGGCCAGGGAATCTATTTTCGGAAATAACGACGATGCCAGAAATACGGCAAGCAACAGCAGACAGCATGCGAGTCTTATGATCGCCCTGATTGATTTGTATTCATTTGTCCGGCCACAGTTATTTCTCATCATCAACCTTCAGATACATCACATCATCAATAAGCATCCTGTTATCATCAAACAGTAATGTCTGTCCTGCTCCCCCGTCAAAAATGATAAAGTCGCCTTCAACAGCACAGGTCCCGTGTGAATCATGCTCTGCAGAATACTCTTCATATGTCGGAAGGATATCGGGAACGGCTTTTCTGAGATATTCATCGGTTCCCATGCCCACGGCTTCTCCCATAAGAGTACTGATCTCATCAGAGGATATGCCGCTTTCACCGGTCATGCCTATGACACCAAATCTGGCATTTATGAGAGATTCAAGCGCCAGACCGAAATTCTTATAGGCAGTCTCACCGGCATTCACATATGATTCCTCATCTACATGCTGCTCATATGTTCCGTCGGAATTGACCGTCAGGACGATGTTCACGCATACCGGTTCCGATGCCGGATATCCGTTCATTTCCACTCCCTCAGGTTCCGCCGGATGAAGCCATTCGTGCATGGCATCATCCGCAGTCTGAGTCAGATTCTCTTCATGTACCCATGTCCCGACGGGTAATTTTTTCAATGGAAAAAAGTGCTCATAGATGAGCAGAGACATAAGAGTCAGTAAAATTAAGATAACAATAATATAGCCGACCGGAGATCTTCTTTTTCTTCGTTTTTTTCTGTCAGAACCCATTATGGTTGTTTCTTTTATTTACCTTTTTTGTATACTTCTTCGGGAATAGTTATATCTAGATCAAGCTCATCATAACTTACGATATTTGTATATATAAATAAATCCGATCCGTATGTCTGTGCCATGCCGGTAACGATCTCCGTGGCTATTTCCGAATACCTGTTTTCTGATATCTTTTGAAGTATTTCTTTTTCAGCTTCTGCTCCTGAGAGTCTATGGAAAAAGGCATATCCGTTCAGGCAATTGTGTGTAGTGGGGTTATTCATAAACAAAAAGTCTACCGTATATGATTTAGGTAAATATATTGTCTGCCCCTGTATCTCTATTTCATAATAATCCATATCAGTTTTCATTTTTCAAATCCTCCCTTTTCTTTTCTGCCTATTTATCCATCATGTCTTCGCGTAATTTCTGTTCAAATCTATTGGTCACGTGATTCAGAATAAACTCCTGAACCGCCCTGCTGAAGCAGAGAAGAAGACGTCCAAAGGAGTTCTTCTCATCAAAATCTATGATGCTTCTCATCCTGTCTCCGTCGGTCATATCGAGCAGATTCCTCATATAAATGCATAGTACCTCTCTGATCTCCGGTGAAAGCCCACGGACTTTTTCTTCATCCAGTAAATCCATAAACTCGGGGAGTTCCGAGCGCTTCATCACAATAATCCTATCTGCATCATCGTGCTCATTTATGTACCGAACCGCTTCGTCCAGATCTGCGCCATCTATTTGACACATAAGAGCGACTGCATCCATCTGCTCCAATTCATCATTATCAAATGCGGACGGCACAAGCGGGATCATGCCGAAGTGCTCTGAATCTCCCGGCACAAGATCAAAGTATATCCCGCTATTTGTCAAAAGTGCGACCGTTTTTTCGACCGTCTTTGCCGGATAGATCCGGTAATCAAAATTGTCATCATCAGGCCTGAGTTTTAAAGTGACGGATTCAGGCATCCCGACTTCTTCCTGTTTGATAATTTCCATATCTTTGTTTTATCTCCTTTATGCCTCTATATGCATTATACAAAACTGTGCTGCAGGTTTTAATTCATTATATTGAAAAACCGTTAGATTTTTAATTCTTCCTCTGTTCTGATCAGATTGTCTTCATCGTCCGGGGAAATACAGGTTCTGTATCGCATATTTCCGAACTGTTCATTAACCGCATCAAAATCAAATTCACAGACCATTTTGTCGCACGATATATAGATTTTATCTTTCTGAACGATCAAGTTGTTTATCTTTGCCAGCGACTTTCCTTCATATTCCTTTATGCATACGGCTTGTCCGCTTTTGATCTTCAATATTCTGATAACCCATAACGCTTTGGATAACAGATCTTGTGGTTCCGATATGAATCCGGTAAGAACTGCATAAGCCTCATCATCTTTGACACAGATGGCATCACATTTTAGGTTTTCACTCGAGTTTCCGTCAAGCATCGATGTGATCACATCCGAAGTATTGTAAACATATTCATACTCCGAGGTGCTGTCGAATCTCAGTATCGAGGTATGCGCGATCGCCAAGTGAGCAGATGTACTTACGGCATAAACCTTATCATCCAGGTCGAACATAAATCGGAAGTTTCCTCCGATGCTTTTTCCGTCGGGAGCAAGCAATTCTCCTCCGAATTCTCCTCTGTCATCAGATGTATAGGTACCAAACTGCGTATCCCATTTCCTAAGGCCGGAATCAGACATATCCCGCCCCTTCACGCAGTATAAGATACTCCCGTTTTCATCTTCCTTTATGTACACACCCTCTTCGACAGCATACATGAAATCTCCGATCGAACTGTACCAGTCTTTCATATTCTTATGTTCTTTTGCATAATCGGCGGAATAATATAATCCGGACAGCTCCCGGTCTGTTATCCGAAGATCATCTATGCTTTTCCATTCTTCTTTGTTCATCTGATTACCATATTCCTAATTATCATATTCTGCTTCCAAGGCAGGATCTCCGTCATATGCATCCATTGCTTCTTCGAGTTTTCTGACAGCCACCCGCATCTCATCTGCGCCGGTCGTGTCTTTATTCAGGATGCAATGTCCCTTTATATCCGGAACAGAGTATGAACTGATATTTGACATGATCCTTTCCTCGGCTTCCTCCGGAAGCACATACAGCGCTTTTTCAAGATCTTGATACGTCAGTTCTTTCAGGATCAACTGAAGTGCTCCGTCTTTATAATCCGGCAATCTGTCCGCGATCCTTCTTCCGATCCCGGCTGCCTTCTCATCTTTTAGGGGGATCAGGTCACATACTTTCACATCATCAAATCTGTGCTTTACATCTTCCCGGGGATCTCCGAGAAAAACTTTTCTGTGACTATGCATAAGAGGATACCAATCTTCATCATCCTTATGAGCCTCAGCCTCTTTGTCGTCTTCCTCGAACCAGCGCCATCCGTCGGGGAGAAGATACTGCAGAGCCTTATCTATAAACGAATAGGCCATTTCACCTTCAAGTATGCCATTAACGCTGAACACTGCCGCAAAGAATATGGCCGCATCATAGCCTGAAGGATTCTCCTTGAAATATGCTTTAGCAGCATGGTTCACCGCTTCATCTACTCCGCATCCTTCCATCCACATATATACGCTTTCCTTAAACGCCTTCTCGTAAGCCGTATCATCAGGCAGGTTTTCCGCCTCGAGCCGTAAGCCCGAAGGGCCTTCCCATTCGCATATTTCAGCCAGTCTGTTCACTTTCGAGAGGAAGGAAATCATTTCCTGTATCTTCTCTTCGGAAGGTGTAAGACCTTTTATCTTAGATGTGCAATCCCGCGCTGCTTCAAATGTCATCCCAGTCATCCGTGTCACCCCCTTTACCTGCTTTTGCCCTGTCCTCTTCGATGAGTTTTTCTATCCTCTCCCGATCTCCTTCAGCCGGGATCCTGTCAAACAGCCTGAGCAATCCATCCTTGATGCTATCAGGATCATAATCGTGACACATTTCCCAAAGAGCCATTATCGGTGCAAGATACGCTACCGCTTCCCACCCCTGAGGGTCATGAAGGAAATAATATAAAGTGCAGTTGTCAAACAGTCTGTTGGGCAGATCACCCTGACCGAATTCATCCATGCACTGCCAAATAAATCGATCATGTTTCGTCTTCGGTTTCCACTTGAATTGAATGAGGCCCTCCAGTTCGAAAAGATAGTTTCGTTTTCCGTAATCGGCAAAATAGATCATTGTGCGGATCACATCGGCAAAGACTGCAAAATCCGCCTCCGTATACTCATGTCCCCTCGCCCTTTTAAGTGCATCATCCATCAGATATGAAAGCATATTTGATGCGATCTTATTCCGTTCATCCCATTCGATGGATTCGAATCTGCGCTCACCGGGTGTATAGTCTTTGAAATCATAGATGTTTAGTTTTTTCTTTTCTTTGATCCAACTGCCTTCATCCAGGTATTCTATCTCCCGATCGAGCATCGCCAATGTCTTCTCAAACAGTTCGTTTTTGGGATCCAGAAAGCCCTTTCTCTCCTCTTCCGATTCGTATTCCTCATAGCAGGTGCACCTAAGCGCATCGCATTCAAAGCTGATCCAATAACTGTATTCTTTTTTTCCGTCTTTTAATGAGATGCTTTTTAGATGCGGCGTATCGTTATAGTAGATTTTATATCCCTTATAATCTATATAGCCGTATTCCCCTTCTGTAATGGCCAGTATCGCATCCGTAAGTGCCTTATGGTACTCATCGCTGCCGTCTCTTATCACATCAAGTGCATATGCCGGTAGTTTTCGGCTTCTTTTGATCCAGGGATCGTTTGCTTTTTCCTCAGCATGTGATGCGGCCATGCTGTCCATTGCCTTCATCAGCTCTTCTTGCGAAACAGGAGCACTTTTCCCGGCATTTTCCTCTATCATTTTTGATATGTCATCACTCTGAATTGATTTATCACCCATGAGAATTCCTCCTTTGAACTAATTCTAATATCATCACGGGGAAGGCTCAATAAACTGATAGTTTAGGACCTGAGCATACAAAACGTCCCCTGCCTCAAAAAAGGACAGAGGACGGTATAATCGTGCAAAATACCAGGCATCTTCGGTGCTAACTCACCGACACCACGGCCGTGCGTCTGAATGCCGAGAATATATTAGAGAGAGCCGTAATGATCAGGCCCGAGCAGTATATGTAATCTATCATTCTCTCGGATCTGATGAAAACAAGACATAAGATTCCGATCAGAATGTTGATCATTCCCGTAGCCATCTTAAGTTGCCACGATCCGGCTTCGAGTTTCTTCGCATCCAGAGCGCCGAGCACATCCACAGCGCCGGCAAATGCATGGATGAACAGAAGATACAGCACGATGTAGATTCTCGGCACATCGTAGATCGAATATGCAAAAAGGCCAAGATCCAGCATGATAACTCCGCGGATCAGCAATCTCATGCCGCCGACCATATGCCTTCCCATGGAAAAATAAAAGCCGATGCATTTCAGCGCGTTGGCAATGAGCATAATACTCAGTACGCCGATTATCACATCTAATGCGATCTCGGGATAAAGTATCAGAAGTATCGCAAAAGCGATCATCACGATACCCGTTATGACTTTCACTATCCGCTTTGTGAGTGTCATGCTTCGTCCCTCTCGGTCATGTACTCTACCAGTTTCCGATAATCTTTTATGCCCTTCCTGCGTTTGTCATACTCAACGCTGTAACCAGCGAGCAGATTATGGGATTTGAAGATCCTGTCAGTAACCATGCTCTTCTGCGCCATGGCCGCCAAGAAAAATGATCCCAGAAAAGTGTCTTTTTTCTCTTCGGCTAAGATGTATTCCTGCTTATGCTTATCGGGATCGAAGTCCTCTATTCTCTCACCGGAGAGTTCCTCGCCGAAGGCTCTCCACTCATCGCACAGATCGGCCTTCCTGGTATTGATGATCTCTTTTATCCTGTCCTCATACGGAGTAGTTTTCTCTGTATCATAGACACCCGTCTCAAACACTCCCCCTTCTTCGCGAAGAGAACTCAGAGCCGTTATCATCTGACAAAAAGCATGATGATAATCAGACGGATTGTCCTTGACCATCTCGTTGTAATCATCCCATGCGGGGAGATACGCGTACTTCACGAACGAATAATCCGGCAGATGGCCTGCCCTGCCGTGTCCGAGATTCATGATGCTATTCTCGTTGGACTGATACAGGCTGTTCATATATATGCTTTTGTCAAGATCGTCGGGCGCGGAGGGGCTGTGTTTAAATTCGATCTGACGCCTGGTGCCGTCTTCCATGATCTCGTAGAAATGATAGTTGGTATTGTTGATAACAAGCGAAGGTGTGCCCGCAAAATAAGAATGCGCCCAGGTATCCGCCAGTACATGCATGGCGATTCCCGCTGCCTGAAGCGTTTTTCCACGTGCAAGTTCGACCGTCTCTTTGACAAGTTCTCCGTTAGGCTTACATATGAGGCGGTATTTATGCAGATATCTCTTCGAACAGAGTCCTTTGGGCTTAGCCTTCAGATCATATGGAAGAAAATGAAATGATGCCCAGATGCGGGTGATATTCTGAAGTCCGACCGGATCTGTCGGAGCATCGAGAAGTTCTGTCTGAAGCTGGGTTGTAGCTGCGGAACGGGGGCCTTTTACACTCTTAAGATATGCAGCGGTACATACATCAGTGAACTGATCGCTGTAGGCGATGATCATACTCTCCTCATGATCATATCCGGCAAGAAATGCTGCGCAGTATGTCGCGTAGTAGTGGAAGTCCTTATTCATGCGAGGCCTCCGATTTTTTTCTTCTGAGGTATCTCACCGCTATGCTCGAAATGATCATCTGGATCATCACGATATATGTAGTGATATCTACGAGAACTTCGATCGAACGATCCATGATATCATCAAAAGAAGATCCATCAAACTTGCTGAGAGAATCAATAGTTGCCCAGACCTCGAATATCAGCACCGCTACAGCAACGATAACATATACCATAGACTTCTTTCGCCCGAATCCGTCCGCACGGGCCGAAAGTCCGATATAAGACCTGATTCCGATTATGATCACAAGTATGATGACCATTACCAGATAGATATACTTCCGTTCCTCAGGATCATCGAGGGCGTGATCTACCAGTTCATTTACTTCACCACGCTGGAAGACCAGCATGAGAACAGACTTGATCACGACCCAGAAACCGAACACCATCACTCCGGTTCCCGAAACTATCAGACTGTCTTTGAATTTGATCAGTGTTCTGTCTTCCTGCATGGTATAAGCTTATTGTTTTTCTCTGGCATCAAGCACCCATCCGGTCAGGAATCCGGCAAGCAGTCCGATGCCCATCCCAAGCCAGAGATTCGAGATTAGGATACCGAGGATCAGTCCCGCCAGGAATCCGATGCAGACATAGAGTCCGGTCCATGCCGATTTATCTTTCTTTACGGAAAAGTGATCGAGGCCGTCCTTGTTCTCACGATATACGTATTTAGCCTTCTCAAGCGCACGCTTGCAGATGCGGTTCTCATCCTTGCATGAAGCGTACAGTTCTTTCATCCTGCCCGTGCCGAACACGAAGATCGACATATCATAGAATATCTCGGATCCGTATCCCTGATTGCGATAATCCGGTTCAAGTTCTACGCTGATCGATGCCTCGCCGGGTACCTTGGACCTGGTCAGTTTAAATGATCCGATCGTCTTATCCAGTTCTTCGCGCAGACTGACCGACCACTCCGAGTTCAGGCAGTCCTCTTCATTATTCGGTTGAAGCAACAGGCGGTCCGTGACCACCGGGAATCTCTTTTTCATACGTCTTATAATACCACATTTTCGGGATCTTTTCTGTAGAGCAGGAAATATGCTCCGAAGAATACCAGGATGCCTGTTACTGCGAGTACTGCTTCGAGCGCCGCATCGGAAAGACTGATCACGCCGGCCATGTTAAGACCTGCCATTCCATCTATCAGAGTATGAATAAGTATCGCAAAAGGATACAGCCAGAACTTCTTCTTATCCTTGCAGGCATAGAACACCAGGATCGATGCACCCACATGATACAGGAACGCGAACCCAAGACGCTCGACCAGGTATAATCCGAGGTTCGCGAAGGAGAACGAAGCAATCTGCGCCACCTGCTCATACAGCAGTTCGACCTGATCAGGGGCCGTCGCCATCACCTGATCTATAACAAGCTGAAATGTACCTGTATTGATCATCACAGCATAGGTCAGATATGTCACTAACCCTCCGTTAGCAAGCAGCACGAGGATCTGCTCGATACCGCCGTGACCGATCCCGTGAGAGATCGATGTCTCTCGGTTCTTCCGGTTCCTAAGTACGGTCTTATAAGCTATGAATCTTCCTGTCTCTTCGAATACCCCGGGGAAAAGCCCTAAGAGGAATGCCCACAGAACAGGTCTTGCATTAATGAATGTACTCGCCTCATGCTCCGACAGTCCCATCATTGTCGGAAAGATCAAGGCATTCTGGATAGGCTTTTCCAGGATGATCGCAAACAGTATGAATGTAGCTGCACCTGCAAGTATCGTGGTGAACTTTTCTTTTTTCTTAATAAGCCATATGATCCAAATCGCTATCGGGACAACTGCGCATATGATGATCCCGGTTACCAAAAGTGCGATCTGTCCTCCTCCGATTGATTGAATATCCATATCGATCCTCCTTCTATTCTGCCGGATCCTCGGGGCTGTATTCGAGAATATCCCCGGGCTGGCAGTTAAGCGCCTCGCATACCGCTACCAATGTGGAAAAGCGGATCGCCGAGATCTTGCCGTTCTTCATCTTAGATAGATTTACATTTGATACGCCGACCTTTTCTGCCAGGTCGTTAAGTGACATCTTGCGGTCGGCCATGACGCGGTCGAGTCTTAATATTATCTGTCCCATAAGCCCACCTCCGTCACAGAGTCTCATCGGACTGGATCTGAAGCATGCGTCCGTAATCGAGTATCGTATATACGACCCAGGTCAGGATGCCGCACAGGATTCCCTTGCCGATTCCCGAAGTAAGGAAAAGGATCGCGCTGAACACTATCATGACTATCACGACGCGGCCTATGACCTTATCGGTGAATGGATTGTCTTCTTTACGGATCATCTTAAATACGCTTCCGACAAGTTTCGTCATCACCGCAAGTATCGCTGTCATGATAACGATGCCAAAAAGCGCCATGGAGCACTCTATGCTATACGGATGGTCTTTCAGTGCTTCCTGAACTGCGGGAATGTCCGACTCGATGGATGTCGCATCCCCCAGATTGATTCCCATGACCTGGTATCCGCCGATTGTATCCGAAAAAGATACCTTGCCCGATTCTTCGAGAGCCGCGATCTTGTCGTCAAATTCATGGCCCATCTTCAGGATCACACATCCCGAAATAAGTGCCAGTACACATCCTACGATGGCTATCACACAGAAGATGTTCGCAACTCTCTCGCCTACAGTGCAGCTCTTCTTTATGCTCTCAAGTTTTACATTCTCGTTCATTGTCCTAATTCCTCCGAAAAATGATATAGTTAAAAAAATACAATTAATTGATCGATCGATGACCACATCGTAACATCGAGTTTAATCCTTGTCAACAATTATTTAATGTTTATCGTTAATTATTATTCGTTAACCATTATTCGACAACAATAAAGCAGAGCACTGGCAATCGAACTGAAAGCTATGAACACAGGCCTTTTCTTCACATACCAAACCGACCTTCCAGAAGGCGTCGGATACAGTCTTTTCCATGCGGAACACTTCGTGATAATGCTCCTGTGTCTTGCGCTGATCGCAGCGGGATTATGTGCATACGAACGCTGCAAGGACGCCTCCATGAGAAAGCGCATGCGCAGGGTAACGGCATCTTCTGCCATGGCCCTGATCGTCCTGCGACTTATCTTCGTAAGTGCCTGCGGCGCGGCTCTTATCTACGAACTCCCGCTCCATCTGTGCAGCATCGCCGGAATCCTGAGTTTCATATTCGAATTCGGTTACGGGAAGATGCCGGAGAAGATTTCGGGACTGATTGGGCATCTCCTCTTCTCTGTCTGCCTTGTCGGAGCGGCCCTTGCGATCGTTTTTTCAGATGGGACCGCTTATCCCGCTTTTCACTTCATAACCATAGAGAGCAATCTGTTTCACGCCCTGGTCATCATGTATATCCTGATATGCAAAACAGAAGGCATGATCATGCCTTCTGTTAAGGATTCGTATAAATCGGTTCTGTTTCTGGCCGCCATCGCGGCGTTCGTTTTTGCAGTCGACAAATGGCTCCACGCCAACTACATGTTCCTGCTGGGTCCCTCGGCCGGCTCCCCTCTGATGCCATTCTATGAAAAATGGGGTTATGCGGGTTATCTCATATCTCTGTGTGCCATCGCGGTCATCGAGATATATGCCGTCAATCTGATCGCCCTATCTGTGGATAAACGCATGCGCAGGTCTGATATGTGAGATCATGTTACACGAGCGTCCGTCCGGGCTGTTCAGCCTTCTCTCACGTGTAAACACCAGAATAAATGCTGCGACATTTATGAGAAGCGCTCCGATCCATGCGCTCACTTCCGCTACGGCTGTCGCCCTAAAGCCCATCGAATCCACGAGCAGCACTATCGCACCTATCCTTAAGAACATCTCGGCGATGCCAGAGAGCATCGGGATGAACGGAAAGCCCATGCCCTGAACGGCGTTTCTGACCACGAACAGCGTATCGACCAAAAGCATCATCGAGCCGCATATCGGCATGAACTGAACCACCAGGTTGATCTGCTCCTCACCGTTTAAGATAAGGGAAGCAAGCTGCCTGGGTATCAGAACCAGCGCGGATCCGAATATCACATAAACGATCGCCGCTATCCCAAGGCAGACTTTCAATCCGTCCAGGATCCTGTCGAAACGCTTTGCGCCGTAATTCTGGCCGGTATATGAACTCATAGCCATTCCTGCCGTAGCCGCAGGCTGCATGAACATATTGATATATCTGCTGCATACTGAATATGCGGAAGTATATGCTACGCCCAGGCCGTTGACGAAGTACTGAACCACCATGCATCCGATAGCCGTGATGGAGTTCATGAATGCCATCGGCAGACCGTTCTTAAGCAGTGCTGTGGACATCTTAATATCAAAAGCAAAATCCTCTTTCGTAAGCTTGAGAAACTCGATCTTCCGAAGCTTGTCAAAGCACACCAGAGCCGAGAAGAACTGAGCTATGATGGTCGCCCATGCGACACCCGCTACTCCCCATCCGCACCAGAAGATGAACACCGCATTGAGCACGATATTCATGATCGTCGATACGATTATGGCTTTAAGCGGTGTCCTGCTGTCTCCGAGTGACCGAAGCACTCCCGAGCACATATTGTAGCCGATCGTGCAGATAAGTCCGCCGAACAGGATATATCCGTAGCCGAGGCTCTCTTCCATTATCACCGGGGATGTCTGAAGGAGCGTGAGCACGGTACGCAGGAACGTGATGCTGAAGGCCGTGAGCAGGATCGTGATGGCAACTGCCAGTTTAATGGAAACCGCAAGCGTCTTACACAGTTTCCTGTATTCTTTCTCACCGAAGCACTGTGCTATAATTATCGAAAAGCCGTTTGACAGGCCCATCGAGAATCCTATTATCAGAAAGCACAGCGAAGCCATATTCCCTACAGCTGCCAGCGAATTATCCCCGAGACCCTTACCGACTATCGCGGTATCAGCAAAAGAATAAAGCTGCTGCAGAGCATTTGTTAAAAGGAGCGGCACATAGAACTTAAGTATCAGTTTGCCGGGTTTACCTATTGTTAAATCTGAAGTCGTATTCATTTTGTCTCACCTATATTACGAAAGGTCGCATATCATGCAGTCTTTATTTGAAAAACAGGACAGTCTAAATGCCCCTATCGAAACTTTTATATATGATACAGGGATAAATCCTTATCCCGTAAAACCTCACTGGCACTACTTCGCCGAATTCATATATGTCTTAAACGGAAGCGTTCTCACCACATGTGATGACACCGAATATACTCTGTCCGAAAACGAACTCATGCTGCTTACTCCGATGTCGGTCCATTCTCTTCTGTTTGCGCCGGACCGTCAGACGAAGTTCGCGGGTATCAAATTCGATACAGCCAAATTCCCGAACTCCACAACCTATGCGCCATCGGTATCCAACATATTCAAGTACGCCCGCGAGCTCGGCATGCAGATGCACTTTAATGCCGAAGAAGCGGAAAGCTTTCACTGCGACGAGATCTTCACGGACTGTCTTTCGGAATCCGAAGGTTTCATGTACGGCCGTGATGTGGTCCTCCGCGCCCAGATCTACCGTCTCATATTCGGCATCGTCAGGCACTGGATGGCATCGGGACTTGATATAAACGGCTGTCCGGTCAACTCCTCCGATCTTTACGGAATAGAGAATATCGCGGAGTATATCGACAGCTGCCTGGATGAGAACATCCGCGTAACCGACATCGCTGCCATGTGCAACATGAGCTACTCGGGCTTTGCCGCTAAGTTCCATGAACAATACGGCATGAGCTGCAAGGAGTATATCGAACGCATGCGGATTTTCAAAGCCGAGGAGTATCTCATGTTCACCGATTACGATCTGACCAATATCAGTCAGAAAACGGGCTTCTCCGACTGCAGCCATTTCATCCGAAGTTTCAAGAAGTTCAGGGGCTTAACTCCCAAGCAGTTCAGGATGCGCAAGAAACTTCCGGGCTGACTTATCTTATTCCCATCTGCACTTATACATGATTCCGGGAACGATGACTGCTTCCGCCACATACTCGGTCGCTTTCTCAAAGTCTTCCATGAACTCGACCTTGCGTACCGGGAACTTTCTTCCGGAGGTTTCTTCGATCAGGGCCGACACTTCTTTGGTCGTATGTATGGTTATGCGCTCAGGCTTAACCTCTCCCTTGATATAACGGTACATGATCATGGAGCCATCTTCATATGTGAACATCGACATGTCTCTGCCTGATACATATGTATCGTTCTTTTCGGTAAGAAGCGCCCTTTTTATTACATCGACCGCCGACTTCGGCAGCTTGTACAGATCGGCATCATTATCAGGTACAGCCATGATGTAGAGCCTTCCTTTGCCGTAAGTGCTCCTTAAGAAAAGTGAGCAGTGCAGATCTCCGTCTCCGCCGTTTAACAGTGACCAGGAATCATTGTTGCCGTGAACAAGTTCAGGGAAAAGTATAGGATCACGGTCTGTGATATATCCCGCAAAATCTCCGGTGATATCATATCTGGTCACGGCATATCTCCTGCCGGTGAGCCTGGCTTCAGTTAAGCCCGCTTTTCTCAGATCGTCCCCTGCTTCGCGTAAGAATCCCGATGTGACCACGGCATCTCCGCCTTCTTCCACAAACTTGACGAGTTTGCTCACGACATCCTCATCTCCGAGTGCCGATTCCGTCAGCAGGATCTTTCTTTCTCCTGCAGGAAATACGGGTGTCGGCTCCATCGGCATGCCGAGCATTCCGAGCCTCATCTCGAGGTGGTTCTCTCCGCTTGCTGCATGAGGGATATATACCGGGATGCCCTTGGGCGAGCCTGCGCCGTCAAGCATCTTGTCTATCTTCGACAGCTGCAGTCCCATCGCACAGGAGAAAGGATTATCTATCAGATCACTCCACATGAAGTGCATCATCTCTTTCATGCCTGCAAAAGCAGTCAGATAAGCCTGTTCAAGATATCTGTCTATCGAGTAGCACTGATATGTATCAAACCATCCGCCTCCGCATCTGCCGGGCCATGCATTATCCATGAATCTGGCCAGCGAATAGCTTAAGTATTCGGGAAGATGCTGATCTGTGTAAGCGGGAGAACGTGTCTCCGTACCTATATATGTAGCATCGAAGATCTCATCCTGAATTTCGGGAACATATCCTGCGAAGTGATACGACTCACGCCAGTTGGGATATTTGATGACCATCTTAACTTTGGGATTCACTGCTTTTGCCGGTCCGACGATCAGATTGGCGGATACATCTTTCATGAGCTCGCGTCTGAAAGTCACCCAGTCACGGTCGCCTTTTTCCTTAATACATCTCTCACAGGTACAGTTCGTAAAGTAGAAATCATCAAGGATCACTTCATCGAAGATTGATGCGGCGCGCTCGGAAATCTCTTTTATCCTGTCACGCATAGCCGGATCCGTATAACAAAGCGTTCCGAAGAGTCTTCTCTTGCCTTTTTCCGCTCCGTCAAAATCATCCAGCGTCGTAGTGATTCCGCCCGATACGATGACTCCCTTGCTCTCCAGATAATCTTTGATCATCTTAAGCTGTGCATCCTCGACATCACAATCGCCGCGGTGAGTCTCCAGATAAACCTTATCCAGTCCTATATATTTCTCGATAAACTCATAATCATAACGAAGCTTATCTTCGTCGAAGGCCTCCGCGATCTGCGCGGGGATATAGACAACCGTCTTAAAATTCCTGTAATGAGCGTTCATATTCAGTTCTCCTTTCATCAGGTCCTGGAACTTACGCACACTATACCACTTAGATTTATGGAAAAATATAACTTTTGATCAAAAAAATAGAACAAATCTCCAATCAAATGCATAATCGGTTGAATCCGACTTGCAGGCGTGGTACTTTTCAATCAGGGAAACTGTAACGATAAACCAATAATCAGGCAAACGGAGGTAAACAAATATGAAGATTCTCTTTATCGGCGGGACCGGCACCATCAGCATGGCGATCACCAGACTTCTGGCTTCAAGAGGCGAAGAACTCTATCTCTTAAACAGAGGAAACAGGAGCGCCGAACTGCCGGATAATGTAAAAACGATAATTGCTGATATCAATGATGAAGAAGATACGCGTAAGAAACTCGAGGGAATGACCTTCGACTGTGTAGGTGAGTTCATCGGCTTCGTTCCGGCGCAGCTTGAGCGTGATTACAGACTGTTTAAGGATAAGACCAAACAGTTCATATATATCAGCTCGGCATCCGCATATGAGAAGCCTCCGAAGGGATATGTGATCACTGAGGAAACTCCTCTCGTCAATCCTTACTGGGAGTATTCGAGAAACAAGATCGCGTGTGAAGATTATCTGATGGAAAGATATGAAAAAGACGGCTTCCCCGTGACCATAGTAAGGCCCAGCCATACATATGATGAAAGAAGCGTACCGCTCGGAGTTCACGGAAACGGCGGAAGCTGGCAGGTAGTAAAGCGGATCAAAGAAGGTAAGCAGGTCATCATTCACGGTGACGGAACTTCTCTCTGGACCATAACGCATAACTCCGATTTTGCCAAGGCTTATGTCGGACTTATCGGCAACCCGAAAGCGATCGGCGAAGCCTTCCAGATAACCTCTGACGAAAGCGTAAGCTGGAACAGCATCTATAAGTCGATCGCCGAAGCACTCGGTACCGAGCTTCATCCCTACTATGTAGCTTCCGAAACATTAGCCGCAATGAGCGACTATGACTTCACCGGAAGTCTCATAGGCGATAAGTCCAATTCGGTAGTATTCGATAACAGCAAAGTGAAGAAACTGGTGCCTGATTTCAAGGCAGAGATATCGGCCGATCAGGGCATAAAAATGACCGTAAAATACATTCTGGACCACCCTGAATTTCAACAGGATGATCCGGAATATGATGAGTGGTGTGACCGCGTCATAGAGGCGCTCGATAAGGCAAAGTCCTCCATGAAGAGTTGATTTTTATTCAGAGAGGAGGTTTTCAACCTCCTTAAGACTCGGCGGATTAAGCGGCAGAGGAAACCGTGATATCGCAATCGCCGAGCAGGCTGATGCGAAGCGTACGAGATGCTCATCATCCATACCTTTCAGCAGACCGTACACACATCCTGCCTTAAATGTATCACCTGCACCCAGGGTACTTCTCACCTCAACATTAAAAGGTTTCATGCGATGCATCTCTTCCCCTCTCCTGGCATAGAGCATCTCTCCCCCTCCCTGGGTGATTATAGTTAAGCCGTCGGTATTATCCTGCATGAGTTCCATGATCTTCTCCGGACTCATGCCGGGATAATCCGCAGCGGTACATTCTTTTGATACCACATTGACCGCCGCATGCTTATGAAGGGGCAGGTCGTGTCTGGTATCGATCGTCACATAAGGAATCCCCAATCTCACACATATCTCTGAAGCAAGGACAGTCTCATCACCGAAGTAAGGATCGATGGCTGCCGCTTTGCATCCCCGTATATCTTCTTCTTTGGGGATGTTCCACCAGCGCTTGCCGCTCGCAAAAAGCGTATGGAATCTTCCCATAGGGGAACGCACGAGTCCTGCGATCACTACATAATCCATTACGCCCGGATCGTCATCCATGTAGTGAAGGGGTGATAAGTCCACCTTCTTATCCGCATAGAAGGCGTTAAGCATGGGAGCCACTTCCGTACCTATCCATGTACCTGCGATCCTGACCGGCACGCCCAGAGAATCGAGTACTGTAGCTGCGGTTCCGGTCTCTCCTCCCGGGAGAAAGTACTTTTCTCCTATCTCGGAATATTCGTCCGGCTGCAGGAATCCGTCTTTTAACAGAAACGAATGCGTACCCAGAACCTGTCCGAACAGATATGCTTCTATGTTTTTATCCATGATTTAACCTCCTTAACATCATCACGCAGTTCGCGTGCGGACATAAGCTTTGCGTTTTCACCCAGGATTATCAGCTGGACAAGGCTGTCCGAAGTAGCGACCGTGATATCCAGATCCTTGGAATTGATCACCGTAAAACAGGCTATATACTGATCCGCAGTCTCCGCTTCTCTCGTGTAAACTACATGTACGCCCATGTAGTCAAATTTTTCCGTGACATGGCCCTGAACCTTGTATGCATCAAAGACGGCGATCACTTCGCAGTCCTTAAGCACTCTGTACTCCGAAAGGATATCGAGAAGACGGTATTTGGCTCCGTCCATGTCGTATATGCTGTCTGAAAGCAGACTCTTTAATTCATCCCAGGCATGAATTATGTTATATGCATCTACGAGAAGGTATTTCGGGCGCTCCTTTTTGCCTGAAGATGCGTTCCTGTTATTCTTTGCGGAATGCGATGCTGAAGAGATGACCCGCTTTTCGTGATATACCCTCTTGGTGTTTCCTTTTCTCGTGCCGGAATTGGCATGTGAAGTCCTGTTTATGATCTCGTCAATCTCATCAGTGCCCATGGAACCAAGGCGCACTCCGAGGCTTCCCGCATCTCCTCTGCTTTCTGCGATCCTGCGCTTTAAGTCGGCCTCTTTTTCGAGCTGTTCTTCTTCGGATTCTGCCTCTCCCCAGATCAGTTCGGCCTCACGGCTCGGGATATGCATGCGCGACTCGGCTTCATACCAGGGAACATATTCACCGGCTCCGTGCGATACGAATACGCTTCCTGATGGAGATGCGGTATCGGAATCAGGGTCATAGTATTTTTCATCCATGACGCTCTGGGTATATTCCGCGCTGCATGGCCTGTATCCTGCAAAAGACAGATCGATATGCCCTTTTCCCGAGGTATATGAAGTAAGAACGCTCTGATAATTGATAAGATTCCTGGCGGGAGCAGTACCGGAAAGAACCGCAGTCTCCTCATCCTGTTCATCTATGGATGAAGTTCCGTTCATCATCCCGATGTCATTCATGGCCTTACCCAGAGAGTCTGCGGGAAGAGTTATCACGAATTCATAATAGGGCTCTAAAAGGACCGAGTCGGCCTTCATGAGGCCCTGTCTGACGGCGCGCCTTACAGCTTCCCTGAAATCGCCGCCTTCGGTGTGCTTGATATGCGACCTGCCGCCCGCGATAGTAAACCTGATATCGGTGAGTTTGGAATCCGTGAGGACGCCGGTCGGAAGATCGTTCAAAATGACCGACATGATGTTCTTCTGCCAGTTGATGCTTAAGTCATCCACGCTCACCATGCTTCCTACTTCTATACCGCTGCCTTCAGGCAGAGGCTCCATCAGGAGCTGAACTTCGGCGTAGTGTCTTAAGGGTTCGAAATGGCCGAATCCCATCACGGCATCCGCTATGGTCTCCTTGTAGATTATCTCTCCGCTGTCGAATGATACCTTCACCCCGAACCGCTCTTCGATCACGGATGAGAGAATCTCAAGCTGGAATTCTCCCATCACGGAGAGACTTATCACATCACCTGTTGCTGTGATATCAAGCAGAGGATCCTCTGCCGCAAGTTCGTTAAGTTTAGGCATGAATGTCCTTACGGGAATGTCGTCCGGAAGGATCATCCTGTATCTTAATACCGGACGGTTGATGTGTGTCTCATCGTCGAGTTCTTCACCAATGCCCATCCCTGCAAAAGCATTCTCTATCCCGGTAAGGACCACGACATCTCCTGCTTCGGCAAAATCAGCTGTGGTGTATTTTCCGCCGTTATATATCCTGATCTGGGTTATCTTGTCATCGGCGCATCTGGTATCGGGAAGGGTATCCCTGACATTCAGCCTGCCGCCTGTCACCTTGACGAAGCTCAGTTTATGTCCCTGCTCGCAGGCTATCTTGAATACCTTCGCAGATGTGGTCTTTCTGTATGATACAAAAGTATCGGGAAGCCACCTGGTGATGAGTCTGATCAGATCGTCTGCGCCCTCGTTCTTAAGCGCAGATCCGAACAATGCCGGATGAAACAAGCCGGAGCAGATCAGTTCCGTGACATCGCTGTCTGTAAGTGTCTCGTCCGATAAAAACTTCTCTATGGTCTTCTCGCTTAAGGAGGCTATGCTCTCTATTGTGCCATCGGTACCGCCATCGGTGCCAGGCACCATTTCGGAGGTGTCGGCCATGCAATTGGTGCCTGGCACCAATTCCGGAGACACGGGTATTGCACCCGGTCCGAGCTTGCGGATCAGTTCATCGGCTATTGTCTCTCTGCTTCGCGTACTCATATCCATCTTGTTTACGAAGATGACATACGGCACCCTGTATTCCCCGAGCATATGGACTATCTTGCGGGTGATGTCGGTCACTCCGTCCGAAGCGCTTATCAGCAGCACCGCCAGATTGAGTACGGACAGAACGCGCTCTGCCTCCGCCACGAAATCCGTATGGCCCGGAGTATCGATGATCGTGATCCGTACATCATCTCCGGACATGTTGAGCGGAGCGTCCGCAGCCAGATCTATCATGGCCTGTTTGGAATAGATCGTGACTCCGCGCTTTTTCTCAAGAGTTTCCGTATCAAGGAATGCGTCGCCGTTATCGACGCGTCCCTGTGACCTGATCATTCCGGTCAGGTACAGCATGCTCTCCGTTAATGTAGTTTTGCCCGCATCAACATGTGCGAGGATTCCTATGCTCAGTTTTTTCATACGTATTTCTTTATGATCACAGCGAATCTGTCCTTAGAAGTCTTACGCCCCACGCCGCCATATATGAGCTTTCCGTGCCCGCGGACGCTTATTGCATCTCCTTCTGCGGGTTCATGTGAAGGGTTCGCGCACAGGCGGCCGTTTATGAATACTTCTTCGGAATTAAACAGATCCTTTGCTTCAGTCCTGGGCAAGTGATAAGCCCTGGCTATTATTCCGTCCAGCCGCAGTGATGATACAGTGACAGTCTCCTCTTTCAATTTTGGTCTTGCTTCATCGGGTATCGCATCCGTGATCTCACACTTAACCTGAGTATGCTTTACCTGCGACAGTTCGTCGGTTATGAACTCTGTGATCTTCTCGCACACAAAGACATATGCTTCATTATCACAGACATATATATCCCCGATCACGTCTCTTTCAAGTCCTAAGTTCATCAGCGCCCCGAGATAGTCTCTGTGGGTGAGCTTATCCGCATACTTAGGCATTCTGGGACTTATATGGATGATCGATATCGGAAAAGATTCCTCATATCCGATCTCCTCCGGATCCCCGAAGCGCACTATCACACGTTCGCAGGACTCGGCGCCACCCCACATCTTCACGGATCTTTCGTCAGCGATCCTGTATGCGAGTGATGCCCCTGCGGGCGAGTGGAAATCCGTATATACATAAATACCGGCACGTGCGGACCTCTCCGCCAGTTCCCGGTATCTGTTTAATGTCTGTTCTTCAGGCATGCTGTTACCGCCTTCATATCTTTAGGTTAAATGCCGCTTCGGTTTAGTGGTCAGTCCATATATTCGATGCAGGGGACCGAGATGCTGCCCGGATGCGGATCGAACCGAAGGATCGTGATCCCCGTAAAAGGCGAATGGATGGTCCCGCACACATAGGGAAATGTCAGGTTAAGGATATGCGCAAGAGCCGCCGAAGATGATCCGCCGTGGCTGAACAATGCTACGATGAACTGATCATCATCCTCTCTCACATTCCTGTAATATAGTCCCTCACGTTCATAACCGAGCTGCCTTATAAACTCATCTATCCCATCCTCGGTCTTCCTGATATAATCCGTCACTCTGTTATTGACGAAATACTCATTCAAAGTCCATTCTGGATCCAGCAGATCCATGTTCTTCTCTACCATCTCATCGGCGATCGTCCAGGGATGACCGTCCTGATATAATTCTTCACGATCACGGCTCCCCCAGATCAGCTCGTGCATGTAATCCAGCTGAATGATCTCATCCCTCGGAACACCGAGTTCATCTGCCGTATAAGAAGCGGTCTCCATGGCTCTGCCCATAGGAGATGCATATATCCGCTCTATGTTATATCCGGCGAGCCTCTTTGCTACGTTCTCAGCCTGCCTTCTGCCCTCATCAGTCAGACAGTCATGCTCGTAGTCGGGTTCACCGTGTCTTACAAATATGATCTTCATAATTTATATATTCTCCAAATGAGCGTTCCCGATAGTTATTCGGCCCAGTTCTCTATTTTCAGGCCATTCACTCTCGAAAACTCTCTTACGTTATTCGTAACTATTGTACACCCTACAGAAAGTGCATGCCCGGCTATCATCATATCCAACGCCCCTATAGGAGTGCCTTTTCTCTCCAGATCTGCACGAATGACCCCATATGAATCAGCAGCATCGGCATCAAAGTCAAGTATTTCAATATTTGATAACAATACTGATAATGCCACTCTGTTCTTTGCAACTGCGGAGCTTTTCTCGACTCCATATGTAAGTTCAGCATATGTGACCGATGATATGCATACATCCCGGGGATCAATATCCTGCAATTTAAGAAAAACCTTTTCAGGCTTATGCTTGATCACATAGATGCATATGTTGGTATCAAGCATGTATCTCATAGTTCTTCCCGCACCTGAACAGTCTGCGGTTCTCTTCCGTTTTCCATGAAATCATCCGAGAACATGTCTATTGCCTTCGCAAAAGAATCCCACCTGCTCGTCATCGGGACCAAGATGACAACATCTCCGACCCTGTTTATCCGTACCTCATCCGATGAAAAACGGAACTCTTTAGGAAGTCTTACGGCCTGACTTCTGCCGTTTTCAAATATCTTAGCTGTCATCATAACGATCACCTACCCTTCTGCATTAAGTATATATCGTGGTATATATCGTGTCAATCTCCTGTTCATCAATACTGTCTTCAGTACCCATATCATATAAGATATGGACAAATCTGCCCATAATCAGGCTCATAAGACTACTCTTATGAACTCTAAAATTAAGTACAAAATGAGTACACAATAAAACAAGGCTTCCCGATTTTCTCGGAAAGCCCCGTATTTACTTGCTTCACATCATATTATATTTCTTTCAAGCCTCAAACTTATATCCCATACCCCAGATGGTCTTGATGAGTTCGCCTTTGGCGCCCATCTTGGCGCGGAGCTTTTTTACATGGGTATCCACGGTGCGCTCATCGCCGAAATAGTCATAGTCCCACACACCGTTTAAGATCTTCTCGCGGGAAAGCGCCAGACCGGCATTCTCCATGAAATATGCAAGAAGTTCGAATTCCTTGAAACTTAGATCTATAGGGTTATCGTCGATAGTAACGATATGAGCACCCTTATCCAGTCTGATGCCGCCTGCCTCAAGTACTTCCGCCGCATCTGAGCCGGCCGTTCTTCGAAGGATCGCCTCGACACGCGCCACCAGTATTTTGGGGCTGAACGGCTTGGAGATATACTCGTCCACACCGAGTTCGAATCCGTTTAATTCGTCATGTTCCTCGGCCTTGGCTGTAAGCATTATTATCGGTACTTTGGAATACTCCCGGATCTGTCTGGTCAGTTCCCAGCCATCCAGTTTAGGCATCATCACATCTGTGATGACGAGATCGAAATCATTGGATTCAAAGAAAAGGTCGCATGCCTCCATCCCATCGGCAGCTTCCACAACTATATAACCGGCCCGGACTAAAAAGTCACGGACCAGTTTTCTCATACGGCTTTCATCATCGACAACAAGAATCTTACGATCACTCATCAGCAATGTCCTCTTGGGCATTTGAACCCATTTCTTCTTCCAGCGCCATCTGCTCCTCATGAGGAAGTGGCGAAGGAAGCGAGAGTTCACGTTCTTTCTGTCTTACTATATCTTCTCTGTCCTTGATATCCTGTTCCCAGTCGGCATATTCATTGATGATGGCATTGCGATAGTTGATCATGTTCGGCGTCTCGGAAGTCATCGCTATCACAAACATCGCTATCACAGTCGCGATCAATATACATATGACCATCACGGCGATCGCATACTTGCGCTTATACGGATCGACCTTCTTTTTCGCAGGACGGATTCTTTCGAGAACCGAGTGATCTTCTTCCACCCGTGCAAACACGCTGTAGAGCGGAATCGGCCTTAATTCATCGGCCACATATCCGTTGTCAAGAAGTATGTCCTTGAGTTTCCCCATATACTTCCAGCCAACAGGAGTGCGAAACATCTTGGTATCCAGAGCCTTGTCATACAGCTGCATGACTTTGGAGATGTTGGCATAGTTCATGTTCGCATCCAGATATTCGATTCGGGATGCCTCTTCTCTGGCCAGTTCCGCATCTGAAGCGGTACCAAAGATGAAGCCTTCAACTATCATCTCATCGTTCATCTTATCGACCGGCTATTTGTCATTCCTTGGGAGCCTTGATACCGAGCATCTTATATACAAGCGGGGTAAAAAGAATCGCGAGCACATAGCAGATGAGGATCGAAGGAAGTATGAGCGGTCCAAAAGAGCTCAGATACATCATAAGGAAAGGAGGCGCTTCACCGGCAGGTATGGATGAGCGCGCCATCATGATGTTCACGAGACAAACTACCGCATTCACGATGACCGAACTGATAAGTGCAAACGGGATTGAATTAAAGAGCACAAATCTGAATGTCGGATATTTGGTATTGCTCATCTTCTCAACCCATTTACCGATCTTTTCAAAAGGAAGCACCTGCGCCAAGATGATTCCGGCAGCTACTGCTTCAAACATGTTGCTTACGCAAAAGATCGGAAAAGCAGGAGTATTGGACCTGGGATTCCTGGAGATGATGACCGCTGCAAGAACGCCCATCGCAAGCGCCATAATGACCATGACTATTGTTATCGCAGTTTTCTGTTTTTCTCTCTTCCGTTCCATATTCATATCCTCAACTTTCTATAAATTGCAACAGATAGGTATATAATATCACAAATCCAGTATTATTGTGACGGGCCCGTCATTTACCGACTCCACTTTCATGTCGGCACCGAACTCACCCGTCCCGACTTCGAATCCTCTCGCCCTGCACTCTGCAACCACTTTTTCATATAAGGGCTTCGATATCTCGGGCCTGGCGGCATCCGTAAATCCCGGTCTTCTTGAGCTGCAGTCCGCATACAGTGTAAACTGGCTCACTATCAGAAGAGACGCCCCGGCATCTGAAGGCGAGATGTTCATCTTGCCGTTTTCATCCTCAAAAACGCGAAGGCCGCAGATCTTGTCAGCGATCTTCACGGCCTTTTCTTCCGTATCATCTTTATGCACTCCCAGCAGAACCAGGAAGCCTTTATCTATTTCGGATACCTTCTCTCCGTCTATCGTAACGGACGCCGACAGTACCCTCGTTACCACTGCTCGCACGCTCTCTCCTCTCTGTCCGCGATACAAAGGGGATGCAACTATTGCCCCATATCATCGCACATTTTCATATTCGAAGGTCTGAAGGAATTTCTTCGCCCTCTCGGTCCCGGGCGAATCAAAGAACTGCCCCGGATCGGTATCTTCTATTATATGTCCTCCGTCCAAAAAAAGCACCCTGTCGGCTATCGCTCTCGCAAAAGCCATCTCGTGGGTAACGATGAGCATCGTGCTGTTGTTCCTAGCAAGATCAAGTATGACGTCAAGAACCTCCCTGACCATCTCGGGATCTAACGCTGCCGTCACTTCATCAAAAAGAAGCACCTCCGGATGCATCATGAGAGCCCGGACTATGGCCACTCTCTGCTTCTGTCCGCCCGAAAGCTGTCTGGGATAACTGTCCTTCCTGGCCGAAAGTCCGACTCTGTCAAGCAGCGCAAGGGCTTCCTTAGTAGCATCCTCTTTCTTTCTCTTCTGCACTTTCATCGGAGCAAGTATGACATTTTCAAGCACCGTCTTATGCGGAAAAAGATCATAACTCTGAAATACCATCCCAATCTTCTGTCTGTTGACCGCAGATTCGGATGATGCCGGATTGATCTGGGCTCCTTCCAGATAAACATGACCTTCCTGTATGTCCTCAAGTCCGTTGATGCACCTTAAGAACGTGCTCTTGCCGCATCCTGACGGTCCGACGATAACGACTGTCTCGCCCTTTTTCACAGTCAGACTGATATCCTCAAGGACAGGGATATCCTCATAACTCTTATACAGATGTTCGATCTTCAGTATCTCTTCACTCATATCAATTCGCCCATTTCTTTTCCAGATATCTTGAAAACGTGCTTATCGGCCAGCATACCACAAAGTACAGTAAGAATACTGTCGCAAAAACCCCGAAAGCGGCATTAGGCGAACTCTTCCTGTTGGCTTCTATGATCTGCTGTCCTACTTTGAGCACTTCGACTATTCCTATCATCATCACAAGACTTGTGGTCTTGATCATCCTCGTGATCAGATTGATCGACAGGGGGATGAGCCTCCTGCCTATCTGAGGGATAATCACATATACATATGTCTGAAGCTTGCTTAATCCTAAGGCTGCGCTGCTCTCATACTGGATCGCGGGGATGCTTATCAGACAGCTGCGCACGAGATCTGACATCTCGGCCGTACCCCAGAATGAAAAAACTATGATCGAGCTCAGCTCCGCCGAAAGATTAAGTCCCATCGCCTTGGTAAAGCCGAAAAAGACGATGAACAACAGCACCATCTGAGGCATGATGCGCACGATCTCAAGATACACTCTCGAAATCACATTGATGACCGGATTTTTCAGAGTCATTAGCATGCCCAGGATTATTCCCAGGGCTATACTTATGGCGATCGAGATCAGGCTTATCTTCATCGCCACGCCTAAGCCCCCCAGGAGACGCAGCATATTTGTTCCTTTAAAAAGTACTTCGAATCCCATCTTCAGTCTCCAAACATCTTAAACCTGGCTCTTTTCTCTATATAGGTGCCCGCCAGCGATACCGGCAGAAGCATCAGTATATAGAAGATCACGAGCAGGAAAAGGCTCTCCGTAGTGTCGTAATATAGGCCTATCAGGTCTTTTGCGGTAAACATCAGATCCATCAGGCTGATCGCCGAGAAGACGCTCGTCTCCTTCAGCAAAAAGATGACATTAGCAATGATCGCGGGAACGCTGATCGAGAACGCCTGCGGAAGGATGACCAGAACAAATGACTGTAATCTGCTCATTCCGAGTGCGTAGGAACTCTCCGTCTGGATCCCGGGCACGGCTTCAAGGCCGCTCCTGATGCTCTCGGTCATGTAGCTTCCGCCCAGAAGCCCTAAACCGATCGCGCCGCAGACTTCAGCCGATATCCTGATTCCAATCGCGGGAAGTCCGTAATACAGAAAGAAAAGTTGAACCAGAAGAGGCGTATTGCGGAACAGCTCCACATAGCCCTTAACAATTCCGGACAGAATGGGAATCCGGAAATACAGTATGAAGGCATCCACGACCCCAAGGAGCAGAGACAGTCCTATCCCTATCCATCCTATCTTTATGGTCAGCAAAAACGCCTCCGCAAACAGCGGTATATATGAACTGATAACAGAAGTATCCATGGATTGTTTAATGTTTCCTGTGATCGATACGGGCAGACAGTCTGGTACCGATATTCTGGATTATCTGGAAAATGAGTATCAATAACACGACCGTGACGAGCATGATATCGGTCTGCCATCTGTAGTAACCGTATCTGACTGCGATATCGCCGAGTCCGCCTCCGCCGACGGTTCCCGACATTGCCGAATAACCGAGTAAAAGTCCGGTAGTGATTGTTGCTCCCGTAAAGAGCGATATCCTCGCCTCTACAAGCAGCACCTTGAAAATGATCTGAAGATCGCTGGCGCCCATTGCCTTGGCAGCTTCTATGACGCCCGCATCGACTTCGTTAAGCGATGACTCCACTACTCTGGCGATATAGGGGGCAGCGCAGATAACGAGAGGAACTATCGTTGCTGTAGATCCGTAGCTCTGACCAACTACCAGCCTCGTAAAAGGTATGAGAAGGATCAGCAGGATCAGGAAAGGAATACTTCGCACGATATTGCAGATGAAATCTCCGATCCCGTATATGATCTTATTGGGTTTGAGACCATCCTTGCGGGTTACATTCAATACGATCCCGAAGGGAAGACCTATGATGTATCCGAATGCGGTGGACACCAGCGTCATATAAAGCGTATCCCTGATGCCTTCAAGTATCATCTGTATCACTTTTTCATCAAACATCGTAATCCACCTCCGTTACAGTAAGTCCAATCCCTGAAAGATACTCGATGATCCCCTGCTGAAGATCTTCACCGTCGGGAAGCCCCAAGATCATCTCTCCTCTGGCTTTTCCGCCGACGTTTCTCGTATCGGCTTTTAATATATTGACGGGAGCCTGGTATTTCAGCACGACATTTGAGATGACAGGCTCATACGATGAATTCTCATTAAATACAATCCTGATCTTTCTGGTCGCGTGAAGCTGTTCTACAGGTGTGTAGCGGACCTTTTTATCAAGGATCAATTCTTTGGCGGCATCGGTCTTGGGATCTTCGAATATCGTATCCACGGGGCCCTGTTCCACGACCTTACCGTCATCGATTATCGCCACTTTGTTACATATCTGCGTGACCACCGACATCTGATGTGTGATGACGACGATGGTTATGTTCAGTTTCTCATTGATCTCTTTTAGGAGACTCAGTATGGACTCGGTCGTCTGCGGATCGAGTGCGCTCGTTGCTTCATCGCACAGAAGGATCTGCGGATCCGATGCCAGAGCCCTGGCTATCGCAACTCTCTGCTTCTGTCCTCCGGATAGCTGGGAGGGATATGCTTTTTCCTTGTCTTCCAGATTAACGGTTTTAAGGAGTTCGCGGGCCCGGATTCTTGCTTCTTTTCTCTTTACGCCCGCTATCTCGAGGGGAAAACAGACATTGTCCACAACATTCTTCTGCTCCAGTAGATTAAATCCCTGAAAGATCATTCCGATGTCGCTTCGTTTTTTACGGAGTTCCTTTTGCGTCAGGGTTCCCAGATCCACACCGTCTATCAGGACACGCCCGTCCGTGGGTTCCTCCAGATAATTGATGGACCTTACCAATGTGCTCTTCCCCGCACCGGACATACCGATGATGCCGAAGATATCTCCCTTTTCGATCGAAAGGGTCACATCATCCAGAGCTACTACCGTATGCTCTTTTACTTCGAATTTCTTAGTCAGGTTTTTAATCTCAATCTCGCTCATGTCTGTCTCCAAAAGATACGGGAGGGCTTTGGCACCCTCCCGCAAAGTTCAATTCAGATATCAGTCATAGAATACGACTGCTCCGTCGTATGTATCTTCTATGAACTTCTTGATATCGTCGGATCTCAGCACGCTAACCAGTGCTTTGATCTTGTCAGTGGATTCGTTGCCGTCATAGACAGCTATTATATTAACATATGTCTGTGCCGCAACGGAATCACTTGCCTCATAAGCGATGGAATCTTTTGCTACCGAGAAACCTGCCTCAAGAGCATAGTTTCCGTTAAGTACCACATACTCAACTTCGTTAACGACTCTTGCTACCTGTGCTGCCTCAAGCTCTACGAACTCAAGATTGTAAGGGTTCTCTACTACATCATTAACTGTTGCCGTAAGACCTGCTCCGTCCTTTAACTTCAGAAGTCCGTTGTCCTGAAGGAGAAGGAGTGCTCTTGCTTCGTTGGTGGTATCGTTGGGGATGGCTACCGAGTCACCATCTGCTACATCGTCAAGGCTTGACTTGGTACCGGGATAGATGCCGAAGGGCTCGTAATGGATATCGCCCGCATCTACAAGGTGGGTACCCTGCTCTTCATTGAAGCTGTCAAGATAAGGAACATGCTGGAAATAGTTTGCATCAAACTCACCGGATTCAACAACCAGGTTTGGCTGTACATAATCTTCGAATTCTACTATATCCAATTCATAACCGTAATCTTTAAGTATTTCTGCTGCTTTCTCAAGGATCTCTGCGTGAGGTACGGGTGATGCTGCAATCTTGATGGTCTCACCGTTACCGGGAACGATATCAAGGTCTCCTGCAGATGCTGCTTCAGAATCAGCTGCTCCACCTGCTACTACGCCGCCTTCAACTACCAGAGTATCCTCATAATCCTTGCCGTAAGTATCAAGAAGAGTTGCTTCATAATCTGCATGGAAGAAGTTTTCGCCTCCGAGCGTCTTGATCTCATCGTTCAGCCAGTCAAGGAGAGAACTGTTGCCCTTGGATACTGCGGGAGCGATGGTGTCCTGGCTTCCGAGTGAAGGGATACCTACAACATAGCCTTCATTCTCGAGTGAGTATGCTATGACCTCGGTATTGTCGTTAGCCCAAGCAACACCGGTTCCGTTCTCAAAAGAAGTCTTGGCTGTAGCATATGTATCGAACTTCTGGAGCTTGATATCGGGATAATTCTTCTCGAGATATGTCTCTGCAGTAGTACCTGATATAACGATGATCTGGTCATCAGCGCCAACCTGTGAGAGATCTTCGATCACGTTGTCTTCGGGTGATACTACGCCAAGTGCCACGTTCATGTAGGGAAGAGCGAAATCAACTTTCTCTGCTCTTTCTTCGGTTACGGTGAAGTTCGCAAGTACTATATCGACCTTACCTGTCTCAAGATACTCAACACGGCTTGCTGCTTCGGTAGATACGTAATTGATCTTAACTCCGAGATCCTGTCCGATCCTTTCTGCGAAGTATACGTCGTAACCCTGATAGGTACCGTTCTCATCCACATATCCGAAGGGATTCTTGTCTGAGAATACGCCGATGTTTACGGTTCCGCTCTCTTTTATCTCATCGAGGGTTCTGTAAACTCTGTCTTCCGAATCGCCTGCCGTTTCAGTGGACGAGCCTTCAGCGGATGTTGCGGCTGTGCTTCCGCATCCGGTAAGCAGAATGGCTCCGAGTGTTGCGGCTGCTATGCCGGTTATTAGTTTTTTGATCAGATTCTTTTTCATAACTTTTTTCCTCATTTCTTTTAAGTTTTGCTTTTCAGCAGTTTTGATTTCTCTTTAGTGACATATTCCGGTTCGTTTTGTCCCGGACATAAATAATGCCCGGGGTTTTACTCCCAGGCAATGGCTTTACAGAGATTCAAAATGATAAATCAATGTATCCGGGCGCATGACAAATGGGCCAAACACCCGACCATATTACTTGCCTGGGAGATCAGCATTCGACAACACATACACATACAACACATGGTATTGGTTCTGTAAACGTTGTTCTTCATATTCGTCATGCTCCTTTCGTTTTGATTTTTAATCATAATACATACTTTTACCTACCATGTCAATAGGTATTTTGAATATTTAACAAAATTATTTTTGAGCCAGGGTTTCATTCATGCTTCCGGTGCGGTATCCCTTCAGGTCCAGACTTATATACATAAAGCCGATTTTCCTGAATTCTTCATATATTTGGTTGCGGACCGCATCGGCTGCTATCCTCGGGATATCTGCGGCAGGTACTTCTATCCTGGCCAGATTACCATGGATCCTGACACGCTCCTCTATGAAACCGAGCTCTATCAGGAACTGTTCGGCACGGTCTATCATATGGAGTTTCTCCTCGGTGATCTCTTCCCCGAATACGAATCTGGATGCCAGACATGCATATGAAGGTTTGCTCCATGTTGGCAGCCCCATCTCTTTGGAAAGAGCGCGTATGTCTGCTTTGGAGAGACCTGCTTCACGCAGAGGACTCAATATGCCCAGTTCCTCAACTGCCTTAAGGCCCGGGCGGTAATCTCCTTCATCGTCCGTGTTGGATCCTTCCGCAACGTGCTCGATCCCATTTTCTTTAGCAATTCGCTTTATCTCTGAGAAAAAAGCCTTTTTGCAGTGATAGCATCTGTCGGGAGCATTATGCCGGTACTCATCTATCTCCAGCGGGTTTGTCTTTACGATGATCTGTCTGATGCCGCGTTCCACGCAGAAAGCCTTCGCTTCCGCATACTCCCTCTCGGGAAAAGCATCATCATTAGCAGTAACCGCTACCACCCGGTCTCCCAGCACCTCGTTAGCAACCGACAGGAGAAATGTGGAATCCACTCCTCCTGAAAAACCGACTGCAAGTGATCCCAGGCTCGATAAATTGTCTTTAAGCGTATTCAGTTTGAGGGATAGCATATCACATGATCCTCCTGCTGATAATGCTTATCCGGATCACATTTGAAGGCATGCTGGAGGCCTGTTCCGCCGGACCATTCATACGGCTTGTCATCTCCGGTCTTGCCTTCACATATTTCTTCCGCTCCCTGTCTTACGCATCTGAGCAACGATATATCATCAAAATCTCTGGCATGACCGTGAAGGATCACATCGGCTTCATTCTCAAGAAACATGATATTGTCCAGATTATTCAGGAACTCTCTCATCGGAAGTGCGCCGGGAACCTGCATCCACAGATGGTGATTGATGCTGTCGCCCGTAAAGAGTATCCTGTCCTCTTTTAAGAGAAGGAGCAGTCCACCGGGAGTATGTCCCGGAAGGCCGTACAGAGTGAGTGTCCTGCCGCCTAAGTCTATCACTTCCCCCGGAAGTATATCCCTGAACGGAGGCATCTTTGCGCCAAACTGCTCGCACATCTGTACGAAGAGCGGCTCCTTCATAAACATGTGAGCCAGCTCCAGATCAGCCGGATTGATATAGGCTTCATCGAAGTATATGTTGCCGTAGATATGATCCGGGTGGCCGTGTGTATTGATAACCTTAACAGGTTTATCCGTAAGATTCCGTACGGCCTGCCCTAAGTCTGTAAGTCCGCACATCGTGTCGATAAGGAGGGCGCTTGTTTCTCCGACTACCAGATATCCGGTCGCCATATGCCCCTCATCAAGCAGATATATACCCGGACGAACTTCGTTTATGTATAATTCGATCTCTTTACCTTGAAATACCATAGTTTACCCCCGCATAATTCAGTTCTGTCACAGGATTCTCTGTATGAATCCTCATGATCATTCACTTAGATATCATATCATAAACAATAAGCCCTCTGCCTGTATTTCAGACAGAAGGCTCATATATCATCATTATTTCTAATCCATATTTATGAGTTCAGGGATCGTCGCCTCGAAATCAACTCCGTACCAGGGCTTCTTCGGGTTCTTAAGCGTCACTTCTATCGTATGTGCCGTATAGTCTGCTGCGATCCTCATGGCATCCTGCCAGGTTTTCCCGCGCATGATCTCGCCCACGCATGTGCTGGAGAACAGGTCTCCGGTTCCGTGATATGACGCGTCGATCTTCCGGTTCTGATAGGTATAATACTCTCCGGTCGATCTGTCATATCCCATGACTCCGGTCTTGCCGGGCTCGGTCGATACGCCTGTCAGGACGCTTATGCCGGCCCCGAGATCGTTAAGCCTTGAGAGCAGTTCCTTAATATAATCCGTATCGTATTCTTCCTTATATTCCATCCCCGTCATGAATGATGCTTCGGTTATGTTGGGAACTATGATATCGGCCACTGCGCACAGCTCGGCATTCTTTTTCACATAATCCATATCAAATGCGGGATAAAGCTTACCGTTATCGGCCATGACCGGATCCACGATCACCAGTGTATCATCGGTCTTAAACGTCCTGATCAGTTCCCTGATCTGATCGATCTGCTCTATAGTCCCCAGATATCCGGTGTATATGGCATCAAATGTCACGCCTTCATCTGCCCAGTGCTTAGCGATGGGCTCGATCTGGTCCGACAGATCCTTGACAGTGAAGTTTTTGAACATGGTATGTGTCGAGAGCACAGCCGTGGGCAGTATTACTGTCTCCACACCGAGCGCCGAGATCACGGGAAGTGCGATCGTCAGCGAGCATTTCCCCAGGCACGAAATGTCCTGAATCGTAAGTACGCGTTTCATGATTATTCCTTATTCTCTGAATCTTCGAGTGTACGGATCGATCCGTCACTCAGTAAACAATGCCGTAGAGTAGTATCTGTCTCCGCTGTCGGGAAGAAGCGCTACGATGGTCTTACCTGCGTTCTCGGGTTTCTTTGCATACTGGATGGCTGCAAAAAGTGCTGCACCGGAAGATATTCCTACGGATATTCCTTCTTTTCTGGCCAACAGTTTTGATGTTGCAAAAGCATCATCGTTGGATGCCTTGAAAACCTCATCGTAGACCTTGGTATTCAGAACATCGGGTACGAAGCCGGCTCCGATACCCTGGATCTTATGCGCGCCCGCTCTTCCCTCTGAAAGAACCGGTGAATCCTCTGGCTCCAATGCCACTATCTTCACATCGCTCTTCTGGCTCTTTAAGTACTCACCGGTACCGGTCACAGTTCCGCCTGTACCAACGCCCGCGATGAATATATCTACTTTTCCGTCCGTATCCTTCCAGATCTCGGGACCTGTGGTTGCCTTGTGGATCGCGGGATTGGCGGGATTGACGAACTGTCCGGGAATGAATGAATCAGGGATCTCCTTAGCCAGTTCTTCTGCTTTGGCGATAGCGCCCTTCATACCTTTTGAGCCTTCAGTAAGTACTATCTCTGCTCCGTATGCCTTAAGGATACTCCTGCGCTCCACGCTCATCGTCTCGGGCATGGTCAGGATGATCCTGTAACCCTTGGAAGCCGCGATTGCTGCAAGTCCGATACCGGTATTACCGGATGTGGGCTCTATGATGACTGAACCTTCTTTGAGTTTCCCTTTTTCCTCCGCATCTTCGATCATAGCCTTGGCGATACGATCCTTGACGCTGCCGGCGGGGTTGAAGTACTCAAGTTTAACGAGTACGGTTGCCTTAAGATCCAGTTCCTTTTCGATATTTACCACCTCTACAAGGGGGGTGTTGCCTACGAGACCGAGTGTTCCTTTATATATGTTTGACATGATTTTTTCCTCCGTAAATGATAGTATACTACTCTGCTTATACTGCTGCGAATCCTTTTTCCAGATCGGCGATGATATCATCGATATGCTCTGTACCGATGGAAAGGCGGATAGTACCGGGATTGATTCCCTGATCCGCAAGTTCTTCTGCAGACAGCTGTGAATGTGTGGTTGATGCGGGATGGATAACGAGGCTCTTTACATCTGCCACGTTGGCCAGAAGTGAGAAAATCTCCAGGTTATCGATGAATCTCCATGCCTCATCCTGTCCGCCCTTGATATCGAATGTGAAGATCGATCCGCCGCCGTTCGGGAAATATCTCTGATACAGTGCATGATCGGGATGATCTTCAAGTGAAGGATGATTAACCTTGGCAACCTTCGGATGATTCTTAAGGAACTCAACCACCTTGGCGGTATTCTCTGCGTGACGCTCAAGTCTGAGAGACAGAGTCTCAACACCCTGAAGAAGAAGGAAGGCGTTGAAAGGTGAAAGGGTTGCGCCGGTATCACGAAGAAGGATCGCCCTAATATAAGTAACAAATGCTGCAGGTCCTACTACATCATAGAAGGATACTCCGTGATAGCTGGGGTTGGCGTCTGCGATGTTCGGATACTTGCCGCTGGCCTTCCAGTTGAACTTGCCTGATTCTACAATGACTCCACCGAGTGTAGTTCCGTGTCCGCCGATGAACTTGGTAGCCGAATGAACCACGATATCTGCACCATGCTCGAACGGTCTGATCAGATAAGGAGTACCGAAGGTATTATCTACCACTACCGGAAGTCCGTGCTTGTGAGCTATCTCTGCGATCGCGTCAATATCGGGGATATCGGAATTGGGATTACCCAGTGTCTCTAAGTAGATCGCTCTCGTATCATCTTCAATGGCTGCTTCAACTTCAGCCAGGTTATGCGCATCAACGAAAGTAGTTCTGATGCCGTACTGGGGAAGCGTGTGTGCGAGCAGGTTGTAGCTGCCGCCGTATATGGTCTTCTGAGCTACGATGTGTCCGCCGTTTGCAGCAAGTGCTTCTATAGTATAGGTAATGGCTGCTGCGCCTGATGCAAGTGCGAGTGCTGCGCTTCCGCCTTCAAGTGCTGCTAATCTCTCCTCCAGAACGCCCTGTGTGGAGTTAGTCAGTCTGCCGTATATGTTACCTGCATCTGCGAGGCCGAAACGGTCTGCTGCGTGCTTGCTGTTACGGAATACATATGATGTGGTCTGATAGATCGGAACTGCTCTCGCATCGGATGCGGGATCGGGGTTTTCCTGGCCTACGTGTAACTGTAATGTTTCAAATCTGTAATCGCTCATTTTTATTCTCCTTATTAATGAATAGTTATATGAATTGTTTTCGTATCGGTTTTCGGTTTTTGGTTTTGATTTTCTTCGCCTGATGTTTCTTATAAAAAAGCCCGGAGGCTATATTGGGCTCCCGGGCTGATGGTCTTAAGTGAACTTATGTTTTAACATCGTTCGTCAGGGCGTATCCACAGGCTTGTGAATGCCCCGGCCATATTATAAGCCCGGGAGATCAGCATTCGACAACACCAACAACACATGTAGGTTTTATTTGCATATGTCTTTTCCATATTGATATTGCTCATGTCGCATCTCCTTTCACAGATTTTCTGATCGGCTTATAACTTTTTTTCGATCAACTGTTGACAATATAATCCATATTGCCTACTATGTCAATAGGTTTTTGGTTTTTTTTTCGTGAATTGTGATATTATTTTCGCGAAGGGAGTAATAATATGATTTCAACAAGAGGGCGTTATGCCATAAGAGTAATGATAGATCTGGCGGAAAATGATAACGGAGCATATATCCCGCTCAAGGATATCGCAGCCAGACAGAACATATCCAAGAAGTATCTGGAGATAATAGCAAAAGACATGGTATCCGGCGGTCTCCTTACAGGCGCCAGCGGAAAAGGCGGCGGATACAAACTGAACCGCAAGCCTGAAGACTATAAGATCGGAGAGGTTCTTGAACTCATGGAGGGCACTTTATCTTCTGTAGCATGCCTGGCCGACAAGTCATATGACTGCCCGCAGAAAAAAATATGCCGCACTCTCCCGATGTGGGAAGAATTCGATGAGATAGTCCACGACTACTTTTATAAGAAGACGCTCCGCGATCTATTAAACTGACCATCTACAGGCTTCCTGTGATACAATTAGACTATGAAACGCAGGATAGCCCAGATCATAATCGCATTACTGACTGTACTTCTGGCTTATGAGACATTCTTCATGATGACGCGGACTTTCAGGAAGGGCGTGGTTGACGTGTCTACCGTCAGCCTTAATGGTCCTGCGGATGTGTGGATCGGTGATTCACACTACGAAAACATCTCATTGGATGAATTGAAATTCGATCCCGTGCCGGCAGGAACCGTTATGCGGTATACGCTGACCATGCCCGAAGATGAACTAGACAGTCCGATGTTCACTATCTATATCACGCACTGTATCACCAATGTCTATCTCGATCAGGATCTCATCTATTCATACGGCTCAGAGAATAAATATATGATAGGCTACGGCCATGTGAGTTTCCCGCTTGATAACGGATATGCGGGCAAAGAACTCTGTGTGGAATATATAGCCACGGAAAAAGGCGAGACCGCGTCATTGGAGCCGCCGGTCATCACCGAAAACTCGGCTGTCTTTTATCGTAATCAGCTGTGCCGGCTCCGTCTGCAGTACTTCATAGATTTCACATTGATCATGCTCGGATTATCGATAGCCGCGGTATCTCTCGTTTTCATGCTGCGCGACGAAGAGATGGTCCGTCTGGTATACCTGGCAGTCTCCATTTTTTCAATGGGTCTCTGGGTAATGTGCAACTATGATCTGATCGGTATCTTTACCAATAATCTGGCGCTGAAAGGATACCTCGAATACCTCTCATTTTACATAGCACCGTTCTTTTTCACGCTCTACTTTGCGGATGATTTCTATATCCGTGAAAAGACCTTCCGCAGATACATTTTCCTCGGGATTCTCATAGCTCAGGGAATCTTCGCGGTTGACTGCGTAGTCCTGCACTTCACCAATATACGCCATCTGCCCAGATCACTTCCCATCAATCATATCCTGCTGGTATTATCACTCGGGTTCATCCTCTATATGTCGATACGCGCTCTTATCAGAAAGAAACACATGCACAAGCATTTCCTGATAGGATTCTTCCTGCTCGTGGTATTCTGTCTGCGCGATATGATCTATTTCTTCCTGTACTACTATGTCGGCCACAATCACGGCAACCGCTATGAGAGCCGCATGCTCTCGGGCGTATTCATCTTCGCGATCTCGATGTTCCTCGACTTCTTCTCTGTCCAGACCAGACGTAAGACAGCCGAAGCCCGTAACGAGCTCCTCGATAAGATGGCCTATACGGATACGATGACCGGCCTCTTTAACCGTCGTAAGAGTGACGAGGAATTTGCGAGTCTCAAAGCAAGCCACAAGACCACCTCCTATGGCATGATCAGCTTTGACTTAAACGACCTGAAAAAGGCCAATGACAACTATGGTCATGAGGCTGGCGATCAGCTGCTGACCGACTTTTCCAACCTCCTGTCCGAAGTTTTCACGGATGACTGTATCACATGCAGGATGGGCGGTGATGAATTCCTCGTGATCATCCCCGATGAAGCAAAAGCCGATGCGGCTTCGCTTCTTGATACTCTGCAGAAGAAGTGTGACAGAATCAATGAGACGCGCACTCCTCTAGCGCTCTCCTACGCACATGGCTATTGCAGCAGCAACGATCCTGAGATCACAGCCAAAAATGACCGGGACGATTACGACCCGGTCACTGAAGTATTCAAATGTTCCGATAAGCGCATGTACGATCGAAAGATCGAAATGAAAGCTCAAAGGATTTAGATCAGCGCTGTACTGAAATATCTCTCGGCACGATCCGGAAGAACCGTCGCTACTACCTTGTCATCCCCGTATTTCCTCGCCATCTTCATGGCTGCCCATACATTGGCGCCTGCCGATGTACCTACAAGAAGCCCCTGTACTCTGGCAAGTTCTCTCGCGGTATTGATCGCGTTTTCATCTGTCACCGTAACTATATCGGTGATGATCTTCGTATCCAGGATATCCGGTATGAAACCGTCACCTATTCCCTGTATCTGATGAAGTCCCGGCTCGTCCCCGAGCAGCGCGGATACATTCTTGGGCTCTACCGCCACTATCCTGCAATCGGGATTCTTTTCGAGCAGATACTTCGCTACGCCCTGAAGAGTTCCGCCGCTTCCGATACCTGATACATATATATCTATCTTCTTACCGAGCTGCTCGACAAGTTCCACTGCCGTGGTACGGTAATGCATCTCGGGATTGGCGGGGTTCTGGAACTGCTGTGGAACAAAATATTCATCCGAAGTAGCCGCTATCTCCATCGCTTTATCCACAGATCCGCCGATGCTGAGCTTAGGATCGGTAAGGACAAGTTCCGCGCCCAATGCCTTGATTATCTTCTTTCTTTCCTCGCTCATGTTCTCGGGCATCACGATGATCACGCGATAACCTTTGCGGACGCCGCAGAGCGCGAGACCTATTCCTGTATTTCCGGATGTGGGCTCTATGATCGTCATTCCGGGTTTCAATCTCCCGTCCTTCTCAGCCTCTTCTATCATGTTAAGGGCGATCCTGTCCTTGATGCTTCCGCCGGGATTAAGGAATTCTGCCTTGGCGAAGATCTTAAGACCTGTCGTCTGCTCAAGGCTGATGAGCGGCGTATTTCCGATCAGATCGAGTACGTTTGTGTAATACATATTTCTTTCCTCCTGAAAAACCTTTACATACTATAACACGAATTACCTAGTTTTTTTAGGATAAATATATTTTTTCCCGTGAATGATCCGAATTGCTGTTGACATGTGATAACGAGGATGCTATAACTGTACTATCACATGTAGTACAGTTAGAACGGTCAATATGAGGTAATGCATATGGCAGTGATCAATTTCAGAGACGCAAGACCCATATACGAGCAGATAGCCGACCATTATAAACAGCTCATCCTTTCGGGCGTGATGCAGGAAGATGAACAGATGCCGTCGGTCAGGGCTCTCGCTGTGGAACTTGCTACCAACCCCAACACCATACAAAAGGCTTATGCCGAGCTCACCAGGGAGGGATTCATGTATACGGTCAAAGGTAAAGGCAACTTTGTGGCAGGAAATCCGAATCTGCTTGATAAGAAGAAGGATGAGCTGAAAAACAAACTCAGCGAGATCCGTAAAGAAGGTGCGGGACTGGGCATTGACATGGATGCTCTGTGGGCACAGACACGGGAGGAAAAGTAAGACTATGATCGAAATATCAAATGTCAGCAAATACTATGACAGATACCCGGCCGTAACTGATCTGTCACTTACCATGAATGAGAATGAAGTATTCGGCATGGTCGGCACAAACGGTGCAGGCAAGACCACTCTCCTGCGCATGATGGCCGGCGTATTAAAACCCGATGAAGGACAGATCATCGTGGACGACGAGAACATATGGGATAACCCCAGCGCCAAGTCCAAGGTTTTCTTCATAAGTGATGATTCATACTTTTTTGCAAATGCGACGCCGGAGGACATGCTGGCCTACTACAGCAAGATATACCGCTCCTTTGATACGGAGAGATTTCATAAGCTGCTCTCCTCTTTTAGCCTGGATCCCAAGCGACGCATCCAGGGCTTTTCCAAAGGAATGCGCAAGCAGTTTTCCGTGATCACGGGCCTTTGCAGCGGATGTAAATATCTGCTCTGCGATGAAACTTTTGACGGGCTTGATCCGGTGATGAGACAGGCGACCAAATCGCTTTTTGCAAAAGACATGGAAGACAGAGGCTTAACACCGATCCTGACCTCTCATAACTTAAGAGAACTCGAGGACATATGCGATCATGTCGGTCTACTTCATGAAGGCGGAATACTACTCTCCAGAGACATCAACGATATGAAGTTAAACATCAACAAACTTCAGATAGTATTTAAATCCGATGAAGACAGGACCGATCTGGAAAGCAGCATGGACATAGTCATACATAAGGAGCAGGGCAGACTTCACACATATACGGTCAGAGGTACGGCAGACGAGATCACTTCCTACATCGACCGGACCGACACCGTATTTGCGGAACTCCTGCCGCTCACACTCGAGGAAATATTCATCAGCGAAACGGAGGTAGTGGGATATGACATCTCAAAGATCATCCTTGCATAACATATCATTTAAGGATCTCCAGACAGAGATAACCAAGAGACATATCTGGATACCCGCACTGACCATACTTGCCTTCTTCTCTTACTACATACTGGGAACCATCCTGGTACTGTTCATGGCCAGAAAAAACTACATATTATACGATATAAGTTATCGCATGACGCTGAGGGAATATATGATCTCCGCTGCGTCAGGATGGATAGGCCCTACATCTTATTCCTTCTTGATCACCGCAGGCATAGCGCTCCTCGCCGGATTTACGTCATTTGCATTTCTGTACAAGACACAGTCGGTGGACTTCTATCTCAGTCATCCGATCACCAGGCGCGATCTGTTCTTAAACATTTGTGTTAATCCCGTCATGGTATTTGCCGCACTTGCATTTGTATTCAGGATGATCGGGCTGCTCATATCATTGTTCATGGGGGCGGTTTCGGGTCAGGTGATAGGAGGAATGTTGATCGAATATCTGCTTAATCTCCTTCTTTATATCACGGTATATACCATCACTGTCCTGGCTGTTCTTGTCAGCAAAAACATGATGATCGCCGTGATCACCGATTTCATTTTGCTGGCCGGCAAGCCGCTGATCGGGATGCTTTTTACATCGATGATGTCTTCATACTATGCTACATACCGTGACATCAGCTGGATGATCGATGCACCGGATAAATACAGACCCGACTTTATCTCTTCAATAGCCAACCACATACATATGATAGGCATTTTCAACTATAACGAATATGCCGAAAAGCCCCTGATGTCGGGAACTGCCGGATTTATCCTGGCTTCGGTCCTTCTGGGCGTCGTTGCGATCGTCCTCTCCTATCTTGCATTCATGAAGAGACGCGCTGAGGATATCGGATCGGGTTATGTTCATCCGGCGATCATGTATACAGCCAAATTCATAACGGCCATTGCCGGAACGATACTCAGCGGATACATAATTGAGATCATGGTCGGCTCATGTTTTGCGGGATTCAATGTACCGCTCATCATAGCCATATTGTTCAGCGCGTTTGTTTCATGCATGATCGTTGAGATCATATGCGCCGGAAACATGAAATGTGCCACCAGAAAACTTTGGCACGCTGTACCGGTCGCTATCGCAGCCATTCTGGTTTTTGCGGTATATAAAGAGGATCTAACCGGTTACGATACATACCTTCCCGATTCCGACAAAGTGGAAAGCGCTGCCTTCTACTCATGTTACAGTCCCCGTGACTACATCAACGAGAATGATGATTATGAAATGTACGAGGAGCACTTCATACATAAGCTTGAGCTCACCAATATAGAAGATGTGAAAACTCTCGCTGCCATAGGCCAGAGTGAGATCAGAGAGATGTATAAGCTCTGGGGAGATGAAGGTTATATCGAAGGTTACACTCCGGAATACACTAAAGGATATGATACGGCAGTATTCTACAGGATGAAAAACGGCCGCTACGTAGTAAGATCACTGTTCATTCCGGAAGATATCGATGAAGATCTGATGAACGCAGTGATCGGTACGAACGAATACAGATCATGCCTGTATGATCTTGAAAGCGCATATGCGCGGATAAAGGATAACTCCACTAACGGTGTCATGAGTTACAACTGTGGATACGGTGTCAGCAGAATTGATGCCGATGAGGATATGTTCAGGGAATTCAAAGAAAGCTACGAGGCGGATTTAGTTCAGTATGATTATACTCTTGCCCATAACAATGATCCGATCGGTTCACTCGAATACAATGATTCACAGGCATATACCTACTATGCTTCTATCGATTACTACTTTGAGATTTATCCCGAGTATACGCATACGATAGAGTTCCTGAAGGAACATGATCTGTATCTTGACAGCGATGAGTGTAAGGATGACATTTCCGGTATAGATCTGTATTACACGGAATGCGATGAAACCGGAGCCTGCGTAGCAGACTACACAGCCATGATAGAAGATCCCGGACAGATAGATGTGCTTGTAGATAAGCTGCATATCATATTCGGATATCAGGAAAGCTGGAAGACCGCTGATTATTCATGCTCGGCAACCATATACTTTAAACAGGAAGCCGGGCAGACCAACTCCTCTTCCAACATAACTTCGGATGATTATTATGGATACGGATTTAACGGTTTCTACATCGCACCGGAAGATATTCCTGAAGACGTCATGGATATCCTTCTTGAAAATCCGACATACTATTACGAAACATACTAAACCATTCATTTCAGACAAGCCGGGGACAATTCGCGTCCCCGGCTTTTTTATATGAATACAGGTGCATGATGCCCTCAATCCGTGTTAATATAAGTATATGTAGGCCCTATATGAGGATGATCGCGTATGGAAATAGTAATCGTCATTGCAACGATCATATGTGTAATAGGCTTCATCTTCGGCATCAGAGTCAAGCAGAAAAACCACGGTTTTACTGCAACGACCCTGCTTCTTATAGTGTGCAACATCCTTTCAATCCTTCTGATTCAGAGCCAGTCCCTCAAGGAAGCACGTAATCTGCTGTACATATACTATCTGGTCTATTCCTGGATGTTCCTCGGAGCTTTGTGGACTGTCATCAAGACGACCGCCAACCTAAAGTATCTGCGCAGTCTCATATTCATGGCTCTGATGAGCGCTTTTCTGACTTTTCTGGTAATATTCAGTTTCTCCGCGCCTAATCGTATCGGTTTTACCAAACGCATACTTTTCGGCCGGCTATGGTGGGTAGCCGAGGCATTTCCGGGCTTAAGACTGTTCGGCGGATTCCATACCTATGTACTGTTCTGCGTTATCGCCTGTGTTTTCGCGATAGCGGTTTACTTCAGATGCCTGTTAAACACGCATAGGATGTTTCGCAGTAAGTACTTAACACTGATCCTTCTTCAGATACTGCTCATGGCCACGATCGGCCTTTGTTATCTCTTCACTCTTCCGCTCTGGATATTCACACTTGTGATGGATATGGTCTGCTATCTGACTTACTACTATGTATTCGTCCAGTCCGATATCCGCCTGAGAAACGAAGTCATCATGTCATTTGCCAATGAGATGAGTGACGGCCTTATCCTGTATAACGGCAACAAGGATCTGATACATGTAAACGACCGTATCAGAAACCTCATCGATCCTGAATTCCTTGAAAAATGGAAAGACATATCCGTTCTCGAAGAATGGGTATCCCATGTCGAGGATGTAGAGAACATCAAGACACTTCATTACCGCAAAGGTGACGAAGATATCTATTTCACCGTCAGAAAATATGATCTGGGAACCGACAAGGATACGGTGGGAACCGTTTATATCCTGCACGATACCACCAACTCGATAACCCAGATACGTCTTATGAAGACCGTCAATCTGGAGCTCGAGCGCACCTCACGCATGAAATCCGACTTCCTGGCCAATATGTCGCATGAGCTTCGTACTCCCATGAACGCGGTCATAGGCATGGCTGATATCGCGCTCAGAGAAGACTTAAGCCCCCGCCTGTCAGACTGCCTGCATCAGATCAGAAGCTCGGGCAAGAATCTCTTAAACATCATTAACGACATACTTGATTATTCCAAGATAGATGCGGGCAAGATGGAGATCATACCCGAAGAGTATGAACCGCTTTCCGAGATCAATGACATAGCCAATACTCTCCAGACCAGGATAGGCGATAAGCATCTCGAATTCTTCTTCGCAGTCGATCCCGCTCTTCCCCATGTCCTTCTCGGAGACAGCATGAGGATCCGTCAGATACTCATCAACATAGCCAACAATGCGATCAAGTTCACGCAGTCCGGCAGGATCAAGGTCTCTCTTTCCTGCGAAGACATCACAGCCGAAGATCTGACGCTCGTATACCACATCACCGATACCGGTCAGGGCATTCGTGAAGAGGACAGTGAGAAACTCTTCGTCAGCTTCCAGCAGGTAGACAGTAAGAGAAACCGCAATGTCGAAGGTACGGGGTTAGGGCTTGCCATATCCAAGAACCTGTGCGAGGCGATGGGCGGCACGATCGGTTTTTCCAGCAAATA
>JAFZQY010000070.1 GCA_017620155.1 Lachnospiraceae bacterium | reverse complement strand
TCTGTGATATAACCGCCGCTCAGATATCCAAGAAGAGTCGCGACGAAGCTTATCGCAACCATGCTGAGTATTACGGGTGAATTGAATGTGATCCTTAATCTATTACTTCGCATCGTAATCAGGACAGAGCCACATATACATCTCCTGATACTTCGCTGCGGAAGCCTGCCAAGAGAAGTCAGCTGCCATGCCGCGGTCGATGATCTTGTTCCACTCACGCTTGTTATCGTAATATACATGCTCTGCGTAACGGATCGTTGCGAGCATCTCGTGAGCATTGTAGTTAACGAATGAGAATCCTGTACCTTTGTTCTCATATTCGTTGTATGGCTCTACTGTATCTTTAAGTCCGCCGGTCTCTCTTACGATCGGCACGGTACCGTATCTTAGCGCCATGAGCTGTGATAATCCGCAGGGCTCAAAGAGTGAAGGCATCAGGAATGCATCACAGCTTCCGTAGATCTTGTGTGAGAGTTCATCGGAATAATAGATGTTTGCGGATACCCTGCCCGAATATTTCCAGTCGAAGTGGCGGAACATGTTCTCATACTGCTCTTCGCCCGTACCTAATACTACGATCTGTACATCGTCCTGGCAGAGTTCATCCATCACATAAGCTATGAGGTCGAAGCCTTTCTGATCCGTAAGCCTGGATACGAGACCTATCATCATGGTCTTCTCGTTTACGTCGAGGCCGAGTTCTTCCTGCAGAGCCTTCTTGTTCTTTACTTTTTCCTTGCGGAAGTTGATCGCATTATAAGGATACTTCAGATACTTGTCGGTCTCGGGATTGAAGTCGTCGGTATCGATACCATTCACGATACCCCTGAGGTCTCCTGCACGCGCATTCAGAAGTCCGTCGAGGCCTTCACCGTAGAACGAAGTCCTGATCTCCTGTGCGTATGTTGCGGACACGGTCGTGATCGCATCGGCGTACACGAGGCCGCCCTTTAAGAGGTTCGCATCCTTGTATGCTTCGAGCTTGTCGGATGTGAAATAGTATCCGGGAAGTCCGGTTATGTCCATGACTGCCTTAACGCTCCATTTGCCCTGGAACTTCAGGTTATGGATAGTCATGACGGTCTTGATTCCGCGGTAGAATTCACCGCCGGCGAATCTTTCTTTGAGATATACCGGGATAAGACCGGTCTGCCAGTCATGGCAGTGGATCAGATCCGGGTGGAAATCGATCACGGGAAGTACGGACAATGCAGCCTTGCAGAAGTATGCATATCTCTCTATTTCATACAGCGGATCGTTGCCGTATACGGTAGGGCCTCCGAAGTACATCTCATCATCGATGAAGTAATACTTTACTCCCTCGACCTCGGCTTTCATTACACCGACATACTCATTTTTCCAATGGAAATCCATGTAGAAATGAGTCACATACTCCATCTTGTCCTTGAGTTCCTGCTTGATGCACGCATACTTGGGAAGGATGACCCGCACATCAAAATACTTCTTGTCGATGCACTTTGGTAACGATCCCACTACGTCTGCCAGACCGCCTGTCTTGACAAAAGGAACTCCCTCTGAAGCCACGAACAATATGTTCTTCATCCTGCATAACCCTCCCGGTATTAGTAACCCGAAACACCTTCTACGGACTCGTCGTTGTCGATCCAGTCCTGAACGTCTATCCTTCGGTAATTGTCTTTATCATCTCTGACATATACAGTCGATATGCCGGCATTTATGACCAGCCTTTTGCACATGGAACAGCAATTGGCGTTCTCTATGTATTCGCCTGTATTGGCATCTTTGCCCGCAAGAAAAAGAGCCGCTCCTATCATCTCATGTCTGGGAGCCGAAATGATCGCATTCGCCTCGGCGTGAACGCTGCGGCACAGTTCATATCTCTCACCGCGCGGGATCATGAGTTTCTCCCTGATGCAGACTCCCATGTCAGAACAGTTCTTTCTGCCTCTGGGCGCGCCTACATATCCCGATGAGATGACCTCATCGTTCTTCACGATCACGGCACCGTAATTGCGGCGAAGGCAGGTACCGCGCTGCGCCACTACTTCTGCCAGATCCAGGTAATAATTTATCTTGTCACGTCTATCTTTGCTCATATATATGATTATATGAATTTCGGCATCATGACGCAACAACTATCGCTTAAAGCGGTAATCATTTATCGTGAATTCCAGGCTGCGGTCACCCCTGAATTCATTGATGCCGGGGTAATAGATCACATCGATGATGACACCCTGCGCAGTACCGTCGCACATGTCGCCGGCAGTCCCACGCCCGTAATAAGCATCCGCACTTTCCAGGAACATCCCGTCCCGGTCGAACAGCTTAAGCGCATATCTTTTTCCGTCCGGAGCCGTCACATAGATCTGCAGAGGAGCCCTCTCGCTCCTTCCTTTTTCAACCCGGTTAACCTTAAGCGCGCGAAGTGCGAATACAGGTCTCGGGTTACCGTTTCCGAAGGGTTCGAGCTTTTCTAGTTCGTTCACGAAATCATATGTCACATACGAAAAAGGAAGTTCGGTATCTATGAGCGTGATCGTGGTCAGGTCTTCCTCGGTCAGCGTGCAGGCATCATTGAGCCCGCTTCTTAATTCGTCCACGACATCTCCGTCAAGCGTAAGTCCCGCGGCCATCTTGTGTCCGCCAAACTTGGCGAAGAGTTCCTTATGAGCCGACAATGCTTCATACATGTTGTAGGCTTCTATCGATCGGCCTGAACCTTTTATGCCGTCCTCACCGTCTGTTAAGACTATCGCAGGCCTCTCATATCTCTCACGCAGTTTGCCTGCTATGAGGCCCGCTACGCTCTCATGAATATCGGGAAGATATATGACCAGGACCTTATCTTTTCTTAGCGAAGATGATTCTATATCCTCTACGGCACGGTTAATCCCGTTCTCCGTCATGGCCTTTCTTTCTTCATTAAACCTTCGAAGTTCATTGGCCATACGCGCCGCCTCATTCCGGTCTTTGCACAGGAGAAGTTCAAGAGATACGGCCGCGCTGTCTAAGCGTCCCGAAGCGTTTAGAGACGGCCCCAATATGAATCCGTAGCTGTATGCGGTGATCTTCTTTTCGCTCAATCCTACAGCGTCTATCAGAGCCTTAAGACCGATATTGGAGGTTTCGGATATGCGCCGCAAGCCTTCCCGCACGATGATACGGTTCTCATCTTTAAGTTCCATCACATCGCATACGGTAGCGAGTGATGCTTCGACGATGAGTTCCTCCATGAGGCTCTCGCTCTCACGGGCAGAGATGCCGCACATGGGCAATAAGAGGCCTATAAGCTTCCACGCAACCACTGCTCCGCATATACCTTTAAAAGGATAGGGATCATCTTCTCTGTGAGGATCCACGACTGCTTCGGCAGGAAGCAAAAGTTCCAGGCGCTCTCCGCTTTCTTCATCCTCATCGTAGGGAACCTCATGGTGGTCCGTTACTATGACGTGCATCCCCAAGTCCAGCGCATGCCTTATCTGATCGGATGCCGAAATGCCGTTATCGCATGTGATGATAACTTCCCTGCCGTCTTTGAAAGCCGCATCTATCAGCTGTTCGTTGATCCCGTATCCGTCATGAATGCGGTGAGGGATCGCATAATCCACATAAGCCCCGCACATACGCAGGCCCTGAACAAGTATGTATGTCGCGCATATTCCGTCCACATCATAATCGCCGATGATGCGGAACTTCTTTTCATCGGATATATACTGCTGGATCAGCGAACAGGCCTTGACCATGTCCGTCATCTTGGCCGGATCATGAAGATCATCAAGCGTACCGTTTAAGTACATATCGATGTCCTCGTCAGCGATCATGTCTCTGTTACGTATGAGTCTGGCAGTTACCGGCGTGATCCCGTATTTTGCAGCGATTGAATTAAAATCGGCCCTTTTGGCCGCGATCCTCCATTCAGACATATGCGCCCCTCCGGATTCCAAAAAAGGGTCGTCAAAAGACGGCCCTTCGGAATCTGAAATTGTGTTGTGATCATCCTCTCTTTACAGACTTGGAGAAGACGGTTCTGAAGATGTACCACATCGCACCTGCAAGGCAGATGGATGAATATGTACCGCAAAGGATACCTACCATCAGAGGAAGTGCGAATTCCTTGATCGAGCTCACACCGAGCACGTACAGGCAGGCAACCATGATGAATGTCGTGAGTGATGTGAATATGGATCTGGACAGCGTCTGTGTAACGGCTTCGTTCACCATATCCTTCAGTTCGTCAGGATTCTTGGAATCGTGCATGGTCTTGATCTTCTCTCTGATACGGTCGAAGATAACGATCGTGGCGTTGATAGAGTAACCTACTATCGTCAGCATGCAGGCGATGAATGTGTTACCTACGCTGACTCTGGCGATGGCGTAGAACGCGAGAACTACGAGCACGTCATGCAAAAGTGCGAGCACGGAACTTGCACCGAATCTGACATCGCTGAATCTGATCCAGATATAGATCAGCATGAATACCGTAGCTACGATGATGGCGATGACTGCATCGCTTCTCATCTCGTTCGAGATAGTCGAGCTGATGCTCTCTGCGGTTATCGAAGCTTCCTCAACGGAGAAGTTATCTACCATGGCGGTAACGAATGCTTCTCTCTCGCTGACATTGAGCGTACGTGTCTTGAAGATGACCTGATTGGAACCTGCCACCTTGGTAGACTGAACATTGCCGTCACCGGTGATATCTTCAATATAAGGAACGATATCATTGTCTATCTGATCAAGTGTATATTCCTGAGGGAAGTCTACGGTAGTTGATGTACCGCCGACGAACTCAAGACTGTAGTTGAGAGCATTCTTGCCGTTCGAAGAGTTGATGCCCATTACCACGAAGCCGCATACGATGACAGCCAGTGAGATTGCGATGAATACGAATCTCTTGGACAGGAAATCGATGGGTTTTCTTTCTTTGGCTACGCCGTAGAACTTAACATCCTCAACACCCAGTGCATAGAAGATCCTGATTATGAATCTGGTCACAAACAGTGCGGTGAGCATCGAAAGGAAGATACCGAGTGCCAGTGTCTGGGCGAAACCCTTGATTGAACCGGTACCCATGAATCCGAGAACGATGGCTGCGATAAGTGTTGTGATGTTACCGTCGATGATCGCTGACAGAGCCTTCTTAAATCCGGTCTGCAGAGCTTCATACACGGTACGTCCCGCCGCGATCTCTTCGCGTACCCTGGCGAATATGATAACGTTCGCATCGACGGCCATACCTATCGACAGGATGATACCGGCGATACCGGGAAGTGTAAGCGTGATCTCAAACGCATCCAGAAGGATGATGTCGAGCATCGTGTAAAGGATAAGAGCGATACTCGATGCAAGACCGGGAATGCGGTATACGCTTATCATGAAGATAACGACAAGTGCAAGACCGATCGCACCGGCGATGAGAGATGTTCTGATCGCTGATGAACCGAGCTGTGCGCCTACCACGTTTGAACGGAGTTCTTCGAGCTGGAGCTTAAGTCCGCCGATACGGATCGTGCTGGCAAGAGTGTCTGCCTGCTCGTAGCTCTCCATACCTGTGATGACTGCGTTGCCGTCGGTTATCTTGGCCTGAACTGTAGGGGAGGATACGACCTCTCCGTCATACACTATATAGATGACATCATGATTCGGAAGGGCTGCTTCGGTGGCATCTGCGAATTTCTTAGTTCCCTCTTCGTTAAGAACGAGCTGGACCACATATTCCTGATTGCCCATGCTGTCCTGCTGTGAACCTGCGTTTGCGGTATCAACGTCCGAACCTGTCAGGACTTCGTTTCCATCCTTATCGTAAAAAGCGAGTGAACCGGGCTTACCGAGTTCCTCAAGGATGGCATTGGCATCGCTAACGCCGGGGATCTCGATATTGATACGATCCGAGCCTTCCTGATATACCTGAGCCTCAGTGGAGTAGTTATCTACTCTCATCTGCAGCTTATAGATGGTATCGGCCATATCCTCTTTGGAGGGAGCCTCATCACCTACAACCTGATATGTGATGCTGACACCACCTGCCAGATCCAGGCCTAAGTCAATGCTTGATGCCGCACCGCTCTTATCGGCTCCGACACCGAATACCGCCATGTATCCGAGACCGCACATGATCAGTACGAGTACGATCAGATAGATAACGGCGTTTTTCTTCTTCATCATTTTTCCATATCTCCTTCTTCAATATCAGCTAATGCTGCTTTGATCATTATCGCGCATTCTATGCGCTTTCTCTGAAGCTTGCAACCAAGCTCATATACATCCGTGATGCTTCCGTGGAAGTTGTATGCATTGGCTGCACATCCGCCGCTGCAGTAAAATCTCGCAAAGCAATCTCTGCATTCGGGCTTCGCATATACGTTGCAGCACTTGAACTCATCGACGATATCGTCTCGCTTAATGCCGTCAAACACATTGCCCAGCAGGAAATCTTCATTGCCCACGAACTGATGGCACGGATACAGATCTCCCCAGGGAGTCACTGCCAGATATTCCGTGCCGGACCCGCATCCGGAAAGTCGCTTATAGACGCAAGGGCCACCTTCTAAATCTATCATAAAATGGAAGAAATTAAAAGGTTTACCGGCCTTTCTGTAATCAAGATAAAGTTTGGCCAGTTTATCGTATTCATCAAGCAGCGCGGGGATGTCCTCATCGCGAAGAGCATAGTCATCTTCGGGCGAAGCAACGACCGGTTCTACCGAGATCTGATCAAAGCCCAGATCCGCCAGATGCTTTACGTCTTCCGCAAAATCAAGGTTGTTGCGGGTATAGGTTCCGCGAACATAATATGAATCCCGCTCATTCTTTTTTCTTGTTTCCACGAACTTCAGATACTTAGGCACTATCTCATCATAGCTGCCCTGTCCTCCGCGGTGCGGGCGCATCAGATCATTGATCTCTTTACGGCCGTCAATGCTTAAGACCACATTGTCCATCTCTGCATTGATGAACTCAAACATATCTTCTTTGAGGAGCGTTCCGTTCGTGGTGAGCGTGAACCTGAAGTTCTTGTCATGCTCTTTTTCCAGACTGCGTCCGTATCTTACGAGTTCAACGACCGTATCCCAGTTCATGAGGGGTTCGCCGCCGAAGAAATCAACCTCGAGATTCCTTCTGCTGCCGGAGTTCGCTACGAGAAAATCCAGTGCCTTTTTGCCTACTTCAACAGACATGAGTTCGCGTCTTCCGTGATACTCGCCCTCTTCGGCAAAGCAGTACTTGCAGGCCAGGTTACAGTCGTGCGATATGTGCAGGCAAAGTGCCTTGACTACTGTCTGGCGCTTCTTGTAATCAACCAGACTGTCCTCATACGTATCGGGAGAAAAGAGCATGCCGTCCGCGATCAGCTGTGTGATTTCTTCGGCCGCTTCGGATATCTCCTGCATCCCGTATACAGAGTATTTCGCACTGCCTTCCGGCTTCTGGCACGCAAGGCTTACCGCGCCTAAAAGATCCATCACCGAGAAACGGTCAAACTTCTCGTGAAGATCCCCGGCTATGTCCAGCAGGTCATATACGCAGTCGTCAACCACATGCACCGAACCGCTGCATACGTCGAGCACTATATTATATCCGTTATTCTTATACTTATGGATCAAACCTAATTCCTATTAACCGTTCGAATACTTTCCTGTCCGCCAAAAAATGTTCTCTACACATAGGTAAAGCAGCGACATGAATCGCTGCTTAATTTCAGTACTTCTTTTTGTGTAAAAAGTAATACCTGTGTTGTCCGTGCCCTGCTTATTTAAGCTTCTCGCAGGTCTGGTTTCCAACTGTACAAGATGTCTTGCAAGCTGACTGGCATGATGTCTGGCACTCGCCGCATCCGCCCTTTACTGCAGACTTCTTAAGATCTCTGGTATTAAGTGTCTTGATATGCTTCTTCATATTCATTCTCCTTACTAAAGAGGTTTTTGTGCTTTCAACTTGATAAAGAATACCATATTTTGTATACCCGCGCAAGTAGATTGTCACATCAGCCGGACCGGTTCAGCAAATATCACATGAGCCGGACCGAATTGAATTTCCTATCCACCATGTTCTTCATGAGTTTGCCGCACATGTGCTCGAGTTCTCCGATCACCTCATCGGATACCGTAAAAGTGAAAAGCTCATGAACCGAGGAATTCACTATGCGCTCCACCGTATATGAAGCCGTCTCGGAATACTTCCTGTCCGTAGGGATCCCCGGGAACTCGCCCGCTATGACGAGCGACTTGATCTCATATATGCTCCTAATAAGCTTAAAATCAAATTTACCGCTGATGAGCGCAAGAATGGAGGCGTATATGAGGTTTAATTCCTCATACGCCTCCATGTTTTCTCTGGTGTAATAATCCGCAACTTCAAGAAAGTAAGATGCCATGACGGTTGCATCATAATCCGTGCGGAGTTCCTCAAAATGCCTGGAGATATCGGCATCGGTCAGAGAATATGCATCCTTCCCCTCTAAGAGTTTGAATTTGCCGAAGCAGAAGGGCTCGGTGGTTCCCATGAAACGATTGCCGACCTTCCTTGCTCCTCTGGCAAAAGCCGTGATCTTACCTGCTTCGGCGGTAAGGATCACAAGCCTTTTATTATACTCTCCAACGGGAGATGTCCGGATTATCATTCCGGTATACTCTGCATATTCGCTCATTTATGATCTGTGTGATATCAAGATCACATTATTCGTCAATGCTCTTCTTGTCATAACCGAAGTTCTTAAGCAGCATGTCCGAATCGCGCCAGTCCTTCTTGACCTTTACCCAAAGCTTCAGGTTGACTTTATTTTCGACCATGGCCTGGATATCTGTCCTTGCGGCGGATCCGATCTTTTTGAGCATCGCGCCCTGCTTGCCGATGATCATGCCCTTATGCGAGTCTTTTTCGCATACGATGGTGGCATCGATATTGACGATGCGCTGCGTAAACTCCATGCGGTCGATGACGACTGCCACTCCGTGAGGGACTTCCTCAGCCATGCTCCGGAGCACTTTTTCCCTGATGATCTCGGCTGCGATCTGACGCATCGGCTGGTCTGTCACCGTGTCCTCGTCATAATACATCTCGCCTTCGGGAAGATACTCGTAAATCGTATCTATGAGGTCCTTGCAGCCGTGTCCTTTCATGGCGGATACCGGTATTATCTCGGCGAACTCCATGCGGGACGAATACTCGGCGATTACGGGTAAAACCTCATCCTTACTTAGTGTATCGGTCTTATTGATGCACAGGATCACGGGAGTGGATACTTTCTTAAGTTCCTCCATGATATGTGTATCCCCTGCGCCGATACGGGTATCGGGTTCCACGAGCCAGAGTATCAGGTCGGCATCATTTAAGGTATGCTCGGCCACATTAACCATATATTCACCGAGTTTATTGCGGGACTTATGGATCCCGGGAGTATCGAGAAAGACAATCTGACCTCTCTCATCGGTATATACGGTCCTTATCTTATTTCTGGTAGTCTGCGGCTTATGGCTCGTGATGGCGATCTTCTGGCCGATGAGCCTGTTCATCAGAGTGGACTTGCCTACATTCGGTCTGCCTATCAGAGCCACGAAGCCGGATTTCATATTACTCATTTATCCTCTTTGGGATCCTCATCAGCCTTCTTGTCTTCTTCAGCTGCAGGCTTATCTGCGGGTTGAGGAACATATGCCGGTGCAGGTGCCGGAGCAGGCGCAGGTGCCTGGCCGGGCTGTGCTACATACTGAGGTGCCTGGGGCTGGGGAGTCTTATATTTCTTGGGATGCTTTTCCCTGTATTTACGTGAAAGCGTAATGATCAACTTGATGATGAGCCATATCAATACTACGAGTATAGCGATCACGAGCAGATAAGGAAGAGCAACTACGATGAATACAAGCAGGTCGCCGAGGAACTCAACGATATTCTCAAACGCTTCCTTAAGACCTCTGGCGATACGTGCACCTACTGAATAGTCAACGGGCTCAGGTTCGGTATAGGTCTGGACCTCACTGATATACAGATAGATGGTAGTATAATCAACAAGGTTATCGTAGCTTCGAAGCTGTGCTTCGATCGATTCTATCTCGTATCTTACTTCGCTTAAGCGCTCCTCGATATATATCAGCTCCTCTATGCCGTCAGCATCCTTGAGAAGCTCCTCAAGTCTGTCATACTCAACCTGAAGGGATTCCTTGCGGCTCTTGATGTCCACATACTGAAGGGTCACATCCTCCATGGATTCGGACTGATGCGTGATGTTGGAGTTTGCTCCAACCGTTGCTATGAAAGAATCCGCATTGGCAGCCGGTATGCGCAGCGTATAGGTTGCGGATCTTCTGGTGGAATTGTTCGATCCGTCCACGGAGCTTGTCTCGATATATCCGCCGAGAGCAGATACGCGGCCTGCGATGCCCGCGGTGATAGTATCGAAGTCGTATGTCTCGACATCCAGGTTCACCGTACGGATCAGTTTACGCTTGGACTGGGCACCTCCCTCGGTTACCTCAACATCCTCGGCACCCGTTTCCATAGCCGCCTCTTCGTACTCCATGGGTTCTTCATATCCCCAGTCTTCATAATCCATGTCATACGCATATGACGAAGATTCAGCCATGGCGGTATCACTGGCATATGAAGCCCCTGAATCATATTTTGCGGAACTATTTCCGCATCCTGCGAGCAGTGATGCGAGCATCACTGCTACTGCCGAGAATCCCAGTAGATTCTTAAGTCTCTTCATTGTTTTCTTTTTCATGGTTATCCTCCCGCGCTCACGCGCAAAAATTCCTGAGCGAGTGTTTACTCGGAAAACAGCGGCTCGATACCGCCGAAATCATCGGCACATTCGCTTATGGCATCTTCACTGCCCACCACGCAGAACGCGCCTGTGTCCATTATAGCATCTATATAATCAGCAAGCGACCTGATAGTATCCGGAGTGGCCGCAAGAAGCTCGTCTCTCTCCTGCTGGATCATGTCCATGGTCTGGTTGCTCATATATGCGCCGAAGCCGTATGCGCCTTTGGACTTGGGAGTCATGGGTACATCCAGATCGGCGATCGCTCCTATTATGTACTGGGTCATCGTGCGCTCGTCGGCATCAAAGTTTCTCACATAATCGGCCGCGCCCTCGTAAACCCCTACGGTACGTCTTAAGTTAGGATCCCTGTAGGATACGAAGTAGCCCTTGCCCGTACGCGTAAAAGCACTCATGCAGCCGTATGCGCCGCCGCGAACGCGCACCTGCGTCCACAGATAGTCATATCCCATCATTACTTTAAGTGCTCTTAATGCACCGGTATATTTAAGTCCCTTATGAATGAAGTCACCGCTCCTTGCGACATACTGCACCTGAGCCGCCGAGGTATAAGCCTTGCTTCCGGCTACGGGACTTACTTTTCCGCCTACGCTGCCCGTATCGGGATAAAGAGACTCTTTAAGACTCTTAACCAGTCCGGCAAATTCATTAAAGGATTCCTCGGATCCTGTGTAGTCGAGGATCAGGTTGGCCGGGGTGAATATAAGTTTACATAACTTATCCATCTTCTCGGCTATATATTCAAAATGTCCGTCATAATCGGCAATCACGCTCTCAACCATCCTCAGGAAAGGAACACCGTTCATCGCATTCATCGTAGCGTCGCTCTCCGCAAACTGCGATGTAGCGGTTGCTGCGGCCAGAGAATGACCTGAAGAGATCATCGAAGCCTGCATATGAGAAAGCGTCTCCTCGAGAAGCTCATGCATCCTCTCCTTATCGTTATATTTCGTCTTAAGGAGCATTTCCTTCATCAGGCGGATCGCATCGCTTTGGCGGCTTGAGAAGGTCTTGGCCTTGATCTCATATGTGATCACATATTTATCGGGATCTGCGGCATCCGGATAGATCGATACTCCGGGAACGATACCGCCGGTGCACATGCTGATCTCTTTGAACAGTTCGGCATAACCATGATCTTCGGTATCCATGAGTCCCATTATCGATTTGAGCAGTCCGACATAGATCCAGTCGTCCGCGCTCACATTATCGGTCTTAAACACGAATCTGATATAACTGATCCCGTTGGTCCTGATATCATGGAATACGCATTCCATCCCGTCGATATCCCTGCGCTCCCAGACAAAAGGATTGGCGTTCTTTCTCATATCCTCGCGCTTAAGAAGCGGGATCGTCGCCAGAGCCTCGGGGGAATCTTCTTTTTCCTGATATTCGGCAAGCGCATGCGTCTCCTCAACCAGTTTCTCTTTTTCCTCCTGAGAAAGGGAATCCTTGTAGGCCTTGAGCTTCCCGGCCAGTTCCTTGTCCTTGGCCGTGGTAAGCCCCTTGACCGGGCAGACTGCCAGGATGGACTTATGCGTGTTGTTGAGCAGGCGGCCCAGGATCAGATCCTCATAATACTTCGTATCCGCCTTCCTGCGAAGAGATGCATAGACATCATTGGAGATGACATGCACAAAAGGCTTCATGTCATCGTAGAGCCAGCTGTCGAGCATCTGAAGTCCGAGCATTAATCCCCTGGGATATGAACCGTAATCTGCCTCTCTGTATTTGAATTCAAACAGATTGAGAGCCGCCTGGACCGACTCATGGTCAAGCGCGCCGTCAGCCTGCTCTTTAAGCACCTTCTCTATGATCGAGACAAACTCGTCCTGTCTGTCATAATCGGTATCCTTGGCTATGATCGCAAAGTAAGGCTGCATCGTGCCGTTGCCGTACTCGCTGTAGACATCCTTGCCGATGCCCGCATCGATGAGCGCCTTCTTCAGGGGAGCGCCGGGCGTCGAACACAGCGCATAATCGAGCACCTCAAAAGCGATATACTCTTCGGGATCTAAGTTATTGTCCGATACGACCATCTCATAGGTAAGATATGTATGGCCTTCTTCGGATGCACTCTCCGCAGTCGGGTATTCCTTCTGCGCGTATCTTACTTCAGAGAAAGGCTTCTGGACCGGGATCGTCGAATCGATCTCAAGCGCATCGTAAGCCGACAGATATTCACGGTCGACATATTCAAGCCTCTCGGCCATGTCGCAGTCGCCGTAGAAATATATGTAGCTGTTGGACGGATGATAGTATCTCCTGTGGAAGTCAAGGAACGCTTCGTATGTCAGGTCGGGGATATTGTCGGGATGTCCGCCCGATTCCACTCCGTAGGGAGATTCGGGGAAAAGTGCGTTCATCATCTCGCGCTCCACGACATCATCGGGAGATGAAAAAGCGCCCTTCATCTCGTTATATACGACTCCGTTTAACTTAAGCTCGCCGTCTATATCCTCGAGTTCGTAATGCCAGCCTTCCTGACGGAATATCTTCTCTTCGTGATAGATATTGGGATGAAGGACTGCATCAAGATATACGTCGCAGAGGTTCTCGAAATCCTTTTCATTGCAGCTCGCTACCGGATAAACGGTCTTATCGGGGAACGTCATCGCATTTAAGAATGTGTTCAGGCTCCCCTTGGCCAGCTCGATAAAAGGATCCTTGACAGGATATTTGTCAGATCCGCACAGCACGCTGTGCTCTATGATGTGGGCCACACCCGTGGAGTCCGCAGGCGGAGTCCTGAAGCCGATATAGAAGACCTTGTTGTCATCGTCATTGATGAGAAGGACGACTCTCGCTCCGGTCTTGTCATGACGCGCGATCACGCCGACAGAATCCAGATCTTCTATCTCCCTGGTCTCCAGGATCGTATAGCCTTTCAGTTTATTAAGTTTTTCAAGCTGTTCTTGTTTAGTCATTGCAGATCCGCTCCTATATTAATGGAATAATATAGCACATGTGTGCATTTATACTGAAAAGCTCATCAGTGCGAGCTTCGAGATTACCAGTTCCATGACGGCCACATTCTTCCTTTTCTTGGCAGCCGTATCCATCTCCATGAAGTCTTCGACCTTGATCAGGCGCTCTTTACGGACGATCTTTGGTTTCTTTTTCCTGAAAAGAGAGGCCGCCGGCTCATCGATACCGATCTTGACCTTCGCTCCCAGTTCGCAGTAGGTGCGCGCCGAGAACATATCGGGGGTCATATAATATAGATGACTCTCCAAAGAAGTCTCCGGAAGCGTGTCCTTATATATGTAATGCTCTATGATCGCCCTGAACTTAAACGGCGCAGGATCGGCGCTCATCAGTTCGCCATAAGTATATCTGGCACCGAAAGCATAACTTCCCGTATCCTGCATCACATATTTGTAATCGGCATATGTAGTTGTATCGGAAAGGGAATCTATGAACTTCGTCATTTAGGATCGCTGTCTATATCTTCTATCTTGCCGCCGGAAAAGACGAGGGCACGCTGTATCGCATTACGGGTAAATCCCGTCTCATTCATGAGTTCCTCGATCGTGACCTTGCGGCCCAGTTCCTCGGCAAGTTCTCTGGCTTTGTCTGCTACATCATTGACCGACTTGGCATTCTTCTCATCCTGCTTAGTCATTTCGGCATGATCTGCTATGCACTCTTCCATGCCGTCCATTATCATGCGTGTGAGCATGCCGTCGGCTTCGCTCTCATGCTCCAAGGCTCCCAGCATCGTAACGCCCAGGCTTAAGGCTACATTACCCTCTCCGATCAGGTCTTCAAGGAACACGCCCTGTCCGGCATAGAGTTTGGCCAGCTCGACCACATTCTCAAGATGCATCTCTATAAGCCTGCTCTGAGCATCCGTATCACCGGCCATGGCGGAGATCGTCACTGCTTCCTTTTCCCCTTCGGAAAAAGAAGGAAGCGCCTTCAGGTCCTCAAGATACATGTTCAGATAATCTATCTCTTCCGACTCCAGATAATCGGAATCCTTCAACGGCTCGCCAACTCCGATGCGGTTACTCCGCAGATATTCGTATATCATCTCCAGCTGGCCCGGCTGAAGCTCCATGGAGACAAAAGCCTCGTCTACAGTTGAGGCTTCCAGAAAGTTATCATTATCACGGCCGAGTTCTACAAGTTTCTTAAGGATCCCGGCAAATTCCACATCACGGCTCATCAGCTCATCCTCACATGAGTATGTGTATAGAGGTGGTCTTCACAATACTCGTAATTGCCCTCACACTTCGTACAGAACCGAAACTGCATGTCGGGCACATCTTTTTCCGTGCGTCCGCAGATCGCACATTTATGTCTGGTGACTATCCCCGACGAGCGGCTAAGGTCACGCTTCACGGGTTTGGGAGTCCTTGTCCTGCTCGCCATCTGAACGGGGCGTATCCCCAGGCCCTTTTTGTTGGTGAAATAAAAGATCGCGAAGTTAAGAAGCGCCATCCCGAGCGCAACTCTTACGAACAATCCGCCCGTGATGAACTGGATCAGCAGGATCACGAGATAGATTATCGCCATCCATTTGGCCTTGACCGGAATAAAGAACATAAAGAGGAACATCGCATCCGGGAAAGTCATCGCAAAAGCGAGAAGAATGGACATGTTGATGTAATAGGTGCTGAACACGGCAGCCACATACTGGCTGTATACAGCCGCATAAAGTCCGCCGCCTATGATAAATGCAATGCCCAGGATAATGAATGCTCCGATCAGGGTAAGCAGGATCCCCGAGAAGATATAGACATTGAACTTAAATGTTCCCCATGTCCTCTCAAGGCTCACGCCGATCGAATAATAACAGAACAGCATTACGATGATCCATATGACATTGGTATCGGTCGGGGGGACCAGAAGCCAGGTGATCAGCCTCCATACCTGTCCGTGGATGATCTTATAAGGATCTAGATTCAAGTACATCAAAAAATCAGGATTGATATACCTGATCATGTATCCCACCGCGTAACATATGATCATGACAAGCGGCAGATTGCGTATCGCATATTTGCCGAACCTGCGTTCAAATTCTGACATATCAGCCTCTCAAAATGTAACTATCGTCTGCTAAAACGCTAATGACAATCATAACAAAAAAAGGGGCATCCTACAAGGATGCCCCATGTAAAACATGTATAAAAACCGTAAACAAAAGATTAAATCTGGAAGAACTCTACAGCGCTCTGAAGTTCGTCGGAACGTGACTTGGTTGAAGATGTCTCGTTCTGGATCATTGCGATGTTTGCAGCCATCTCCTGCATGGAAGCGTTGGTCTCCTGAGTAGAAGCTGCGTTCTCTTCGGATATGGATGAAAGTGTGGAGATCTCATCAAGTACTCTGTCCTTAACGCGGTTGATAGCTTCAACCTTGTCGGTAACCTGTCTCATGGCGTCTGTAGACTGCTCGATGCTTCTCTCTACCTGCTCGAATCCGTCGCCCACATCGGTAAGAACCGTACCCTCGTTGGATACTGCTTCTTTGATCTGCTCTGCAAGAGATACGTTGCGTGCCGACTTAGCGATGATATCGGCGATGACTGTCTGGATCTCTCCTGCAGACTCATCGGATTGAGCTGCCAGATTCTTGATGTTATCGGCAACAACTGCGAAGCCCTTGCCTGCCTCGCCTGCTCTTGCTGCCTCGATTGAAGCGTTAAGTGCAAGAAGGTTGGTCTGGCTTGCGATGGATGCGATGGTCTCGGCTGCGGTACGGATATTCTCAACAGCTTCGTTGGACTCTGTGATACCGCGTGCTACGTCATCTGATATCTCAACGGTCTTGGCGTTGGCTGACATCAGGTCTTCAAGTTTGTTCTTAGCCTGAACAGATACATCCTTGGCAGCTGTAACAACTTCGCTGGTAGTTACGGCAAGTTCTGCAACCTCGTCGATGCTCTCGCCCATCTCTGTCATGTTGCCTGCTATGTTCTGTACGGATTCTGCCATCTCCATGCTGCCCTTGGAAAGCTCGGTGATAGCACCTGTGATGCCGTCTGCAGCGGAATTACATGTATCGGTAGCCTCGGAAACCTCACCCATTGCGGAATTGATGTTTCCTGCACCGGTAGAAACTCTTCCGATGACTTCGGTCATGTTGCTCTGCAGTGATTGAACGGAATCGATAACGGAATTAACTTCGTTGATGAATGACTCTGCCTCAAGAGGTTTGGTCAGATCACCCTTGGCCATATGGCCTGTAGCTTCGGCAACGAGGCCGATGGGCTTCTTGATCCTGCTTGCTACCAGGATAACCAGTGCGGCACAAGCAGCAACTATGATGACTGCTATGATGATAACGAGTCTGACAACCTTGTTGATGGCTGATTTAACCTTGGCCTCTGCCTCACCCGAGAAAGCCATGCCGACTACCTGTCCGGATGCATCTCTGAGCGGTACATAGTATACGTAATAGTCCTTGCCGCCTATGTTAACGCCGTCTGAATGATATTCATTACCGGCTTTAACGCTTGCCCAGATATCTGCTGCAGCCTGGGAACCCTCATTACGCTGACCGTCATCCTTGCGAAGGGATGTCATGAAACGGGTATCGCCCTGGAAAAGTGTAAGCTCAACGCCGTCGCCCTTGAGTGAATCAACATACTGATGGTCTTCATCATACGTAAGTTCATCACCGTTCATGAGATCATACTCGTAATACTGACGAAGTCCCTCTGCAGCCACTCTCAGTTCGTTGAAGACATCGTCTTCCATGTTAGCCGAAAGTTCCTTGGCTGAAAGGATGCCTATGATCAGTGCCGAAACGATGAGCGGCGCCAATCCGAGTGTCAGTAATACTGGAAGTAATCCTAATCCGCCTTTTTTCTTCATAGCAAATTCTCCTTTTTAATCTTTGTTTGGGTATAATTTCCCCC
>JAFZQY010000069.1 GCA_017620155.1 Lachnospiraceae bacterium | reverse complement strand
TATTCTATCGCAACTCAATAAACATAGGACTGCCGATCATCGAATGTGCGGAAGCCGCAACGGCTATTAATGACGGCGATGAAGTGAGCGTTGATTTTGACAGCGGTGTCATCACCGATATCACTACAGGGCGGTCGTTCAAGGGCCAGGCATTTCCTCCTTTCATGCAGAAAATAATCAATGCCGGCGGTCTGGTCAATTACGTTAACGATAAAGCCTGACGTGTATCAGGCATAGCAGAGGATATAATGGGCTCAGTTGTTCTGTTATTCATAATCGCATTACTGATCAAAAAGGGAATGATAGACCGCAGGGGATTCAATGATGTGGCTAAGGTGTTCTCCACCATAGTCGCTGCGATCTTTATCATATCGCTGTTTTCAACCCCGCTTTTGTTCGTACTGGCAGGTGCAGGCATAATCGCCGGTATCATTGCTCTGGTCAACAAGTATTCCAAATCCGAGAAGACGGACATCATGCGTGCTCATGCTGAAGAGTTCCAGCAGATGTATAACGAAGTCTATGAGATGAAACTCAATGAACTTCGCAAGCAGCGCGATGCGGGATACGAGAGAGCCAATATGACAGAGAAGCGTGCCCGCGAGCTTCAGGAAGAGCGAATGGCCCGTGAAGCTGCCGCCAGATTCGTAAATGAGCAGATCCGCAAGAAATACGGTGATGCTGCTGTTCCCGATAACTCAGGTCAGTTTACCACGGGCGGTTATACCCAGCAGGGTGCACAGGGACAGGCCGCTGCAGGACAGGGACCTGTATATGCAGCGCCTCCGGGAGCATCGGGCCGCGGTGCCAGGGCTCAGCAGCCTAAGACCATCAAGAGTTCCATCCTGCCCAAGGCTACGGGACGCAGGACCAAGATCGTCAATAAGTTCAATGAGCAGTACAATCTGTATCTGACTGACGAACAGGTCAGAAATATAGTAGCTGCTTCTTATATGTCCAATTCATGGAAGCGCGAAGTTGAAGCCATGTATATGAAGTATGACTCCGTATATCAGTGGCTGGTCGGAGAGACGGCATATCTTCGTGCATACCTGCGTGCGTTCGCGGTGCAGGATGTGACCAGTGACTTCCAGCAGCAGCAGCGCATAGTGACCGAGAGTTTTGAGGAAATATTCCAGTATTCCGATTCGATCTCGGGACTGAGCCTGGAGCGTCGTATAGAGATGATCAATTCCAAGTTCCTGACGAACTTCGATGACATCACCTATATGATCGCGTACAGATATCTTGAATCCATGGGATTCCATCATGAACTCGAGAAGACACAGCTCAACCGCATCGACGGTACATTTGATGATCTGGTGGCCAAGTATGACAACATGTCCACGGAAGCTGTAGACGCCGGCCTTGAGGAACTTTCCGGACAGCAGCCGATGGGTGAGCCCATACCGCGCATATCCGATGAGGAGGCGGAGGTGATCCCGCCGGGCGGTGGTATGACCGCAGGAGGAGCAGGTTGATGAAAGGCAGTTTTTATACCGGTGAATACAGAAATGCTTTCGCAAGGATAGGCGTGAGTGATGCCGAAGCCGCATCCAGGCTTGATGAGATATTTGACACGATGTTCTACGGTGATGAGAGCGAGCGCGTATACCATCTCGTAGAGCCCGATATGGGATATATGGAGGACACGGGTAACCATGATGCCAGAACAGAGGGAATGAGCTATGGCATGATGTTCTGTGTTCAGATGGATAAGAAAGACGAATTCGACCGGATATGGAAGTGGTCCAGAACATATATGTATATGACCGAGGGCAGGAATGCCGGATACTTTGCATGGAGCGTTGATCCTTCCGGTAAGCCTAACTCCGACGGACCGGCTCCGGACGGAGAAGAGTATTATGCGATGGCCCTCATATTCGCATCACACAGATGGGGCGACGGCGAGGGGATCTTTAACTATTCGCATGAAGCTAAGGAACTGCTCCATACGATGATCACCAGAGAGTTTAACGGCGGACGGAACATGTTCGATCCTGATAATCATCTCATCCGTTTTGTTCCGGATCTGGATTTTTCCGATCCCTCGTATCATCTTCCTCATTTCTATGAGCTTTTTTCGGAGAACTGCTATGAGGAGGATGCCGGATTCTATAAGCAGGCCGCAAAGGCCAGCCGCGAGTACCTGCATAAGGCTGTTCATCCGGATACCGGCATGAGTGCTGAGTATGCACATTACGACGGATCACCCTACATGCCTGACAAGCCCTTCGGAAGACACGACTGGTATTACAGTGATGCATACAGGACAGTACCTAATATGGTCCTGGATACATTGTGGTTCGGAGTAGATGAGTGGCAGCTCGAAGCTATCGGTAATCTGCAGAACTTCCTTGACGGTAAGGTGAGTGCCCGTGAAGGCGGAGTGTATCTGATAGACGGTACTCCGGTGAATGATACGGTTGCGCTCCATCCTGTCGGAATGCTCGCCTCGGTTGCAGAGGGCAGTGCGGTTCTGGATGGGGAACTTGCCGATAAGTACTTAAAGACTCTGTGGGATACGCCGCTTCGGTCAGGAGACCGCAGGTATTACGATAACTGCCTGTATTTCTTTGCTTTTCTCGCGTTAACCGGTCACTACAGAATATGGTGATATTAAAAGCCCGCTCCGGATTCCGGAGCGGGATTTTTTGTATCAGCCGTATTCAGCTTCTCAAAGTGTTTATATATTTCTCAAAACGCTGGTTATGGGATACGATCGCTTCGGCCGAGTCAACGTAAGCAAGCAGTCCGGCTGTATCGACCCATTTATAGTCGGTGGTCTCGCCTTCCTGCAGGACTATGCTGTCCTTATCGCAGCTTACCCTGACCAGATATGAGTAGAAGATCGATCTGCTCGTATCCTTGAATAAGACATTTATGAGTTCCATGGAATCCGGTATGAGCCCGGTCTCTTCAAAGAGTTCTCTTTTGGCTGCATCTAAAGGTTCTTCTCCGCTTATCGCGCTTCCGCCTGCGCTGGCTTCCCAGTACCCCGGGTATACGTCCTTGTCGTCGCTGCGTTTGGTCAGCAGATAAGTTCCGTCATCGTGTAATACAAGAAGGTCTACAGTCAGATGATATCGTCCCTCGGGGATCTTATTGTAGTTCCCGAACTTTCTTTCAAATGTTTCTCCGGTACGTTTTCCTTCACGGTCATAAAGGTCCCAGATCTCGGGTTCCTTTGCCGGCTGCTGTGACTTTATCTTTTTACTTACGGCATATAATCTGAAACTTACCAGGATAGCAATAAAGGTTATTGCCAGACAGGCATAAAACACCGGCCTGAAAAAAGCGCCGAACTCAACGGGATCGAATATCCCCTCATTATGCAGCTTTATGGAATAGCCGATCCAGAACACTGTAGCTGCCAGGGCCGTTAACCACAGGCATACACGTATGATGAACAGGATTTTAACCTTCTTGGGAATGTTTTCTTTCATTTTTCCTCACTTTACAATCGGACAGCACAGCTGAAGCTTTGCCAATTCTTCTTTGCATATATCTTAACATAACGGTAATGGCGCTTCTATGGTTAAACTTGTGACATAAATCCGCAAACAGAGGTATGCGAGCACGGGCTATGGTTGGTATAATGTAAGTTACGAGCGAGTGTCTTTTGGATGTGAGAGGATATCTGATGCGTCTTCTTTCTATGGATTATCCCGATCCGGATGTGATAAGGGTCGGAGATACATATTATATGGTCAGTACCACGATGTACTTTATGCCCGGTTGTGAGATCTTAAGATCATATGATCTCGTGAACTGGGAACATGCCGCATATGTATATGACCGGCTTGACTCAACTCCGGCTCAGTGTCTGGATGATGACCTGAACATATACGGACAGGGCATGTGGGCGGCATCCATCCGCTTCCATAACGGCATGTTCTATGTCTGCTTCGTGGCGAACGATACCCATAAGACCTATCTGTATACCTCCGCCGATATTGCCGGCCCCTGGAAAAAGAGTTACATAGACGGGTTCTACCATGATAATTCCATACTCTTTGATGATGACGGAAGAGTATATATCGTATACGGCAACCGGGAACTGCATCTGACGGAGCTTAAGCCTGATTTGAGCGCTCCAAAACCCGGCGGCATTGATAAGATAATCATCAGAGACAGTGATGATTCGCCTCTGGGATATGAGGGTTCACATTTTTACAAGATAAACGGCAGGTATTACATATTCGTGATCAATATGCCGCATGATACCGGTCGTCGCACCGAGAGCTGCTTCATCTCTGATAAGGTTGACGGAGAGTATGAAGGATTCAAGGTCATGGATGACTGCCTCGGATACCACAACATGGGCGTGGCCCAGGGCGGGATAGTCGATACCCCGGACGGAAAGTGGTATGCGATACTGTTCCAGGACAGCGGCGCAGTCGGACGTGTACCGCATCTGATGCCCGTAACCTGGAACGGCGATAAGCCTGTATTCGGCGATGACGGCGTGATCCCGGCTTCTTTCGATACCCCCGGTCCGAAATCCGGACATGAATATATGCCTCTCATCGGAAACGATGATTTCAGCTCCGCAGCCGCATCTTCGGCGGATTCAGGTCATGACAGCTTTGGGTTCAGGAGCTTCTGGCAGTTTAATCATGAGCCGAAACCTGAACTGATCGAACGTGACTTTGAGGCGGGAACGGTCAGGATCACTACCGACAGGATCTCTGCCAATGTTACGCAGGCACTCAACACACTGACCCAGCGCACCGTATATCCCGAGTGCTCGGCACGCGTTTCTCTGAACGGTTCCGCGTTAAAAGACGGAGATTATGCCGGACTGTGCATGCTCGAGGGAGAGTATTCTTTTATCGGACTTATGCGTCGCGCAGGACAACTAGAACTTGTTATGTGCAGGCGTGATCTCGGAGATGTTGATTTCTGGGGCGAGAGACATGATACGGAGGCTCCGGATATCCTTGCTCGTATGTCGGTTGACAGTGATACCGTAACCGTTGGTGTTCACGTCGATTTTACGGACATGAAGGATAAGGCGGAATTCTATTATATAGATACAGACAGTGAGGTTCCTTTCGGACCTGAGGCTAAGCTCAGATTCAGACTGGATCATTTCACGGGAGTCAGGTTTGCATTATTCACATACAGCACGGAGCAGACCGGCGGAAGTGCGGTTTTCTCTGATTTCAGGAGGGGTTAGCGTATGAAGAGTTTCGAAGGGTACATGCACGGCGTTAATCTGGGTGGTTGGTTGTCCCAGTGCGATCACACCAAAGAGAGATATGAGTCTTTTATCACGAAAAAGGATATAGAGACCATCAGGTCGTGGGGCATGGACCATATCAGGATCCCGGTGGATTATGAACTGGTGGAAGATAAGGACGGCAACTACATAGAAGAAGGCTTCGGATATATACAGAGAGCCATAGACTGGGCCGGCGAATGCGGCCTCAACATGGTCCTTGATCTGCATAAGACATACGGATACAGTTTCGACGAAAACCATGGTGAACAGGGGTTCTTTGATAATGAAGCCTTTCAGGAACGCTTCTATAAACTGTGGGAGCAGTTCGCGGCCAGATTCGGTAAGTATGAGGACAGACTCTGCTTCGAACTCCTGAACGAAGTTACAGCAAAAGAGTATTGTGAAAAATGGAACAGGATACTCACGGAATGTATCAGACGTATACGCGTAACAGCTCCGACTATCAGGATCCTTACGGGCGGATATTATAATAACAGCATCATGGCCCTCAAGGATCTGTGCGCACCTTATGATGAGAATATCGTATATAACTTCCACTGCTATGAACCTTTGATATTCACTCATCAGGGCGCTTACTGGATCAATACCATGGACCATGAGTTCAGGATGCCTTTTGAGTCCACATACGGTCAGTATGCCGCCAATACACGCGCGCAGCTTAAGATGGAATCCCGTGAGATCAATTCCTTCCCCGCAGATCAGACCATCGGTGCGGAATACTTTGAACTGTATATGAAGGAAGCGATACGTGTGGCGGAAGAGAGAAATGTGATGCTCTACTGCGGAGAATACGGTGTCATCGAACTGGCCGATCCCGCTGATGCATATAAATGGTATAAGCTCATATGCGCATGCTTTGACAAGTACGGCATAGGCCGCGCCGCATGGACTTATAAGGAGATGGATTTTGCGCTTAACGTGCCTGAGATGGAGGATGTCAGGGCAACATTATAAGAACAGATACAGACTATTGACGGAAGGACTGAAGACGGAAAATGAGTAGCAGTAGAAAACAAATTGTGAAGAAGATATCAATCCTGTTATGTATGATCATGATAATGAGCTGTATAGGATTAACAGCCTGCGGGGCTGATTCGGGCGCAGCGCAGACTGAAGCAGTTCAGGAGAACGCCATTCAGGACAGCACGGCAGAGTCCGATAATGCGGATGACGCAGCCGATACGGCTTCGTCTGAACAGGAAAGTGAAGCTGACGCTCCGGAGACGGAAAGCGGAGAAGAAGCGCAGACAGAAGAAGGATCGGAGGATACTATGGGTTCGGCACAATTATCCGATGGCATCACAATACCGGAGCTTTCACTTCCGAAACTTAATGTACCTGACAGCGATGCATTCGTTTTTCTGGACAATATGGGCGTAGGCTTCAATCTGGGTAACACCCTTGATGCATACAGCGATCCGACTCCCTCAGATGAGATGAGCACCGAGACCTGCTGGGGTAACCCTGAGACGACCGAGCAGATGATCAAGGATATCCATGCATACGGCTTTGATACTATCAGGATCCCTGTGTCATGGCATAACCACGTGGATGCAAACTACAATATTTCGGAGCAATGGCTTGATCGTGTGAATGAGATCGTAGACTGGGCATATAATGACGGCATGTATGTGATCATCAATATCCATCATGATAATCATCAGGAAGCAAACGGCCTGTATCCCGACAGAGATCATCTGGATCAGTCCAATAAGTATGTGGCTCATATATGGGAACAGGTGTCTGAGCGATTTGCAGACTACGATGAACATCTGATATTTGAAGCAATGAACGAGCCGAGGCTGGTCGGAACTGACAATGAGTGGGAGCTGGACGGCAACGGAGATTGCCGGGAAGCCGTAGATTGCATCAATGAGCTCAATCAGCTCTTCGTTGATACCGTACGTGCTTCTGGCGGAAACAATGCGACCAGATATCTGATGTGTCCGGGTTATTGCGCTTCCGTTGACGGTGCAACCAGTCCTTTCTTCGAACTTCCCAAGGATACGGAGGGCAATGAGGCAAAGATAATCCTGTCCGTTCATGCATATACTCCGTATAACTTCGCGCTTGAGTATCCGGGCGTAAAGGACTTTGATATCGACAATTCGGACAGGACGGTCGATATCAAGACCTTCATGAACAAGCTTTACATGGACTATATAACCCAGGGGATCCCTGTCGTTATCGGTGAGTTCGGCTCCCGTGATAAAGTGGGGAATCTCCAGGATCGCGTGAATTATGCGGCATATTTCACGGCTATGTCCAGAGCACGTGATATACCGTGCATAGTATGGGATAACGGATTATTCAGCGGAGACGGTGAGATATTCGGTCTATATGACCGCCGAAATCCCGGGAACTCCCAAACGGATATAATTGCTGCATTGATGCAGTATAAGTAAAACAAGGCTGCGCAGCCGGATTAAGTTAACGTTTGTTATACATTTGTGAGGATAATCATGTATAAAAAGCCTGTCTGTATATCTCTTATTCTGTTGCTGCTCGTGGGGGTTCTTGCGCCCTGCCGAGATGTTTCTGCAGCCACATCCTATGTTGACACATCCGACTGTACAGAGCTGGATGAGCTGTACAGTGATTATTTCCGTGTAGGAGTTGCCGTGCAGGCCATCGATCACTGGAATGATCAAACCGCCGAGATCGGCAATGAGGCCAAAGAGGATCTTATAGACAGGTGCTTTAACTCCATGACCTTCGGTAATGAATTAAAGCCGGCCTATAACTTTGACTCGCAGTCCCCGACTCTGTTCACGGTCGATCCGGCAGCAGAGGAACTGCTTGATTGGGCCAAGGCTCATGACATGCCGGTCAGAGGACATACTCTGGTCTGGCATTCGCAGGTTAATCCCGGTATATTCGCCAAAGACTTCAAGGCTACTGTAAACGGTAATAAAACAACCGACTGGGATGCCAAACTCGACGAAGACTGTCTGGTAAGCAGGGATGAACTGATAAAAAGACTCCGTACATATATCTACGGAGCCATAGAATACACCTATGCGAACGGATACGGTGATGTGATCTATGCCTGGGATGTGGTAAATGAAGCCACTGATGAGGGGGCAGAGCAGGGACTCAGGAACAGCTACTGGAAGAGGATCATCGGTCCTGAGTATCTCTATTATTGTTTTCTTTTTGCCAGAGAGGCATGCGTGAAGTATTCGAGGCAGTATGCCGACCTCTACGGCATCGATGCATCCGATCCCGATGCGGATTATTCATCTATCATGCCGCAGCTTTTCTATAACGACTATAATGAGTGGTTCTCGGCCAGGAGCAATATTATTGTCAGGTTTATATCGGAGGATGAGTTTAATCCCGGGCAGAGCATGATCAAAAGTGATGTGATCGCATCTGACGGTGACGGAACGATACTGGGCGATGGACTGATAGATGGCATAGGCATGCAGGGGCATCTGGATTCCACACAGAACATATCAGAGTATACCAGGGCGCTCGAGAAGTATGATGAGTGCATCGGCAATGTACATATCACGGAACTGGATGTCGGCATAAACGGCAGCGGTGAAGCTGCATATTATAAGCAGGCGAAGTTTTATTACGATTTCTTCACTGCTCTGATGGATGAGGTCGATAAGGGCGTGGGTCTGACTGCGGTCACGTTCTGGGGGCTGACCGATGATGCTTCATGGAGAAGAGGAGCAAACCCGCTATTGTTCAAAGCAGACCTGTCTCGCAAGAGCGCTTTTGATGCTCTGGTAATGGCAGGCAACAGAGGAGAATTCGAGATAGAAGCAGCCGGACCGGGAATGAGCTCGGCTGATCTGTATATTGATTTTGAACCCGAGGAAGGAGCTGCCATAGCCAATCTTGAGCAGCTTGGATTAACATCCAGAGGAACGGGGCATCAGTCCAAACTCATGCTGATGACCAAGGAGAACCATACGGAGGGCGCTGACAAAGGCTTTGCACTCAAGGTGAGCAGAAGCGAGCAGGATGCTACCGTTAAGCTGGATATATCCGGATTCGCGGGAGAGTATGTAACGGGTTCTTTGTGGGTCAAGACGGAAGATGCCCATGTGACTGCGGGCCTTGAGGGAGGCGGATATCCTTTTGTTCTGGCTGAGGAGGATTCTGACGGAGAATGGACTTGTATCGAGTTTGCCGTACATATCCCTGAGGATTGGGATGCGACATTATATGTAGAGACTGACGGGAGTGCAGATGTCTATCTGGATGACATCTCGATAGACAAGATCAAAGAGGATGAGGCAGCGGCAAAAGGTGCCCTGGAACCCGGAAAAGATCAGACGGAAAGCCCTGAGGGATCCGGTGCCGGTCAGCAGGAAGCTGAAGAATCCGGGGAAAACGGAGGATCAGCCGGCACGGAAGAAAGCCTGTGGAGCAGGATAGTTGCCTGGCTGGACGCCCACGGACTGTGGTTCTGATTGATCTTTGAATGGCCCGGCGTAAAGTAAGATAAGTCCCGGATCAGAAGGGAGGCTCGTTGCGGTTATAGATGGCCTTGTATTCTCCCGGTGTACATCCCTTGATCTTCTTGAATGATCTGTTGAATGTGGAAATGCTGGAGAAACCTGACTGCAGTGCGACTTCCGTAATGGACAGCCTGGGCTGGGTGAGCAGCAGCTCGGCAGCCTTGATGCGTCTCATGATCAGATAATCATAGAAGTTATATCCCGAATAATCCTTGAAGAGCCTGGAAAAATAGTATTTGGAGAAACCGCCGTATTCGGCAACGGATTCCAGTGTCAGATTATCGGCATAATGAACGTCGATATAATCGAGCACCTGCTGGAATCTGTGGAAGTGTTTCTTCTTGGTCATATACGAACCCGGAACACTGTCCCTGTTCATGGCCAGAGAGTATCTTGCGACTGAAACCAGCAGACTCATCAGATTCGAATATATGCTGAACTCATAGAAGTCGTTGTCATTGAAGAACTCGCTGATCATCTGGGTGATGCGGGTATATACATCGCTGTATATCTCGGGAGCTGTATTGGGCGTGATCAGCATGGTGCTGTTGAGCAATGAGAGTATGCTGTTGTATCCGCGGATCTTGGACATGGATCCTATGCCGAAGAGCAGTATGTATCTGCGTCCGTGTTCCGGTGCGGTGATCGAATGTGATTTACCGGCCGGTATTATAATGATCTCTCCGGGATTTAAGTCGAATCGTTCCTGCTCGACTTCAACGGTGTAGCCGTTCTCTACGGGAAGTATGATCTCGAATGCGTTATGCCAGTGGATCGGGTAATCCTCATCCTGCTCATTCTGCCATATACGTATGTAACTGTCATCGGGGAAGATCTCTGTTTCTTCCTTCATATGAAGGACTCGTCCGTGCCAGTCTGTATTTGTGTGTGATATGTCCCTTACGCGTACTATCTGAAGAGGAGCGCGGGAAGCAGAAACTGTAGAGTTTGCCATTTCAACCTCGTCAACTATTGCTTTTTGTTTGCTCAATATTTGAACATCATTTTAATACAATATTGCCGTACTTGACAAATAGAATAATTAAATATACCCCTTTTTGTTAAAAATGCACTAAAAACGGCGCTGATTTATGGCCACATTATCGCAACAAATTGATATGGATTCGCAATAATTGATAAGATGATGTTGCGAAAACATCATAGAATGTTGTTAATGTATCATTGCGCAGGGTATTTGCGCGCATTTTTATTGGAGACTTAATATGAACGATTTTCTGAAGTAGGTTCTCATTACGGTGGCAGTTGTTGCGGCATTCACGGTTCTGTGTGTGCTGCTGGCAATGCGGGATATAGACGATTTCCACGAGAAATACGAAGGAGTCGATCTTACGACTGATGTTGAGGGCCTTGAGAGAACGGGTACATATACCAGATACATTCTCGAGCACCAGTCCGTTCAGTCTCCCAGGGATGCAGTCATCGACGTGGATATATTCGACTACAAGGTTAACGAAGGCGAAGCTTCCGAGTCATCCGATTACAATGAGAAGTCTCTGTTCACCGATACGGGTTCCGAAGTTACCTTTAAGGTAGATGTTCCCGCAGACGGCATGTACAGTCTGTATATCGAGTATCTGATCACCGAGTCCCGCGGCGTTCCCGCTGAGCGTACGGTCATGGTCAACGGCGAGATCCCCTTTGAGGATGCCAGAAACATCTCCTTCACCAGGATATGGACAGACGGCGGCCCGGTGAGAGTTGATAACCAGGGCAACCAGTTAAGACCCATCCAGTCAGAGGTATTTGACTGGCAGAGCGCATATTTCCGCGATGACATGGGTTATATCACAGAGCCCTACATGTTCTTTTTTACAAAAGGTTCCAATGAACTCACTCTTATAGCCGACAATGAGCCCATGCTCATTAAGAAGCTTTCTCTCATCGGTCAGACCGATGATGTAACATATGAGGATTATCTCGCAGCCAATCCTGCAGATACATCCAGTGATACCGTTAAGAATTTCCAGACCATAGTTCAGGGCGAGACTTCCACCGCCAGATCCGAATCATCGCTGTATGCGAAGTATGACAGATCATCTCCGACGACTGTTCCCAATAGCGTGACCAACACGGTGCTTAACTATGTGGGCGGCGAGACCTGGCGTAAGAACGGACAGTGGATCGAGTGGGAATTCGAAGTGCCCGAGGACGGGTATTACAATATCTGCATCAAGGGACGCCAGAACTATTCGAGAGGAAGCGTATCCTCACGTAAGGTCTATATAGACGGAGAAGTTCCCTTCAAGGAGCTTGATGAGATCTCCTTTGATTACCGCAACGACTGGGAATATAAGGACCTTGCGGATGAAGAGGGTACTCCTTACAGTTTCTATCTGACAAAGGGTAAGCATACTTTACGTCTTGAGGCTACTCTGGGCGATATGGGTCCGATACTTGAGGAACTTGAGGATTCCACTTACAGACTTAACCAGATCTACAGAAAGATTCTTGTATATACCGGTGCCAATCCCGACCAGTATCGTGATTACCGCATAGATACCACGTACCCCGAGATCATGGAAGCCATGGATCTCGAGTCCAGACGTCTCTACAAGATAGTAGATGAGATGGTTGCGTTCTCGGGTCAGAAGGCAGCGAATATCGCAAGTGCGCAGACCGTAGCACAGCAGCTTGAGAGATTCGGTAAGAAGCCGCAGAAGATCACTACCGAGTTCGTTACATTCAAGGACAATATCACGGCGCTCGGTACTGCAACACTTAACCTGAGCGATACTCAGCTTGATATTGATTATCTCGTTGTTTCCGGAGCCAATGTTACTCCCGAGAAGAAGCAGGCCAATTTTTTCACCAAGTTCTGGCATGAGACCAAATCATTCTTCGCATCGTTCTTCGTTGACTATAACTCGGTCGGCGATGTGTATGAGGAGGGCTCGGGAGAGCAGATAGTCAAGGTTTGGGTCCTGACCGGACGTGATCAGGGCACTATCTTAAAAGCCATGGTTGATGATTCGTTCACACCCGATTCGGGTATCAAGGTCAACGTTGAGATCGTTGATCCGACAGCTGTCCTGAATGCCGTTATGGCAGGCCGCGGCCCCAATGTTGTTCTTTCGATCGGCGCCGACCAGCCCGTTAACTATGCACTGCGTAATGCTTCCGAGGATCTGACACAGTTCAGCGACTGGGAGGAAGTACTTTCACATTATTCAGAGAGTTCATACGAGCAGTACCGTCTGGATGAGCATATCTATGCGATCCCTGAGACACAGACGTTCAATGTTATGTTCTATCGTAAGGACGTCCTCGAAGAACTTGAACTCGAAGTACCCGATACATGGCAGGATCTGATCGAAGAGCTGCCTACCATTCAGGGTAACAACCTGTCTGTCGGTATTCCTACCGCTGCCGGTTCTTCGACGACTGCTACCAGCTCGACTGCGGTCATGTCCAACGTTCCCGACCTTTCGCTTTATTTCTCACTGCTGTTCCAGTATGGCGGTGACATGTACAACGAGAGAGGAACCAAGACTACTGTTGATACCGAGCAGGGCATCAAGGCGTTCGATGATTACGTCAGATACTTCAATGATTACGGTATTCCTACGGTTTATGATTTTGTCAGCCGTTTCAGATCGGGTGAGATGCCGATCGGTATAGCTCCCTATTCGACATACAACACTCTGATGGTATCCGCACCTGAGATCAGAGGTCTCTGGGATTTCACGGTCATACCGGGTACTCCCAGAACAGATGAGAACGGCAGGGAATACATCGACAGATCCGACTTCATCACAGGTTCGGCCACGATGATGATCACGACAGAGGATCAGGAACTCAAGGATAAGTCATGGGAGTTCATGAAGTGGTGGGCACAGCCTGATACCCAGATCAGATTCGGCCGTGAGATTGAGGCACTGCTTGGCTCCAGTGCGAGATATGCTACGGCCAACAGAGATGCGTTCTCGAATCTGTCCTGGAGCATGGAGGACATATCGGTCCTCAACGAACAGTGGGATCAGACCCGAGGCATCAGAGAGGTTCCCGGTGGATACTTCACCGGACGTCATATATCCAACGCCATCCGTAAGTCGATCAACGAGAAAACGGATTCGCGTGAGACGATCATAGACTACTCTATCAAGATCGACGAAGAGATAGAGAAGAAACGTAAAGAGTTCGGAATGCCCTTAGAATGATCAGGAGTATAGGATGAAAGAGTACATTCAGAAGTATTTCACGCTGCGCAGGCATGAAGCAGGAATAGCATGGAGAAAGGCGAAGAGCAGAAAGATGTGTTATCTGTTCCTGGCTCCCTATGCGATACTGTTCACGATGTTCTTCGTATTCCCTGTTGTAGCATCGATCTATTACAGTTTCACATACTACAACATACTGGAAGCTCCCAGGTTCATCGGCCTTCAGAACTATATAAGCCTGATCCTGGAGGATGATATCTTCCTTCTGGGTGTGAAGAATACGTTCATGATAGCCATCATCACGGGACCTCTCGGCTATATCATGTCATTTCTTTTTGCATGGCTGATCAATGAACTTCCCAGATGGGTCCGTTCCGTAGCCGTCATTGTATTCTATGCTCCCTCCATTGCCGGCAACTGCTATGTCATTTTCTCGGTATTCTTCAGAGGTGATGCTTACGGTTACGTGAATGCAGCCCTCATGAACATGGGTATCATAGATACGCCCAAGCTCTGGTTGATAGATCCCAAGTTCATGCTTCCGATATGTATGCTGGTCATCCTGTGGATGAGTCTCGGTACCGGATTCCTTTCATTCGTTGCCGGTCTTCAGGGTGTTGACAGATCCCAGTTTGAAGCAGGATATATGGACGGAGTCAAGAACCGCTGGCAGGAACTCTGGTATATCACACTACCCAACATGAAGCCCATGCTGATGTTCGGTGCCGTTATGAGTATCACTCAGGCATTCGGCGTCTGCGATGTCACGATGGCCCTTTGCGGATACCCCAGTACCGACTACGCTGCCAGAACCATAGTTACCCACCTTTTCGACTACGGTTTCTCCAGATTCGAGATGGGTTATGCGTGTGCGATAGCTACGATCCTGTTCCTGATGATGATCTTGTGTAACAAAGCTATCCAGAGTCTTTTGAGGAGAGTAGGAACCTGATATGAGCAGAAAGAAAAAAGAGATTGCCGAAAAGCCTTACAGAAAGCCTCTTATAAAGAAAAGAAAACCGAACCGCTCCATAGCGGGAGATATCGCACTGTATCTTTTCCTGTTACTGGTTGCGCTGGTCATGGTTTTCCCCATTGTATATGCGGTCAGCAGTGCGCTGAAGCCTCTTGATGAGCTCTTTAAGTTCCCTCCGCGCGTTTTCGCACAGCATCCGACGCTGGATAACTTCTCGGATCTGTTCGTAACGATGGGTAAGTCATGGGTTTCTTTCTCCAGATACCTGTTTAACACGGTATTCATCACGTTTGTTGGTACCGCAGGACACCTGATCATCGCTTCCATGGGCGCGTTTGTACTGGCCAAGTATGAATTCCCCGGCAATCAGTTGTTCTTCAAGATAGTTACCGTAGCGATGATGTTTACCGGTTATGTTACACAGATCCCCAACTATCTGATCCTGAACAAACTGGGATGGATCGATACATATTGGGCCATCATCATTCCCGCTTTTGCGTCGCCCATGGGCCTGTTCCTTATGAAGCAGTTCATGGAAGGACTTCCCACTTCGCTCATAGAAGCCGCTCACATCGACGGCGCCAATGAGTGGAAGGTTTTCGCCGGCATAGTAATGCCCAATGTCAAGCCTGCCTGGATGACGCTGATCATCTTCTCGGTTCAGGCTCTGTGGAACAACAAGGCATCTACATATATCTATTCAGAAGAGCGTAAGACGCTTGTTTATGCCCTTCAGCAGATACAGGGCGGCGGTATCGCCAGAACAGGACAGGGCGCTGCCGTACTGGTTGTTGTAATGATAGTTCCCATCATCATATTCATATTCTCCGAGAGCCAGATACTTGAGACGATGGCCAGCTCGGGTCTCAAAGATTAAGGGGCAGACAGTATGAAGAAACTTATACGATATATCAGCATAGCGATAATGGGTCTGATCATTGCGGTGAATATCGCACCGATGACAGCTCTTGCCGATCCGTCGACCGGAGATATCAGTTATACATATAATCTGGACTATTGGGGTGATGTTCAGGATTCCCCCGACTTCTATACGGTCAGCAAGGTGTTCACTTCATCGGAACTCGGCCTTGATGTCAAGATGAAGAGCCCCGAGGGCCTGTTTGTGTACGGAGATCTGCTCTATGTATGCGATACGGGCAACAACCGCATCATTGAACTTAAGAGAGTATCAAGTGAGAAGTTTGATGTAGTACGTATCATCGACAGCTTTAAGGGTGATGCCAACTCCACGTTTAATGCTCCTTCGGATATAGCTGTTTCGGAGGAGGGCGATTTCTTTATCGCAGACCGCGGTAACGGCAGGATCCTCAAGCTCGACCCCGATTTCAACCTGCTCCTTAAATACGATAAGCCGGTTGATAACACGCTTGATCCCAGCATCACGTTCCAGCCCAATAAGATAGCCATTGATACTGCTGAGCGTGTATACTGCATAGCCACAGGTATCAACAAGGGTCTTATCAAATACGAACCTGACGGAACATTCTCGGGATTCATCGGAGCGACCAAGGTTACATACGATTTCCTGGATTATGTATGGAAGAAGTTTGCAACGCAGGCTCAGCGTGCGCAGATGGAGAACTTTGTTCCGACCGAGTATGACAACATCTACATGGATTACGAGGGATTCATATATGCGGTTACAGGTGCCGTGACCAGAGAAGACTTAAGATCCGATAAGGCCGACGCCATCCGTAAGATAAATCTTATGGGTAACGATATTCTGGTCAGAAACGGAGAGTGGGGTATCTACGGCGACATCCATATGGGAAGCGGCGGCGGATATGAAGGCCCTTCGTATTTCTCCGATGTTACCGTATTTGATAATGATATCTATGTATGCCTGGACAGAAACAGAGGCAGGTGCTTCGGATATGATGATCAGGGACACATGGTCTTTGCCTTCGGCGGAAACGGAAACATGGACGGCTTCTTCAGACGTCCCGTTGCGATAGAGCATTACCAGCATGATCTGTACGTCTTAGATACGCTTGATTGCGCCATCACCGTATTCGTACCTACTGAATTCGGTTCTCTTGTATATGAAGCGATAGATAAGTTCGACGAAGGCGATTATAAGACCTCCGGAGAGTGCTGGGAGCGCGTTATGCAGCTTAACGGCAACTATGATCTGGCATATATCGGCATCGGACGGTCTTATCTGCGTCAGGAGAGATATAAGGAAGCCATGGATTATTTCGAGGTCAAATATGATGACGAGAACTACTCCAAGGCATTTAAGCAGTACCGCAAGGAATGGGTTGAAGAGCATATAGCGATCATAGTAACCGTTTTGCTGGCTCTGTTCCTGATCCCGATGGGCATAGGCAAGTTTAAGTCGATCAAACACGACATTGATACGGCAGATATATTTAACACCTGATAAAAGGAGTCGATATGGTTTCATCTTTAACCAAAAAGGAAACATGGACTGAATACTGGAGGTCTCTTAAGTTTGCGTTCTATTGTCTGACGCATCCGGTTGACGGATTCTGGGATCTGACACATGAAAGGCGCGGTACTTATGCTGCAGCCAATACCATTCTGATCGCAACACTCGTTGTCAGACTCATGAAACTCAGGTTTACGAGCTTCCTGTTCATTCAGGTGTATTGGGAGGAAGCCAATATCTTCCTGTATCTTGCCAGCATACTTTTCCCTCTGGGACTGTGGGTTGTCGGTAACTGGGCTCTTACTACGCTGTTTGACGGCAAGGGCAAGCTCGGACAGGTTTATATGGCTACGTGCTACGGACTTTTGCCTTATCCGGTGATACAGTTCCCGCTGATGCTGCTGAGTAATGTGGTAACAGTCGAAGAGGGACAGTTCTACAGCGTGCTCAGTGCTATTTCGCTTATATATGCAGCGATTCTGATCGTATCGGCAATGGGACAGATACATGAGTTCTCAGCCGGCAAGAATCTGCTGTTTACCGTTGCTTCGCTATTTGCGATGCTCGTTCAGGTTTTCATACTCACGATTTTCTTCAGTATGATCTCGCAGGGTGTTTTGTATTTCGTATCTCTGGTAAGAGAGTTCTTATTCAGACTGTAGTGGATAAATAAAGATTGTTCAGGAGCTCAAATGAGAAGAGAGAAAAGTCAGGAATTAATAACCGAGCGCAATAATAAGATCAAAGAGACATTAAAAAGTCTGATCTTTCCTTCAGTGCTTGCTGCCATAATCTTCGGATTGGTATTCTTCGTTATCAACTACCAGAATATCGAACAGCCCGAGGAAATCGTTGAGATACGCGCTTTTGCCGGCGATGAGAAGCCCATCGTCATGGAAAACGATGATCTGAAATTCACCATGGATCCCCTTACCACCCAGTTTACGGTGGAAGTAAAGGAGTCCGGCAAGGTATGGTATTCCAATCCCCAGGATGCGGCCGATGACCCGATCGCGCTGCCCGAGGAGAAGAATAAGCTTCAGTCGCCTCTTATCATGTCCTATGCCGTTGAGACAGGTCTTGAGACAACGCTCAACTGCTATGACATGAGTATCGCCAACGGCATATATGAGATCGAACAGGGTGATGATTACGTCAGAGTGGACTATTCGATCGGTAATGTTGAGAAAGAATATGTCATCCCCCCCGTCATGACCATGGATTCCTATAAGAAATGGACGGCGGAAATGGACGACAGCGATGTCAACGTTGTTTCACAGTATTACAAGAAATATGACATCAATAAGCTCAGTCCCAAGGATGACAAAGATGAGCTTCTTGCCAATTATCCCGAACTTGCCAATCAGAAACTCTATATCTTAAGAAGCAATACTAAGGAAGCCGTACGTAAGAAATTACAGGGCATATTTGAGGATGCCGGTTATACATATGAAGACTTTACGGCTGATAAGGAACTTGACCTTTCGGAGAGATCATCCGATAAGCCCATATTCGATATAAGCATGATCTACAGGCTTGACGGAGATGACATGACAGTCGAGATCCCGTTCTCCGATATGCAGTATAAGAGTGATTATCCGATCTACACGCTTACTCCGCTTCCGTACTTCGGGTGCGGCGGTACCGAGGACACAGGATATATGATGGTGCCCGAGGGCGGCGGATCCATAATTAACTTCAATAACGGCAAGGTTTCCCAGAACAACTATTATGCCAATGTATACGGTTGGGATATGTGTCTTACACGTAAAGCCGTGGTTCATAATACCAGAACCTATTATGCGGCTTACGGCATAGCCAACGGAGATGACTCATTTGTATGCGTGCTCGAAGACGGCCGTTCATATGCAGCCATCCAGGCCGATGTTGCAGGTAAAAACCATTCTTACAACTTCGTCAATGCGATCTACTCCATATGCCAGAGAGAGCAGTATGATGTCGGCGATATAGCCAATTCGGATGTATATAAGTATCTTGATTCTCTTCCGGATGAGTCACTTGCCTTAAGATACAGCTTCATATCAGGCAATGACTATGTGGATATGGCCAAGGACTACAGAGATTACCTCAAGGATAAGTACGGTCAGTACTTAAGCATGAATACGGATTCCAACGCCCCTGTTGTTATCGAGGTTGTCGGTGCTGTGGACAAGGTTAAGCAGGTTGTCGGTGTACCCGTATCCAGACCTCTTAAGCTCACGACTTTTGATGAAGCCGGTGAGATGGTCACCACTCTCCATGATGAAGGACTGAACAACATTTCGGTCAAACTCAGCGGATGGTGCAACGGCGGCGTAAAGCAGAAGATCCTTAAGAAAGTGCATGTCAATTCGAAACTCGGCTCTAAGAAGGATCTGCAGGAGCTGGCCGATACGATAGGCGGCATGGGCGCCAATCTGTATCTTAACGGTATCACACAGTATGCATGGGATTCGGATATCACCGACGGATTCTTCTCATATACCGATGCTGCCAAGCTCATCAGCAAAGAGCGTGTTAAGCTCATGGAATACAGCCGTACGACATATGCCCAGAGAGATGATCTGGATCCGTATTATCTGCTTCATACGGATATTGCGGGCCAGCTGTCTGATAACCTCTCGGCTCAGGCTCAGAAGTACGGTGTTGGTGCTTCATTTGAGAATGACGGACGTGATCTGTCCAGTGATTTCTACAGGAAGAATCCTCATTCGAGAGAGTCTGTATCCAAACTCCAGGAGGAAAGGTTCAAAGGCCTTGATTCCACTAAGGTCATGATCAACATGGGTAACGACTATGCAGTTCCTTATGTTGATGTTGTGACTGAGATGGATTTAAGAGGCAGCGAGTATACGATACTTGATGAGTATATTCCTTTCTATCAGCTGGCACTTCACGGATATATCGATTATACCGGTAAGCCGATCAATATCTGCGGTAATTCCGAGGAGGCGATCCTCTGTGCGGCAGAGTACGGCGCCGGACTTTCCTACACGATCATGAAGGAAAGCGCATATATCCTTCAGAAGACACTTTATACGGAATACTACGGTTCGGAATTTGACTCCTGCCATAAGGATATAGATGAAACCTATAACAGATATAATTCGGAACTCGGACATACATTCAATCAGGAGATGAGTTCACATGTTAAACTCACCGAGACGGTTTCCTGCACCGAATATGAAGACGGTACCAGGGTCTATGTGAACTACGGATATGAAGATTATGCAGCAGATGGTGTGACTGTTCCTGCCAGAGACTATCTGGTTGTAAGATAAACACGGCGGTTCGGAGGAATATGATGAGTAAAAATGCTAAAAAGCTGGCCGGGCTACAGAAGAGAAAGGCGATAGCGGGATATCTGTTCATATCACCGTTTATCATCGGCTTCCTGGCGTTCATGGTCAAACCCTTCTTCCAGTCTCTCTATATGAGTTTCTGTGATGTGCAGCTGGGTTCCGGTATAATCGACCCGATCTGGGAAGGTCTGATGAACTACAAGCATGCATTTATGGTTGACCCTGAATACAACAGACTGCTGGTTGAAGAGATTTCCAGAATGGTTATATATTCACTGGCTATCATGGTCTTTTCCTTCTTCGTGGCACTCATCCTTAACCAGGAGTTCAAGGGAAGAGCTCTGGTCAGAGCCGTATTCTTCCTGCCCGTTATCCTTTCTTCGGGTGTTATCCTGGGCCTTGAGTCGGATAACCAGTTGATGGCAACACTTGCCACACAGATCGAGACGACTACATCCAACATCAGTATCACGGATGCTCTGGAGCAGGTCCTTACAACCGCAGGAGTAGGTACCAGAGCTTTCGAAAAGGTATTTGAGATCATCGATAATATATATGATGTGGCTATCGCATCCGGTATCCAGATCATCATCTTCCTTTCGGGATTACAGACCATATCATCCAGCATGTATGAAGCCGCCGAGATCGAGGGCTGTACGAAGTGGGAGAGTCTGTGGAAGATAACCTTCCCGATGATCAGTTCACTGTTCCTTGTTAACTGGATATATACTGTTATCGATTTCTGTATGCGTTCCGACAACGGAGTCATCGAGAAGATCCAGAAGGTCATGATCGATCAGATGAATTACGGACTTGCATCAGCCATGTCGTGGGTATATTTCCTGATCGTGCTTGCCTTTGTAGGAATCACCTCGGGCATCATATCCAGGGGGGTTTACTACTATGAGTAAGAAGACAAAAGTTAAGACATTCGATAACTTCTGGGAGAGAAACCGCGCGTCGGGTGGATATCTGGTCAAGAAGAGGATACTTGAATATGCCGTGAGCTTTGCGAGATTCATATTGCTCTTCGGTATGTGCTTTATGATCCTGCAGCCCATACTCAACAAGATCTCCGTAAGCTTCATGACCGAGGCTGACCTCTATAACCCCATAGTTATCAGCATTCCCGAGCATTTTACGACTGATAACTATAAACTGGCAGCCGAACTGATGAATTATAAGAAGGCGATCATCAATTCCTTCGTTATCTCGCTTACGATCGCTATACTCCAGATAGGAGTATGCACGCTCGTAGGCTACGGATTTGCGCGGTTTGAGTTTCCTTTCAAGAAATTTTGGTTCCTTTGTGTTATACTTGTTATATTGATCCCGCCGCAGACGATATCGAGTTCACTGCATCTGCATTTCAGATTCTTCGATATACTCGGTATCATCAAGCTGATAACCGGTGATACGGTTAACCTGAGAGGTTCGGTCCTGCCGTATTATCTGCTCAGTGCGGGATGTATGGGATTGAAGAACGGATTGTACATATACATGATCAGGCAGTTCTTCAGGAATATCCCTTCGGATATGGAAGAAGCGGCATATGTTGACGGATGCGGCACGCTCAAGACATTCTTTACCATAATGCTTCCTGAGGCGAAGCCGATCATCACATCATGCTTCCTGTTTGCGTTTGTATGGCAGTGGACTGACGGATTCTACTCCAGGATGTTCTTAAGCGGAACCACTCTTGTGAGCACATCGCTGTCCAGGATTGTAGATTCACTCGGAGCCTATATCCAGAGGATCACAGGCGTTAAGACTACCATATCGATCGCATATTCCAACTGTATACTGGCTACGGGTACTCTGATGATCATACTTCCTCTCATCATCCTTTACCTGTTCGCACAGAGACAGTTTGTTGAGAGTATTTCGTCAACAGGTATCAAAATGTGATATTGTATTGGGTGATGGGATCAGTTTTGATATAAGCTGTAAACCACAGTTTATATATATGCGGAATCATAGTCCGCGATTCATTTCATAAGGAGGAGAAAACTATGAAAAAGCCTATGGCAAAGAAGGTCATAGCAGCAGCTACTGCAGCAGCTATGGCTATGAGTGTTACAGCCTGTGGCGGCGCAGCAGAGACTCCTGCAGCACCCGCAGCCGATGACACTGCAACCGAAACTGCCACAGAGACTGCTGATGCAGCAGTTGAAGAGACAGCTGAGGAAGAAGAGGAGGAGGTTAGTGCTTACACAGTACTTACCGACGAGAACGGCGATACCTATGACCTCGGCGGCATGGAGATCGTAATCCGTGACTGGTGGTCACCCGAAGAGCCTGCAGAGCCTGCAAACGATTATGAGGAAGCTCAGCAGGAGTGGCGTGATTGGATCCAGGAGACCTACAACTTCAAGATTAAACAGGTTGCAATCTCCGATTGGGGTTCAACACCTCAGGATTTCGTTGATTATTGTACATCAGGCGGAGATGACAACAACTATGTATGGACTCTTCGTGCTGACCCGGCTATCACATCAGCTATGGCAAGCGGCCTTATGTATGATCTTTCTACACTTGATTGCCTTGATTTCAGCTCTGAGAAGTTCCAGCTTAACAAGCTGCATGAGCAGTACAGCAAGGGTGATGCCATCTATGCTATGTATGCAGGTATTTCCGAGCCTCGTACAGGTGTATTCTTCAACAAGAGAGTACTTGAGGAAGCAGGTATCGATCCTGACAGCATCTATGACATGCAGGCAGACGGCACATGGACATGGGACAAGTTTGATGAGCTCATGGGCGAGTGCCAGCGTGATACCGATAACGACGGTACCGATGATGTATACGGCCTGACCCTTAACGAGGGCGTTATGACTGAGGAAGCTGTATTCGCTAACGGCGGATCCTTCATCGGCAAGGATGCTAACGGCTACTTCTATAACCTTGAGTCTCCTGAGACTACCGAGGCTCTTGAGTGGACTGTTGATATGTTCACCAAGTATGACAACCATGATCCCGAGGGTGCTGAGTGGGATTACTACAAAGAAGAGTTCCTTAACGGAAACGTTGCTTTCATGGTAGAGCAGGAGTACGCTGGAACACCCGGCAACTTCCTTGCAGATATGCAGGATGAGCTCGGCTTCGTAATGTTCCCTAAGGGACCCAGCGGAAAAGACTACATCAATGTATGGGATAACAACCCTGCAGCAATCCCCGCTTGCTATGATGAAGACAGAGCATGGAAGATCGCATTCGCATGGAATCTCTACACTGATGATCCCGCAGGTTATGAGGGATACAACGGATTTATCTCCAGAGCTATGGACGGTATCTATGATTCCAGAGCAGTTGAGGAGACCATCCCTATGATGTCTGAGGCATCTCACGGTACTATCGCATTCCACGGTATGATCCCGAACCTCTCCATCGGACCCGACCTCACATGGAACATCGTTCCTAACTGTGTAGTTTCCGAGGTTGTTGAGGCTATCGCTGATACATGGAAGCAGTATGTTGATGACGCTAATAAGTAAGCAGATCTTACGATTTAACGTATAGCAATATACAAAGATAACTGGCGGGCGGTGAAAATTACACCGCCCGCTGTTATGACGGAGCATCTTTACAAGTGCAGTATATAAACAGAACGCATAAAAAACTGAATAGTCTTGTGTGCCTTATGATCGTTGCCATGCTTTTGGCAGGCTGCGGGGCTCAGGAAGAAGAGAATGTGGTCGTGATCGAGAACGAGTCGCAGGAATCGGCCTATGGTCTTATCGCGGTCACGCGTGAAGATGTGGTACTTACGAAATCCCTGACAGCTACTTACATGCAGCTGAAAGAACAGACAGTATCTTTTGATGCCGGCGGACGCCGGGTATCCAAGGTCTATGTCAATCCCGGCGATTCGGTCAAGGCCGGCGATCTTCTGATAGAACTCTCTCAGGATAACTTGCAGCAGCAGATCGATGAACTTGAATACAGAATATCCAAGAATGAACTGCAGCTTTCGTATCTCGATGCTGCAGAGAAGTTTGATGAACAGAGCGCATATAACAACTTCGTGTATAACAATCCCGATATCAGCGAGGATGATGTAGCTGCATATCAGAAAAACCAGGATTCGATCACACAGAGTTTTGTATATAAAAGAGAAGACTTAAACGACGAACTTGAATTTGACAGGCGTAAACTCGCCTCTCTTAAGAATGAATATAATTCCGGACATATCTATTCGACTATGGACGGTGTCGTATATACGGTAATGGATGGTCTTGAAGGATCCACATCCAAGAAGGATGAGGTGGTCATGACCATCGTGGATAATGCTTCGGGACGTTTTGAGGTCAAAGAACCTGAATATGCTTCATATTTCCACGAAGGAGAGCCTGTGGAGATGAAGATAGTATACGGCTCGGCGTCCGGCGATTATGAGGTGGTTCCCGTAGACATGGGATCCTGGGGAGACACTCAGGTTTTTGAGGTGTTCTCGGGACCTGATAATGAAGGAATAGACGTCGGAGTGACCGGTACCATCAAACTGGTACTTGAGAAGCATGAACAGGTGCTTGCTTTGCCTATCGGAGCCATTTACCATGCGGACGGAAAACCCTATGTATATGTTCTTGATGAGAATGATTTCAGGCAGATTGTCTGGATTGAGACAGGACTTGAGGGGGATGACCTGATAGAAGTGACCTCCGGACTTAACGAAGGCGATAAGGTGGTTTATAAGTGATGAGCTTGAGACTGCGAAAAAAATTTGCCAATTGCATATCGATACTGCTCATCTTAAGTATGCTGATAGGATGCGCATCCACAGTTGACAGCAACGGCGTGCCTTCAGATACGGATGCTAAGGCAGACAGCACCGAAACCGCGGCTGATAATGCTGATGGTGATGTCCTGACAGATGATGAGATAGAACTGATAGAGCCTGCAGGAAGCGCCTTGAGTTTTGTGAGCGCTGAAGTTCGTGAACTTTCCGTAGTAAGCACCTATCAGGGCGTTGTGTGTCCTGATACCTATGAGTATGCATATGAATCCGATCAGCCTTTCGGCAATTTCAATGCCCTTCCGGGTGATGAAGTATCTGCCGGAGACATGCTGTTTTACGGAACAGTTGAAGGCCTGGATGATTCGATAGAAGAGATCGAGGATGAGAATGCCGTACTTCTTCAGGAGTACAACGATTATGTATCCGATTATGTGATCGATATTGCCAAGGCCAAAAAAGAAGAGTTTGAAGCAGCCTCCAATTATCAGAATATGCTCTCATCGGCTCCGGAAGAGGATTCTCCTTATTATGCAGGGTGGGCCAAAGGAGCCATGCCTCTGGAAAGCCGTGTTAAGCAGACCAGAATGGCCAGAGAGAAGATGGAGCAGGCTTACAAAGAGCGGAGTGAACTCTTTGAACTGGAATATCAGTACAATGAGACCAGGATCGCGAGACTGATAGAAGAGAAGAATGAATCCGGTACCGAATCATCGATAGACGGAGTAGTCGTAGCCGCAAACTATGTCAATGCCGGAGATATCATCCCGGTCGGAACAGATATCATAGCGGTCGGTGATACCTCCAATATGGAGATCAAGACCGAGTATGTCAGCAAATCAATAGTTAATAAGGCCGTGGAGATCTATGCTGTCATCGACGGCGAGAAGTATGAAGTCGTATATGAGAACATGGAGCCCGAGGAATACAGGCGCCTTAAACAGAAAGAGGATGAGGTTTACACCACATTTAAACTGGCTGATCCCGAGGGCAAGGTTAAACTCGGTCAGTTCGCCGTGATCGTCGTAGTTGAATCAGTTACGGCCAATGCACTGTGCGTTCCCAAGGACGCTGTCAGCAAGGACGATAACGGACAGTATGTATATCTGTATAAAGACGGCGACAGTGTATATACTCCTGTCACCACCGGACAGTTTGACAGCGGCTTCATTCAGATATTAAGCGGCTTAAGTGAAGGCGATAAGGTCGTATATGATGTGCCATATGATGTCGGCACCAAGTCCGTTACGTTGAATAAGGGCTCTGTCAGCACCGAATTCAATGTCGACGGATACTTAAGCTATCCTAACTCTGAATGGATCGCCAATCCTGCTAAGAACGGGGTCTGCTACCTGAATGAACTCTGCGTGGACAGGTTCGAACAGATAACCGAAGGTCAGACTCTGGCCAAGATAGAGGTCGTGGCGGATACGATAGAGATAGAGCGCATCCAGCGGAAAATCCAGCGTCAGAACGAGAGGATCGCAGACTTAAACGAACAGAAGAGGACTACATATAATAAAGACGAGCTTGAGACCATAGATCGCGCTATACGCGACCGAAACAGGACTATCGAATCACTTAACAGGCAGCTTGAGAAGTTGGGCATGTATTCCGGGGTTTTTGAGATAAAAGCTCCCTATACCGGCATAGTCATCGATGTAAGTGACATCAAAGCCGGCTCCATCATCAACTATAAGGAAAAACTGCTTCAGATCGCCAGTGATGATTCCTGCTATATCATCGTGGAGGATAAGGGCGGAGTGCTCTCATACGGCGACAGCGCCCAGGTCATATGCAAGGATCAGAACGGTAATTCATATGAGGCTGAAGGAACCGTTGTATCGCTTAATCCTTATGGCTTATCCAAATCAATGAGAATGGGCTATTCGCTTGTCAAGGTTTCACAGGAAGACATGAGTGCGATGACTGGATCGGGCGGATCCGACAACAGCAACGGATACTGGTACAGGATCAGATTTACCGTCAAAGCGAGCACGAGGACCATGAATAATGTGATCCTTATCCCCAAGACTGATGTATATAAGACAGGTAACGATACTTATGTAATTGTCAAAGACGAAGACGGCGCATCAAGACTCATCAAGTTTGTTGCGGGCGGATCCGATAATGCCAACTATTGGGTGGCATACGGAGATATCGAGGAGGGAATGACGATATGCTCCGGATAATGCTCGAGAAGATGTGGCAGAAAAAGTGGATGAACTTAAGCCTTCTTCTTGGCTGTATCCTGCTCATAGCAACAACTGTCAGCTTCCCTCTGTATCAGAAGGCGGCTTATGACCGTATGCTTCAGGATGAATTCGTGAAATTCATGGCCGAAGAAGCCAACTGGCCCATGATCATCCATATGACGGCCAACTGCCAGAAGGATAAGAAGGATACCATAGGCAAAATGGAAAAGTATGCCTACGGGATGTATGAACAGATGGGCATAGAAGAGTATGAGACCATCTGCTACTATTCGATATTCAGGGCAGTTGTTGACAGCGAGATCAAAAGAGACGATGCGGAAGACATGACTCTGTCTCTGTCCGCGATGACCGATCTGGAAGAACATGCACAGCTTGTGACCGGTGAATTCTATTCAGAATCGGGCGTTGATGAGAACGGAGCCATCGAAGTCATAGTTCCTGAGTCTACCTTAACATCCAAAGGCCTCATAGTAGGTGAATCCCTTACTTATGACAAGATGAAGACTGCCGATGGTGATCCGATCACTATCAAGGTCATCGGCGTATTTACCGGAAGCAGGACAGAAGATTTCTATTTCCAGGAAAGACCGGATCAGATGTTTGATGTATGTATGATGAATCCGACACTTTTCAAGGAGATGTTCACCGGTGAAAATGCCGAAAACTACAATATAGCGGTTGATTTTTATGATCTGTTTGATTATAGGCAGGTCAGCGCATCCCAGATAGAGCATATAAATGAAACCACGGCCTATCTGTGTGATGAGAGCGCATATAAGAGCGTTATCAAGGCCCCGGCATACCAGAGCATACTCGAAGAATATGAGATCAAGAGAGTAAGGATCACGACTACGCTTATGATCCTGCAGATCCCCGTACTTGTGCTTCTGGCATCCTTCCTGCTCATGATATCGGGACAGATGTATGAGATGGAGAGAAATGAGATCTCGGTCATCAAGAGCCGAGGCTCATCGCGCGGTCAGATCCTTTTACTGTATATATATCAGGGACTGTTCCTGACCATTACGGGTGCTGTGATCGGAGTACCTCTGGGCGCGTTGTTTGCGAGGATCCTGGGTTCTACGAGGAACTTCCTTGAATTTGATTTAAGCCAGTCGCTTAACGTGACATATACTTCCGAGGCTTTCCTTTATGTTCTGATAGCCATGCTGATCACGCTCCTGAGTATCTCCATACCTGCGATCAAGCACAGCAAGGTATCGATAGTCAACTTAAAGCAGCAGAAAGCAGTCGGCAAAAAGAGACTCTGGGAGATCCTTTTCCTGGATGTGATCCTGATCGGTGTATCTCTTTACGGGTTCTACAGTTTCAGAAAGAGCCTGCAGAACATATCCGATACTGTGCTTTCAGGCAAAAGCCTCGATCCGCTTCTTTATATCAGCTCGTCTCTGTTCATAGTGGGCATGGGGCTTTTCTTCCTGCGTATCCAGCCATATATCGTGAAACTCATCTATGTAATCGTAAAGAAACTCTGCGGACCTGCCGGATATATTTCTTTTATGGAAAATATCAAGAACGGCCGTAAGATGCAGCTGATCATGCTGTTCCTGATCATGACGATATCTCTCGGCATGTTCCATGCGACCGTAGCAAGGACCATTTTGGAGAATGCCGCTTCAAACAGAGATTATCTGGATGGAGCGGATATAGTTCTCAAGGAATTCTGGCCGATGATGACCGATCAGAACGGAACGCTCACGGGCATATATGTGGAGCCTGATGTCTCCAAATATATGACTATGGATTTCGCAGAGAGCTATACCAAAGTCTACTATGATGAAAAAGCATATGTAAAACAGGGCAAGAACGACCGTACGATGACTACGATCCTGGGCATCCATACCAAGGAATTCGGCGGCATAACCCACATGGAGAGGGATCTTAATGCATCCGCCTATCATGAATATCTGAATGAACTCGCAAAGGTGGAAAACGGTGTTCTGCTTTCGCGAAATTTTGAAACCGTGCAGGGCGTGGCTGTCGGAGATATGATCAGTTATTATACCGGTGACGGCAAAGCCATGACAGGCAAGGTCGTAGATTTTGTCGATTTCTTCCCTTCATATTCACCCACGGTGACGGTGATCAACCCCGATGGAAATGCCGATACACAGCAGAACTATCTGATAGTGACGCATTATGCTTATCTGAAGAAATGTCTCGGAGTTCAGCCTTATGAGATATGGATATCGTTAAAGGATGACGCCTCACCCGATGCGATGTATGACTTCATTGAAGACCGTAACATCCGCGTCACCAAGTACATCAACAAAGCAGAGGACATGGAAAAGACCATGACCGATCCGCTCCTTCAGGGTACCAACGGAGTCCTGACCATGGGATTTGCCGTAACGATACTTCTGTGTGCGGTCGGATACCTGATCTACTGGATAATGTCGATACGCGAACGCGAGCTGATATTCGGCGTACTCCGTGCCTGCGGTTTCCACAAGAATGAGATAGTCAAGATGCTGATAAATGAACAGATCTTCTCAGGCTTGTTCTCAGTCCTTGCAGGCATAGGGATCGGCAAACTCACTTCGATGATGTTCGTACCCATGCTGCAGGCATCCTATGCGACAAGCGATCAGGTGCTCCCGATGAAACTGATCACCAGGGCGAGCGACCTGTACAGGCTCTACGGTATCATCGCAGCAGTAATGCTCACATGCGTGATGGTGCTCATATTCCTGCTGTTCAGGATGAATGTTACCAAGGCTCTTAAGCTCGGTGAAGAATAATGGATAATGTGATAATTCGTACCAAAGGAATAAAGAGGGCTTTTGATACTCCCGCGGGCAAATTCTGGGCACTTAAAGGAATTGATGCCGAGATACCCGAGGGTAAGTTCGTCATCTTAAGGGGAAGGTCTGGCTCAGGCAAGACCACGTACATGAACATCATCAACTCGCTTGATGATCCGACTGAAGGAGATGTGTTTATCGAGGGTACCAACCTTAAGGATCTCTCTGAAAAAGAAAGAGAAAACTTAAGACGTACCAAGATGGGATTCGTATTCCAGTCAGTATCGCTGATACCCAGTCTGAATGCTTTCCAGAATGTGGAATTCTCGATGCGCATGGCAGGAATGAAGATTAATAAGGATACCGCCAGGCGTGTTGAGGACTGCCTTAAGCTGGTTGGCCTGGGTAACAGAATGAACCATATGTCTGCCGAGATGTCCGGTGGTGAGCAGCAGCGTGTCGCTATAGCGAGGGCTCTGGCTCACAGACCCAGCATAATATTCGCAGACGAGCCTACCGCCGAACTTGATTCGGCCATGGCTGCGCGTGTTACCGAGATATTCAAGGAGATGACACGCAAAGAGGGTATCACGGTACTCATGACCACACATGATGTCGGACTTATGGGCGCAGCTGATATGATCATCGAACTGGAGAGCGGAGAACGTATAGATTCGGACCGGAAAGATGGAGATTAAAAACCAGACAGATAATGAAAATGAAATAATGGTACAGGCTGACGGCCTGGTCAAGATTTATAAGACCAAAGAGACCGAGGTCCTCGCGCTTCAGGGACTGGATCTTACTGTAAACAGGGGCGAACTGACAGCTCTTATCGGTAACAGCGGTTCGGGTAAGTCGACTTTCCTTAACATGATCGGCGGACTTGACAGACCCAGTGCCGGCAAACTCTACGTGGACGGAAATAATCTTTTTGCCATGAGTGAAAAAGAACTAGTGCTGTATAAGAGAGATACCGTAGGATTCGTATGGCAGAACAACGGCCGTAACATGCTGCCTTATCTTACAGCTATCGAGAATATCATGCTGCCCATGAATCTCTCGAGCCTTAAGCATAAGAAGGATAAGGCTCTGGAACTGCTTGAAATGGTCGGATTAAGTTCCAAGAAGCACAGTAAGATGAACATGCTCTCCGGTGGTGAACAGCAGCGTATCGCCATTGCGATAGCATTGGCCAATTCTCCGAAACTGCTCTTGGCGGATGAGCCTACAGGCTCTGTTGACAGTGCCACTGCGGATTATATATTCGGGATCTTTTCAGAACTCAACAAAGGCGGTCAGACCATTCTCATAGTTACGCATGACATGGCTCTGTCCAAAAAGGTTAAGAGAGTCGTGGCGATCCGTGACGGCAAGATAAGTTCAGAGCGTGTACTTAAGGAACAGTTCGTTGACCGCGTACGCGAGAGCAATATCGATTGGAGAGCCGAAGATACACAGGACGAATTTGTGGTTCTCGATAAAGCCAATCGTCTGCAGATCCCCAAGGAACTCATTGACGAGATGCGACTTGAAGATAATAAAGTTAAGATCGCCTATAAAGACGATCAGATAGTAATAAGTAAACCCTGATTCTTATGATAGGAGAAAAGTATGTCCGTTAACGCCCCCAACCCGATTCTTCCCGGATTCTATCCCGATCCTTCGATCTGCGCAGTCGGAGAAGACTTCTATATCGTTAATTCCTCTTTTGCATATTTTCCCGGACTTCCGATCATGCACAGCCGTGATCTGGCTCACTGGGAGCAGATCGGAAACGTACTGACGCGTAATTCACAGCTCCCCCTTACGAATGCCGGTGTTTCACAGGGACTTTTTGCCCCTACGATGAGATACCATGACGGCACATACTATGTGATCTGTACGAACGTCACCTACGGCGGCAATTTCGTCGTAACCTCCGACAGGCCTGAAGGCCCTTACAGCGAACCTCATTATCTTGAGGGAGCGGACGGAATAGATCCCAGTCTTTTCTTTGATGATGACGGAAGATGCTACTATATCGGAACCCATCCCAATCCCGAAGGATGCCAGTACAACGGAGATTACTACATCTATATCCAGGAACTTGATACCGTGGAGTTCAAGCTTATCGGTGAGAGAAAAGATGTATGGAACGGAGCATTAAAAGGAGTTCACTGGCCCGAAGGCCCCCATCTGTATAAGATAGGCGATTACTATTACATAATTCATGCCGAAGGCGGAACGGGCCCTGAGCACGCAGTAAGTGTAGCCAGATCCAAAGAAGTATTCGGCCCTTATGAGAACAACTGGTGCAATCCGATATTCACGCACAGACACCTGGGGCAGAGATATCCCATCAAGTATGTCGGACATGCGGATCTGGTGCAGACTGTGAACGGTGACTGGTACATGGTCATGCTGGCGGTAAGACCCGTAGGTCCTTATACGACAATGGGCCGCGAGACATTTCTTGCAAGAGTCATCTGGGAAAACGACTGGCCCGTTGTTAATCCCGGCCTCGGGATCCTTTCTTCAGAGCTCGTGATCGATCTGCCCGAGTATAAGCCCGAGTGCAGACAGAATCTGCTTCCTGCGGTTGATAAACTCTATGACTTTACTCATATGGACGGACTTTCTCACGAGTTCATGATGCTCAGGAATCCCAAGGATGACGCATATGAATTCAGGGAGGGCGAAGGACTGTATCTTACATGCGATACAGATCTCTTATCCGGAAAAGGATCGCCTTCATATATCTGTATCCGTCAGGATAGCCATGCGTTTGAGGCTGCGGTCACCTTAAAGGGCGATGATCTGTATAATGGTGCGAGAGCAGGCCTGTGCCTGTTCCAGTGCGAAGACTACCAGCTCGGATTCGAATACTCCGGCTGCAACGGAAATGTGATCTTAAGACGCGGCGGAAATGACGAAAAACTTGCCACGCTTCTTAATCCCGCAAGTCTTGTGACGCTTATGATCAGAGTGCTTGGTACCAAGGCATCCTGCTTCATGATCAAAGAGGATGCTCTTGAGCCCCTTGTAACAGATCTGGATGTGAGCTCGCTTTCAACGGAAGTTGCAGGCGGTTTCGTAGGCTGCACCATAGGCGTATATGCCGAAGATGTAGAGGAGCGCGAGGAGAAAGTGAAAGCCCTGTTTAAATCCTTCTCATACAAGCGTCTGACTCCCGTGAAGGAGGCTAAATAATGGCTGAACAGAAGATCAGATATCATCTGCCCGGACTTCGATATAACTATCCTCTTAACATGTTCTGGATAAGCCTTCTTGAGACTCATCCTGAGTATTTCCGCGACGGCATCGAGATAGCATCCTTCTTCGGATGCTTCCCGTTATCATTATGGAACGGCGGTAGACTGTGCCCTAAAGAAGATCAGTGCGATGCCGCGTTCGTCATGAATGTCATCAAGAACATCAATGCGAAGAACATCCCTATAAGATATACATTTACCAATCCTCTGATCACAGAGGCGGATCTTGATGATGAGTTCTGCAATTTCTGCCTTAAAGCCGGAGATAACGGCAAGAATGAGGTTCTGGTCTTTTCTCCGATCCTTGAAGAGTATGTACGCAAAAACTATCCTTCCTATGCGATAGACTCATCGACCTGCAAGGAGATACGCGATGTCGAGACCCTGAACAGGGAGATCGAAAAAGACTATAAATATGTCGTTCTTGACTATAATTTCAACAACAAATGGGATATCCTTGACGGACTTAAACACAGGGAGAAGATAGAGGTTCTCGTTAACTGCCTCTGTACGCCCGAGTGCAAGAGAAGAGGCGGGCACTATGAGCTGGTCGGAAAGAACCAGCGCATCATCATGAAAAACCGTCAGGCTCCTCCGGATAAACAGATCCCGATCATTCCCTGGGGCTGCGAATACGGAGACAAGAACTGTCTTTTCACGATCAGGGATTATCCGACTTTCATAAGTCCCGAGATGATCGAGCAGGAATATCTGCCGAGGGGATATAACAATTTCAAGATCGAGGGAAGGACAGCAAACCTGTTCTCTTTGATAGAAACTTACTGTTACTTCATGTTGAAACCCGAATGCGTGGGTGAGGCGAGACTACTGCTTCTGCGTAACCTGGAGGAAATGCACGTTATCAATGTCGCCAAGCCCAAACCGGCAACTTTTGTAAATCCTTTTAAATAGGTTTTCAGAACAAGGGGGTATTTAAAGTATGGCAAAAGGCAAAGTATGGTATGTAGATGTCAATGCACCGAAGGACGGTAACGGGGGTAAGGATTCACCGTTCAAGAAGATCAATGATGCTGCGCAGGTGGCTCAGCCCGGCGATGAAGTCATCGTAGCTCCGGGCGTGTACCGTGAGTATGTAAATCCCAAGAATGCAGGCGAACCCGATGCGCGTATAACATACAGATCATCAGAGCCGCTCGGAGCAGTCATCACAGGCGGCGAGGTGATCACGGACTGGACTAAATATAAGGGAGATACCTGGGTAGTCCGCATCGATAACGGCGTGTTCGGATCGTACAATCCCTATACTACTGTTGTTAACGGCGACTGGTATTTCGCACCTATAGTAAGACATACGGGCGCTGTTTTCTTAGACAGGCTCATGATGTATGAGACTGCCACTCTCGATGAGTGTCTTAAAGCCAAGGCGGACAAGTTCGCCTGGAATGCGGAAGAATCAAAATATAAATGGTATACCGAGCAGGACGGAAACGAGACTGTTATATATGCCAATTTCCGCGGAAAAGATCCCAATAAAGAGCATGTTGAGATCAGCGTAAGGCGTAACTGTTTCATGCCCGATAAGATCGGCGTGGGTTATATCACCGTAAGCGGCTTTGAGATCAATAAGGCAGCCACGACATGGGCGCCTCCCGCAGCATATCAGGACGGCATGATCGGTCCCCACTGGTCCAAGGGATGGATCATTGAGGACTGTGAGATCTGGGGAAGCAGATGCTGCGGTATCTCTCTGGGCAAATATCTTGACCCCGAGAATGACATGTACTTTTTCAGAAGACGCGTAAAGAGTCCGACACAGATGGAGCGCGATGCTGTATGCCGCGGCCAGTATCACGGATGGCTCAAAGAGCGAGTGGGTTCTCATATCGTCAGGAGATGCCATGTTCACCACTGTGAGCAGACCGGTATCGTAGGACGCATGGGCGGTGTATTCTCGATAATCGAGGACTGCCATATCCATCATATCTGCAATTCCTCACAGCTCGGCGGCGCGGAGACTGCCGGCATCAAGCTTCATGCGGGCATCGATGTGACCATCCGCAGGAATCATATTCACAACTGCATAATCGGCGTATGGCTTGACTGGGAAGCTCAGGGAGCCAGGATCACTCAGAATCTGATGCATGACAACATGCGGCCTGAAGGAATAGAAGGCGGTCCCGGAGCGATGTTCAATTCAGATGTATTCATTGAGGTGGGACACGGACCGACTTTGATCGATAACAATCTGCTGATGTCCAAGCAGTCCATCACGATACCCAGTGAAGGTATTGCAGCGGTTCACAACCTTGTTCTCGGTGGCTTCGGCCTTATAAACAGCGGTGTCGACAGCATCGTGAACGGACAGCGTGAGCCCAGATATACACCTTATCATATCAGGCACAGGACCGAGGTTGCGGGCTTCATGACCATACTTCACGGTGATGACCGTATCTACAACAACATCTTCATTCAGACATATCCTGCTGAAGATAAGAAAAAGACTCCCGCAGATGCGGATTATACGCTTGCCGGTACTGCATGCTTTGACATATTCCCGACATATGAGGAGTGGTTCAAACCATTCGATAAAGAGGGTAATCCCGACATGGGCGGCCTTGCGGAGGCACACTTCGGACATCTTCCCGTATGGGTTGAAGGCAATGCGTACTTCAACGGTGCGAATGTCTGCAAGCATGAAAAATCCAATCTGAAGGATAAAAAGCATAAGATTAAAGCAGAGGTCGTTGAGAAGGACGGAAACTATACAGTTAAGACCAATGTTTATTCTCATCTCGGTGACTTCACTACCGGTATCATAACCAGCGACATCCTCGGAAAGGCATTCGAGCCCGAGCAGAGATTCGAGAATCCCGACGGAAGCGCAATCATATTCGACAGCGATTATAACGGCGAGCACAGAGGCGTAAAGACGATCCCCGGACCATTTGCAGATGAAGAATCCGCAAAGAGGATACTGTGGTAAGCTGATCAGTCAAATAAGCGGAGGTTACATTAATGCTCAGAGAAACCAAAACAGAAAACGGAAAAGTAAAAGGGATTCCCGGAGCGGATCCCAGAGTAACGATATACAGAGGCATACCTTTTGCAGCTCCTCCGGTAGGCAAAAACAGATGGAGAGCTCCCCAGCCTGCAGAAGATTGGGACGGCGTCAGAGAGTGTTACACATTCGGCCCCATCTCTGTTCAGGACCAGCCCGGAGTGGGCAAGTGGGAAGAAGACCTGTATATGCGTGAGTTTCACGTAGATAAGGACATTCCGATGAGTGAGGACTGTCTGTATCTGAATGTTTGGACTCCAGCCAATGCAGCAGATGAGAAACTCCCCGTACTCTTATGGATATTCGGCGGCGGATTCCAGTGGGGATATACGGCCGAGATGGAGTTTGACGGCGAGAGGCTTGCCAGAAGAGGTGTTGTAGTTGTAAGCGTGAATTACAGACTCGGCGCTATCGGTTTCCTTTCTCATCCTGAAATCACGGCCGAGGCTCCCGACTATCCCGGCAACTTCGGACTTCTCGACCAGCAGGCAGGACTTAGGTGGGTCAAGAGAAATATCGCCAATTTCGGCGGAGATCCCGATCAGATCACGATAGCCGGACAGTCAGCAGGCGGCGGAAGCGTCATGGCTCAGATAGCCTGCGAAGAAAATTTCGACATCATCAAACGCGCAGTTGTATTAAGCGGCATGATCGAGCTGGCGAATCCCGATCAGGATATCTTTAATCCTCACGATCTTAAAATTGCGGAGGAGAGAGGAAAGGCCTTCTTTGATTATCTCGGAGTAGGGTCGCTTGAAGAAGCCAGAGCGCTGGATGCTTTTGAGATCAGGGATAAATATGCGGAATATGCAAAAGAACACCCTCGGTTTTTCCCGATAGTAGACGGTACGATAGTAAAGCAGTACGGCCTCAGTAAGTTTAAAGAGGGCAAGTCTGCGCCCATCCCGATCATCAGCGGATGTACGAATGATGAATTCGTATTTAATGGTATTAATTCTGTCGAGAGATCTGTTAAGAGCGCATATGCAGCCGCGCAGGCAAGCGGCGTGGAATGGCCCATGTACTATTATAATTTCATGCCCGATATCCCCGGTTGGGATAATCCCGGATGCTTCCATTCCTGTGACCTCTGGTTCTTCTTTGAATCCGTAGGAAAGTGCTGGAGACCTTATAAGGGATATCATTACGATCTTGCAAGACAGATGTGCAATTACTTTGCCAACTTCATCAAGACCGGCGACCCCAACGGTAAGGATGCAGATGGCACGGATATGCCTTACTGGGCACCTTATACCGAAGGAAAGCCTGTAGAGATGCACTTTACTTCAGAGGGAGCAAAGACTGTTGAGTAAAAACATTTACTGGCATTTACCCGGTTTTTCGGTTTTCTTTTACTTAAACCAGGTGATCATACATATGATGAACGAATACCCCGACAAGTTTCGGGACGGATACAGACCGGGATGTGTGTATGGCACGTTTCCCGGGGCTATCTGGAACGGCGGAAGGGCTGTATTCGGCATCATGAGTCACGGCGACATGACCAAGATCATTAAGACATACAATGATCTTGGCGTTCCCGTTCGCTTCACATGGACGAATTCTCTCATAGAAGAGAAACATTTAAACGACACATATTGCAATCTCATAATGGAGACGGCAAATAACGGAAAGAACCAGGTACTTGTAAACACTCCCGTTCTTGAGGAGTACCTGCGTAAGACCTATCCGGATTTTAAGTACATATCATCCACGACCAAGAGACTTACAAGACTTGAGGATGTAAAAACCGAACTGGAAAAGGACTACTATCTTGTGGTCCTTGATTATGACTTAAATCATGATGAAAAGGTTCTTGATGAGCTTGCTCCTTTCGCTGACAGGATCGAGATACTTGCTGATGAGATATGTTTCCCGAACTGCCCAAGACGTAAGGATCACTACAGGGACGAGTCCCTCATGCAGCTTCGGTTTGAAAAGGGCGCGCCGTATGACTGCCCGAATAAGTCGAAGAAACCCGCTTTTTCGGAATGCATGAAGAGACCTGCGTTCATATCGGCTGATGATGTGGGTGCGTATGCCGATAAATGGGGTTATAATAACTTTAAACTGGTCGGCCGCGGACTGCCTCAGGATATGGTCCTCGACTCGTATATCTATTATCTGGTCAGAGAAGAATACCGTGAAGAGATCAGGCGGAAGACAGAAAAGGAACTGACCAGGTTCGGCCCCAGAAGATGACAGATATATTTATGAACGAAAAAGAGATTGATAATAAATCACATAAATACTTCTTATTCCAACTGGCTTTTTTTGCCGGTGCCGTGATCATCAATTTCGTGCTTCCGAGAACGGCATCGTATTTTGGCATACCGCTTTATCTCGATAATGTCGGTACACTTCTTGCTGCCGTTCTGGGCGGATATCTTCCCGGCATATTCGTGGGTTATTTAAACAACATCATCAATATGCAGGGTAATCCCGGCAATGCCTATTACGTGGTGCTTTCCACCATGATAGCTGCCATGGGATCATATCTGGGAACAAAAGGGTATTTTAAGAAGTTCGGAAAGGCACTTCTTACTATACCTGTTTTTGCTTTTATCGGTGGCGTACTTGGGTCCATCCTCACATATCTGCTCTACGGATACGGCATGGGAGAGGGTATATCCGCTCCTTTTGCAAGAACGCTCCTGGATAAAGGCATATTCAATGTGTTCTGGGCACAGATGACTTCTGATATAGTGATAGACCTGATCGACAAAGCTATCACTGTCATCATTGTATATATCATCATAAAACTCATACCAGACAGACTTAAGCCGGGACTCTGGCTCACAGGCTGGAGGCAGGCACCCCTGTCCGAAGAAGCGAGGCTTAAAGCAAGAAAATATGCGACAAGATCTTTTTCCTTAAGAGGCAAGATCATAACCATCATCTCGGTCATCATGTTCTGCGTAGCAGTTGTGACGACCATCATCAGTTATATCCTTTATCAGAACTTTGCTACCAACCAGTACATTTACACTTGCCGTAGCGCCGCCAAGCTCGCTGCTGATCTGATCGATCCCGAGAGGATAGACGAGTATATGGAGATGGAACGCTCGGCGCCCGCATACAGGATGGTCGAGGGCAGGCTTGAGAGCATTCGCGAGGGCAATCCCGATATAGAGTTCATATATGTATATAAGTTCATGGATGACGGAGTACATGTCGTATTCGATCTGGATACGCCCGAAGTCAAGGCTCAGGATCCGGGAGATGTCATAGATATAGAAAACTATCTGTTGCCGTATAAGGATGATTTTTTGGACGGCCGCGAGATCGAACCTCTGATGGACGATACGATGTACGGAAAGCTCCTGACCGTGTTTGAGCCCATCATTAACTCAGCCGGCGAATGTGTATGCTATGCCGCAGCGGATATCAGGGTCGAGGAGATCAAGCTTGCGAGCTTGAACTACATGACCAAGGTATTTTCGCTCTTTATGGGCTTCTATATATTCATATTGTCGCTGTGCATATGGCTTGTGGATTATCATCTGATCTATCCTATTTCGGCCATGACTATGTCTGCCAGAAAATTTGCATATGACAGTGAGGAAGCCAGAGAGATCAGCGTGGACAGGCTCCAGCATCTGGCCATATCCACTGGTGACGAGATAGAGAATCTGTATGAATCGTTATCCAAGACCATAGCCGAAACGGTAGGATACATAGAGGACGTTGAAGCTAAAGGCGAAGAGATCGCACATATGCAGAACGGCCTGATCTATGTTCTCGCAGACTTAGTCGAGAGCCGGGACAAGAACACCGGCGACCATGTACGCAAGACAGCCGCGTATGTACGCCTCATCATGGAAAAGATGAAAGAAAAGGGACTCTATGCGGATAAGCTTACAGACGAATATATCGCTGATGTCATAAACTCGGCGCCTCTTCATGATGTCGGAAAGATCATGGTATCCGATGTGATCTTAAACAAACCCGGCAGACTTTCGGAAGAAGAGTTCACGATAATGAAGAGCCACACTACGGCAGGTAACCAGATCATAGCCAGTGCGATGTCACTCGTATCGGATAGCGGCTACCTGAAAGAAGCCAAGAACCTTGCGACCTATCATCATGAAAGATGGGACGGATCCGGTTATCCCCAGGGAAAAGCCGGCGAAGACATTCCTTTATCAGCCAGGGTGATGGCTGTTGCGGATGTATTCGACGCCCTCGTATCCAAGCGGAGTTACAAAGAGCCCTTCACGTTTGAGAAGGCCGTGGATATCATCAGGGAAGGCGCGGGTACCCAGTTTGATCCGCAGATCGTGGATATTTTCCTGGAAAGTGCTGAAGAAGCCCGCCAGATAAGCGTGGCTCATGAGTCCATGTTAGGACAGGGAATACGAAATTTCTCGGAGGAAGTAAACAATGCCTGATAACAAACCCAGAGGAAGACAGAGAAACGTCACCGGCAGCGGTTCCGGAGCATATAAGAAAGGAAGCGGATTAGGAAGCGGACCCGTAGGTAATTCCGGAACTCATCCCGGAGGATCTCATCCTGCGAGTCATCCGGCAGGATCCGGACCTTCTTATTCCAATAACCGGCCGCCCAGCTCAGGCCCTAGCAGGGCTGTCAAGAGAGGAGGAGGCGGTCTCGGAATCCTGGTGGTCATTGTTATATTGTATCTTGCATTCGGAAGAGGCGGATCAGATGATTCGTCATATTATGATGATTCAAGTTATACTTCGACGCAGCAGACTCAGGATACGACCAGTTTAACTGACCTGATGGGCGGAAGTAACGTATCTTCATCCGGATCTTCATCAGCATCTTCGCTCATATCATCGCTTGTTACCGGATCGTACGGTGACATGGGCATATATACGGATTCTGTTTATACGACGGAGCCCGAGATGGTTGCTCCTGCCGCAAACGTCTCATCGAACGGTTCGCAGCTTGATACATCCGTATCGTCCGGCGCAAGAGATAAGCGTACCGTGATCAAGGGCGACGGCAGCGATATGGTCACGATCATGGTATATCTGTGCGGTACCGACCTTGAGTCCAAGAACGGTATGGCTTCGAATGACCTTGCCGAAATGGCCAAGGCCAGACTCTCTGATAATATCAATATCATCGTATATACAGGCGGATGCCGGGCATGGAAGACATCTGGCATCAGCAATAAAGCCAACCAGATCTATCTGATCTCAAACGGAGGAATGAAGAGACTCGTTGATGATGACGGCAACAAGCCGATGACAGATCCTTCCACGTTGTCGGCATTCATCCGTTACTGTGCAAAGAATTTCCCTGCCAACCGTAATGAACTGATCTTCTGGGATCACGGCGGAGGAAGCGTATCCGGTTACGGCTATGATGAGAAGATGCGCGACGGCGATACGATGGATCTTTCCGAGATAGATAAGGCTCTTAATGACGGCGGAGTAGATTTTGACTTCATCGGATTCGATGCGTGTCTCATGGCTACTGCCGAGAATGCCATCATGCTCAACCGACATGCCGATTACATGATAGCTTCCGAGGAGACAGAGCCCGGTATAGGCTGGTATTACACCAACTGGGTTACCAAGCTGGCGCAGGATCCTTCCATGCCTACTATCGAAGTCGGAAAGAACATCATAGATGACTTTACTTATGCATGCTCTCAACAGGCACGAGGACAGAAGACAACTCTGTCGATCGTGGACCTGGCTGAGTTTTCCAATACCGTTCCGGCCAAACTTGCTGCGTTCTCAACATCGGTTTCCGACATGATCTCGAATGATGAGTACAGAAAAGTTGCGGATGCAAGGCAGGCATCCAAGGAATTCGGCCAGCAGAGCGGAATAGACCAGGTTGACCTTATTGATCTGGCTACGAGGATCAATAGTGCGGAAGGACGAGAACTGGCAGATGCAGCCAGAGCTTCCGTCAAATATTCCCGTTCTTCATCCAACATAAATCATGCGAACGGCCTGGCTATGTACTTCCCCTGCCATCAGAGGAGACTAGTGAGACAGGCTACATCGACCTTTGATAAGATCGGAATGGACAAGAGCTACATCACATGTATCAATGATGCCGCATCCATGCAGACCGCAGGTAATGTCGCAGCCGGAAGCGGATACGATCTGTTCTCGACTCTGGCAGGATCCGGTTCATCGGGCTATTCATACGGAGGCGGCTCTTCTGATATGATCGGAGCACTTCTCGGTTCGTTCCTGTCAGCAAGGAGCGTGCCCGGAGATGCCGATCTTGATCGCAGCAATACCGGATATTATGACGAAAAGAGCTTTTCCGATGATTATGCGGCTGAGTATATCGCTCTTAACATGTTTGATGCCTCCGCCCTTAAATGGAAAGAAGGCGCAGGCGGCGAAGCACGCATCAGCTTGACAAGCGATCAATGGGATCTTATCGAGGGCCTTGATCTTAACGTATTCCTCGATGACGGTGCAGGATATATAGATCTGGGACTTGATAACGTATATGAATTTGACGGAGACGACATGATCGCCGACATGTCCGGTGCATGGCTCGGACTTAACGGACAGATAATGCCTTATTATCATCTTGATACAGAGGAGAACGGCGACAGCTACACCATTACCGGATATGCGCCCATACTGCTTAACGGTGTCAGATCCAAGCTTCTCATAGTATTTGACGATGAGAATCCCAACGGATACGTGGCAGGTGCGATCCCCGATTACGATCATGATGACACCGATCCGGTACAGACCGTTGCCAAGAGCTCGATCGGATTAAATGTAGGCGATAAGATCCAGTTCGTTTGCGATTATTACACATATGATCTTAAGTTTGACGATTCGTATCTGTTCGGTGAAGAGATCACCGTAGGCGAAGATCTCACGGTGAGCGATCTGACGCTCGATGATTCTTCTTTAGTCGTCACATACAGATTTACCGATATTTACGATCACGAATACTGGACTCCCATGCTGGAGCTTGATTGATGATCAGTGATACGGCAGACCGCAGAAGATTTGAGGAAGCCCGTGTCAAGGTCCTTACGGGATCTCACGATCCACAGGGCTTCGGAACCCTTGCTGAAAAGACAGTTCATGCCGTGATGAAGCAGTATTATCTGCCTGATGAGGATTTCCATGAAGTTCCTATCGGCAGCTATATAGCCGATATCTATACCGGCGAAGAGATCATCGAGATCCAGAACGGCAATTTCGGCCATATGAGGGATAAACTGTCAGCTTTTCTGCCGGAGTATCAGGTATATCTTATCTATCCTTTTCCGCATTATAAATGGCTGATATGGGTAGACCCTGAGACCGGCGAGACATCCGGCCGGAGGAAATCAAATATAACCGGAAGCGTATATCATGCGCTTCCGGAATTCTTTAAGATCAGATCGTTTCTCAAAGATCCCAATCTTCACATCCGTGTTCCTCTTATCGATATCGAGGAGTACAGGCTTCTTGACGGGAAGAGGAGAAAGAACAATCCCAAGGTGGGGTCTCACCGCTATGATCGTGTTCCGCTCGAACTCTATGATGAAGTGATCCTGGACAATGTCCGCGATTATGCTCAGCTTCTTCCGGTAGATCTGCCGGATGAGTTTACCGCGCGTGATCTCGCGCAGTGTGCCCGCATTCATATAGATTATGCCCGTGAAACACTTCTGCTCCTCTATGAGATGGGGATAGTAGCCCGCATCGGAAAGACAGGGAAGGCGTATCTCTATCGCATGTTTGAGGAGTAACGTGGTTATGTTAACTACATATAGTATATATTTATAAAATAACATACTATATATAGTTGATATCGGACGCGACTTAAGGTATTATATATAAGGATTTTTGGGTGTTTATGTAATTTTTTATATACAGGGGAGAGAAGATTATGCCAAAAAGAACAGACATCAACAAGGTACTGATCATCGGTTCCGGTCCTATCGTGATCGGCCAGGCCTGCGAATTCGACTATTCGGGAACACAGGCATGTAAAGCACTTAGGAAGCTCGGATATGAGATAGTGCTGGTCAACTCAAATCCGGCCACGATCATGACTGATCCGGAGACTGCGGATGTTACGTATATCGAACCGCTCAATGTTCACAGACTTGAACAGATCATAGCCAAGGAACGTCCCGATGCGCTTCTCCCTAATCTGGGCGGTCAGTCAGGATTAAACCTGTGTGCCGAACTGAATAAGGCCGGAATATTGGACAAATACAATGTTAAAGTCATAGGTGTTCAGGTAGATGCGATAGAACGCGGTGAAGACCGTATCGAATTTAAGAACACGATGAACGAGCTGGGCATAGAGATGGCCCGTTCTCAGGTTGCTTATTCCGTGGAAGAGGCACTTAGCATAGCGGAAGAACTCGGCTATCCCGTGGTCCTGCGTCCCGCTTATACGATGGGCGGCGCCGGCGGCGGACTCGTATACAACAGAGAGGAACTGCAGACCGTATGCGCCAGAGGTCTTCAGGCATCCATAGTCGGACAGGTTCTTGTGGAAGAGTCCATCATCGGCTGGGAAGAGCTTGAGCTCGAGGTTGTCCGTGACTCCGAAGGCAACATGATCACTGTCTGCTTTATTGAGAATATCGATCCCATGGGCGTGCATACGGGAGATTCTTTCTGTGCGGCTCCCATGCTTACGATCTCACAGGAGGTCATGGACCGTCTGCAGGAGCAGGCATATAAGATCGTAGATAAGGTACAGGTCATCGGCGGAACCAATGTCCAGTTCGCACATGATCCGGTATCCGACAGGATCATAGTCATAGAGATCAATCCCCGTACATCGCGTTCTTCCGCGCTCGCCAGCAAGGCTACCGGATTTCCGATCGCGCTCGTGTCATCATACCTGGCATGCGGCCTGACACTGAAGGACATCACCTGCGGCAAGTACGGTACTCTTGATAAGTACAAACCCGACGGCGATTATGTCGTTATCAAGTTTGCGAGATGGGCATTCGAGAAGTTCAAGGGCGTAGAGGATAAACTCGGCACCCAGATGAGAGCCGTCGGCGAAGTCATGAGCATAGGCAAGACCTATAAAGAGGCTTTCCAGAAGGCCATCAGATCTCTCGAGACCGGCAGATACGGTCTCGGACATGCGAAGAATTTCGATACGCTTACCAAAGGCGAATTATTAAAGAGACTGTCCGCACCTTCAAGTGAGAGACACTTCCTGATGTATGAAGCATTGAGGAAAGGTGCTACGGTCGATGAGATCTATGAACTGACTAAGGTTAAGAAGTACTTCATCGAGCAGATGTTAGAGCTCGTTCAGGAAGAAGAGGAACTCATTAAGGGTAAAGGTGCGCTTCCTGCAGATGACAAACTCATCTCAGCTAAGAAGAACGGTTTCTCGGATAAGTACTTAAGCCAGATCCTTGAGATCCCCGAAGCCGATATCAGAAATAAGAGAATGGAACTGGGCGTCAATGAAGTATGGGAAGGCGTTCATGTAAGCGGTACGGAGAACAGTGCATATTACTTCTCGACATACAACGGAGAAGATAAGGACCCCGTATCCGATAACAAGAAGATCATGATACTTGGCGGCGGCCCCAACCGTATCGGCCAGGGTATCGAGTTTGACTACTGCTGCGTACACGCAGCACTTGCACTCAAGAAACTCGGCTTTGAGACGATCATCGTCAACTGCAATCCCGAGACCGTATCGACTGACTATGATACATCCGACAAGCTCTATTTTGAGCCGCTTACTCTTGAGGACGTACTCAGCATATATAACAAAGAGAAGCCTCTCGGCGTGATCGCACAGTTCGGCGGTCAGACCCCTCTTAATCTGGCGAGTGAGCTTGAGGCCAACGGGGTGAAGATCCTCGGTACCTCACCTTCAGTTATTGATCTGGCTGAGGACAGAGACCAGTTCAGAGCCATGATGGACAAGCTCGGCATTCCGATGCCCGAATCGGGAATGGCCACTACGGTCGAGGAGGCCGTTGAGATAGCCAACCGTATCGGATATCCCGTAATGGTACGTCCTTCTTACGTACTCGGCGGACGCGGAATGGAAGTCGTATATGATGATGAAGCCATGTCGGACTACATGCAGGCCGCTGTAGGCGTGACCCCCGACAGACCGATATTGATAGACAGATTCCTGAATCATGCTCTCGAGTGTGAATCCGATGCGATAAGTGACGGAACACATGCTTTCGTTCCCGCTGTCATGGAGCATATAGAGCTCGCGGGCGTTCACTCCGGTGACTCCGCATGTATCATTCCTTCCGTACACATCACTCCTGAGAATCTGGAGACCATTAAGGAATATACACGCAAGATTGCCGAGGAGATGCATGTAGAAGGTCTCATGAACATGCAGTATGCGATAGAGAACGGCAAGGTATTCGTGCTCGAGGCAAATCCCAGAGCAAGCCGTACAGTACCGCTCGTATCCAAAGTCTGCAATGTGCGCATGGTACCGATAGCTACTGATATCATCACCTCTCATCTGACCGGAAGACCTTCACCCGTACCGGAGCTTAAGGAAAAGACCATTCCTTATTACGGCGTAAAAGAAGCGGCATTCCCTTTTAACATGTTCCAGGAAGTTGACCCCGTACTCGGACCCGAGATGCGTTCCACCGGCGAGGTACTCGGTTTAAGCCACTCCTACGGTGAAGCTTTCTTCAAATCACAGGAAGGCGTTCAGTCGCCTCTTCCTACGGAAGGTACTGTTCTCATATCCGTTAACCGAAAGGACAAGAACGAAGTCGTTGAGGTAGCGAGAAGCTTCTATGAAGACGGATTCAACATCGTAGCTACCGAAGGAACCTGCAACCTCATCAAAGAGGCCGGTATCCCTGTCACCAGAGTCAACAAGATCTATGAAGGCAGGCCCAATGTATCGGATATGATCACAAACGGTGATATAGATCTTGTCATCAACTCACCTGTCGGCAAGGACAGCGTACATGACGACAGCTACTTAAGAAAGGCTGCGATCAAGGCAAGGATCCCTTATATCACCACAATAGCCGCTGCCATGGCTACGGCAGACGGTATTAAATACGTCAAGACTCATGATGCGGGAGAGATCAAGTCACTCCAGGCATTGCATGATGAGATTCACTGATCGGAGATAAGATGGCTAAGACTGAATTATTGAAGGAAGATACATACGACGCTTCCTCGATACATGTTCTTGAAGGCTTAGAGGCGGTGCGTGTACGTCCCGGCATGTACATAGGATCCGTTTCCACCAAGGGCCTTAACCACCTGATATATGAGATAGTCGATAACTCGGTGGACGAGCATCTGGCAGGGCATTGCGATAAGATCTGGGTCACACTCGAGGCTGACGGATCCGCTACCATAGAGGATAACGGACGCGGTATTCCCGTAGGCATGCATGAAAAAGGCATGTCCGCGGAACGTCTGGTATTCACGACGCTCCATGCCGGCGGTAAGTTTGATAACCAGGCTTACAAGACCAGCGGCGGCCTTCATGGCGTGGGTTCATCCGTCGTAAACGCTCTGTCCGAATATCTGACCGTAGAGGTTAAGACCGGCGGATGCATATACAGGGATTCATACGCGCGCGGAATACCCACTACCGAACTTGTGAACGGCCTGCTGCCTGTAGTAGGCAAGACCAGGAGCACGGGTACCAAGGTCAATTTCCTGCCCGACAACACCATCTTCGATAAGACCAGATTCAAAGAAGATGATGTTAAGAGCCGCATGCATGAGACTGCATACTTAAATCCCGAGCTTACGATCATATTCGAGGATAAGCGCAAGGATGAGATCGAGCATATAGAGTTTCATGAGCCTGACGGACTCATCGGATTCGTGCGTGAGATCAACAAGACCGGAGAGGCGCTTCATGAGCCCATATATCTGAAGGGTGAGAGCGAAGGCATTGAGGTCGAGGTTGCTTTTCAGTATGTAAACGAATTCCATGAGGATGTTCTCGGCTTCTGTAACAATATCTACAATTCAGAGGGCGGTACGCACCTGACCGGCTTCAAACAGATATTTACCACGGTAATCAATAACTATGCGCGTACTCTCGGAAACCTCAAAGAGAAGGATGTGAACTTCACCGGTGCCGATGTGCGAAACGGCATGACCGCGATCGTATCCATCAAGCATCCCGATCCCAGATTCGAAGGTCAGACCAAGACCAAACTCGATAACCAGGATGCGGCAAAAGTAGTATCCAAGGTCGTCGGAGACGAGATCGTCAGATACTTCGACCGTAATCTCGAGGTCCTTAAGTCCATCATAGGATGCGCCGAAAAATCGGCCAAGATCCGTAAAGCCGAGGAAAAGACCAGAACAAACCTGCTTTCGAAGCAGAAATTCTCTTTTGACTCCAACGGAAAGCTGGCCAACTGTGAATCCAAAGATGCCTCAAAATGCGAGATATTCATCGTCGAGGGTGATTCGGCCGGCGGCTCTGCCAAGATGGCGCGTAACCGCATGTATCAGGCCATCCTCCCTATCAGAGGTAAGATCCTCAATGTGGAGAAGGCATCGATAGACAAAGTGCTTGCCAACGCCGAGATCAAAACGATGATCAATGCTTTCGGATGCGGTTTCTCGGAGGGCTACGGCAACGACTTCGATATAACCAGGCTCCGCTATGACAAGATCATAATCATGGCCGATGCCGATGTCGACGGTGCGCATATTGCAACGCTGCTTCTTACTCTTTTCTACAGATTCATGCCTGAGCTCATCTATGAAGGCCATGTATATGTAGCCATGCCTCCTCTGTACAAGGCCATCCCGTCAAGAGGCGAAGAGCAGTATCTTTACGATGATGTTGCTCTGGAAAAATACCGTAAGGTGCACAAGGGACCTTTCACTCTTCAGAGATACAAAGGTTTGGGTGAGATGGATGCTGAGCAGCTGTGGGAGACCACGCTCGATCCTGAGAGAAGACTGCTTAAGCAGGTGGAGATAGAGGATGCGCGTATGGCATCCGAGATCACCGGGCTCCTCATGGGAAATGATGTCGCACCCCGTAAGCAGTTCATCTATGAACACGCGGCGGATGCAGCACTGGATATATAAGGAAAGATAATGGACACAAGTTTAGATCGAATACTTAAAACCGAGTTCTCCGAGATTATGGAGAAGAACTACATAGATTACGCGATGAGCGTTATCATTGCGCGTGCGCTGCCGGATGTGAGGGACGGACTCAAGCCGGTTCAGAGAAGAACGCTCTATGATATGTATGAACTGGGCATTCGTTCGGATAAGCCGTATCGTAAGAGCGCTCGTATAGTCGGTGATACGATGGGTAAATACCATCCTCACGGCGACAGTTCGATATATGATGCTCTCGTGGTGATGACCCAGGACTTCAAGAAGGGACTGCCTCTTATCGACGGACACGGTAACTTCGGTAACATCGAGGGCGATGGAGCCGCTGCGATGAGGTATACCGAGGCACGCCTTGAGAAGATCACGGAAGAAGCTTTCCTCGGCGATCTGGATAAAGATGTGGTTGATTTCGTGCCTAACTTCGATGAGACCGAGAAGGAACCGAGCATCTTGCCCGTTCGTATACCCAACTTCCTGGTCAACGGATCGGAGGGTATCGCTGTCGGAATGGCGACGTCTACGCCTCCGCATAACTTGGGTGAGGTTATCGATGCTACCAAGGCATATATGAACGATCCCGATCTTTCTACGGCTCAGCTCATGAGATATATCAAGGGCCCCGATTTTCCTACGGGCGGTATCGTCATTAATAAAGATGAGTTAAGAGACATATATGAGACGGGCATGGGTAAGATCCGTATCAGAGGCCGCATCGAAGAAGAGAAGGCCAAAGGCGGCAAGGTCAATCTGGTGATCACCGAGATACCTTATCCCATGATCGGCATGAACATCGGCAAATTCCTTTTAGATGTCGCCGACCTGGTTGAGAGCCGCAAGACCACCGATATTGTCGATATATCAAACCAGTCATCCAAAGAAGGCATCAGGATCGTTCTGGAGCTCAAGAAGGATGCCGATATAGAGAATCTCAAGAACCTGCTCTATAAGAAGACCAGGCTTGAGGATACATTCGGCGTGAACATGCTTGCCATCTGTAACGGACGTCCCGAGACGATGGGGCTTAAAGATATCCTTAAAGCCAATGTGGATTTCCAGATTGAGGTTGCTACACGCAAATACAATACTCTGCTTAATAAGGAACTCGAGAAGCGAGAGATCCAGGAAGGCCTTATCAAGGCATGCAATGTCATTGACCTCATCATCGAGATCCTACGCGGATCCAAAGACCGTGCCATGGCCAAGAAATGTCTGGTAGAGGGTGATACCACAGGCATTAAGTTTAAATCCAGAGAATCACAGGGAATGGCTGCTCAGCTCATGTTTACCGAGAAGCAGGCCAATGCGATCCTTGAGATGCGTCTGTACAAACTGATCGGTCTCGAGATAGAAGCGCTGATCAAAGAGCATGATGAGACTGTGGCCAATATCTACAGGTATGAGGATATCTTAGAGAGCCGCGATTCGATGATGCAGGTTCTCATCAATGACCTTGATGAATTCAAGAAGAAATACGCCCGTAAGCGCCGCACCGAGATAACCAACGCGGAAGAAGCGGTTTACGTCGAAAAAGAAGCCGAAGAGATGGATGTCATGTTCCTTATGGACCGTTTCGGTTATGCAAGGATCATCGACATGCCTACATTCGAGCGTAACAAGGAGACTGCTTACGAGGAAAACAGGTTTGTATTCCAGTGTAAGAATACGGGTAAGATCGTCATATTTACCAATACGGGCCAGCTTCACTCGGTTAAGGTGAAAGACCTGCCCTTCGGCAAGTTCCGTGACAAGGGCGTGCCGATAGATAATGTCAGCAACTTCTCCGCTGAGTCGGAGTACATAGTATATGCGGCTTCACAGTCCGATCTAAACCTCTACAGGCTCATATTCGTGACGGCGAACAGCATGTGCAAGATCGTGAGCGGAGGAGAGTTCGATGTATCCAAGAGGACAGTTGCCGCCACGAATCTTATGGACGGCGATGAGGTTGTCAGCGTTATCAAGTTCGTCGACATAAAGAGCATCATCATGCGCACATCCGGAGGCTTTTTCCTGAGGTTCGATCCCGAGACTATCCCTGAGAAAAAGAAGACGGCAGTGGGCGTGCGAGGCATGAAGCTTAATCCCGGAGACAAAGTCGAGGGTGTATATTATATCCAGATCGGTCAGGAAGACCTGACCATAGAGTATAACGGTAAGCAGCTTGAACTGGCCAAGTTAAAGCTCGGAACCAGAGACAGCAAGGGAACCAAGGTGAGAGTATGATGCGAGTGATAGCCGGGACGGCCCGGAGCATGCCGCTTTCAACGCCGAAGGGTAATGATACCCGCCCCACAACAGACAGGATCAAGGAGACCCTGTTTAATATGCTGCAAAACTATATCCCCGGATGCGTATTCGTGGATGTATGCAGCGGCAGCGGCGCAATAGGCATAGAAGCGCTGTCCAGGGGAGCATCTCATGCATATTTTATAGACCGTGATCAGGCATGCATCCAGTGCATAAAGAATAACCTTACTTTTACCAAACTGGATCAGAAGTCGACCATACTTAAGCAGGATGCCTGTACGGCCCTTAACATGATCCATGAAAAGGCGGTTGATGTCGTTTTTGCCGATCCTCCGTATGAGGCAGGGATGGAGAGGAGCCTTCTGGGGACACTTTCCAAGATGCAGTATGTTACGGAGGATACCCTCGTGATAATCGAAGCCCTTATGGATACTGATTTTTCTTTTGCATCGGAATACGGATTTGATATACTGAAAGAGAAGTGTTACAAGACCAATAAACACGTGTGGTTGACAAGGCAGGCGTGATTTCCCCCATATAAGGAGGCGACATTATGAAGGCAGCCATATATCCCGGAAGCTTCGATCCGGTCACTTACGGTCATCTGGATATCATCCGCAGAGCAGCTGATATATTCGATGAACTGTATGTGAGCGTACTCAACAATTCGGCAAAAAGTTCGTTGTTTTCTGTTGATGAGCGTGTTAATATGTTAAAGGAAGTGACTTCGGATATACCGAACGTACGTATTGAGACGTTCAGCGGACTCACTCTTCAATATGCTCTTGATAAAGGGATCAATGTCCTGATCAGAGGTCTGCGGGCCGTGACAGATTTCGAGTATGAACTCCAGATCGCACAGACCAACCGCAAGTTTTCAGATGATAAGGTAGATACGATGTTTCTTACTACGAGCCTTCAGTATGCATATTTAAGCAGCTCTGTAGTAAAAGAAATAGCCAGTTACGGCGGTGATATCACCTGCAGTGTACCTGAGAAGATTGCGGCAAGAGTATATGAGAAATATGGAATTGATACAGGAGCCATAATCAAATGAGCAGTAAGATCGAACAGAAGATAGAAGAATTAGAAGATTATATAGACAGCTGTAAGTATCAGCCTCTGTCTAAGATCAACATCATCGTCAACAAGGAAGAGATCGATGAGCATCTGCGCGAGCTTCGTAACAGGACTCCCGAAGAGATCAGACAGTACCAGAAGATCATAGCTCAGAGAGAAGAGATCCTTCAGAAAGCTCGTGAAAGAGCTGATAAGCTGCTTAAAGATACTGCAGATCAGACCCAGCAGCTGATCTCCGAACAGGAGATCATGAAGCAGGCCTACGCTCAGGCTAACGAAGTGGTTACGATAGCTTCGGAGCAGGCACAGCAGATCATCGACAAAGCCACCATGGAAGCGAATAATCTCAAGGCTGCAGCTATGCAGTATCTTGATGATATGCTTGAGCATCTTGATAATCTTATGACCAGTGCCATGAACACTACTACTGCGCACTATGATAGTTATATGAAAGCCATGGCGGCCCACCATGATGTGGTTATATCGGACAGAATGGAGCTGCATCCTGATGCTGATATCATGCAGGATGTATCAAATGTCGTAGCACCTATTCCCGCAGAGCCCGAAACACCCGCTCCTGCGGAAGAATGACAATGATCAATATGACCGGCTCCGAACAGGGGCCGGTTTTTTATGTATGAAAGACACATTTATATCGAAAAAAGCATATAGATACAGGCAGATCATAACAGCGTTACTTGCGTCTGCTTTGTTTCTTGTGTCTTTTTTTATGTTTGGAGGCTATGTGATGCCTGCAGTAAAAGCTGATCCGGATGTCATACGCATATGCATCGACCCCGGTCACGGCGGGGAGAATCTGGGGGCTGATTATAACGGCTATCTGGAGAAGGACATGACTCTTGTTGTCGCAGAAGCCATGCGTGACGAACTCGCAAAATATGAGGGGATCGAAGTATATATGACGCGTACGTCCGATGTTGACATGTCTCTTGAAGAACGAGTGGATTATGCGGATGAAGTCGGCGCTGATTTCTTTTTCTGCCTGCATTTTAACATGTCCGCAGATCATGACATGTACGGTGCGGAGTGCTGGATATCCGCTTTTGACAATAAATATGCGCGAGGAATGGATTTTGCGAAGATAGAGATGCGCGCGCTTACCGATCTGGGCCTGTATGACAGGGGTATCAAGACCAGATTAAACAGCAAGGGTACCAACTATTACGGCGTTCTTCGCATGGCCGATGAAGTTGAGATGCCCGGTGTCATCATAGAACACTGTCATCTGGATAATTATAATGACGAGGGTTTTTATGATCACCACGACATGCTGGTCAAATACGGGATCCTTGATGCTACATGTGTTGCCATGTATTACGGTCTTAAATCCGACGAGCTCGGAGTCGACTATTCCGGCATGACTTACGAGAAGACTCCCATACCTTCTTCGGTCGTTAAACCGGATGATACCGAACCTGTCCTTGAGTCAGTTGTATACGGTGAACCGTATCAGACGGAGAGCGGTACCTGGATAGATGCGGAGATCACTGCGAGAGACGATGACTGCAGGATGCTGTATTATTCGTATTCGACGGACGGCGGGATTCACTGGTCCGAAAGATATCGTTGGATGGATGACGAGGGAGAACTCATAGGAGATGCCATCCTCACGAACACGATACATACCACGATCCCTGTCAGTACCGAGAAGGATATGTATGTGATCTTTAAGGTATATAATCTCTATAATCTGGATGCGGAATCGAGCCCGTATTATATAGAAAAGGCGCCTGCGCCCGAGGAAGAGGATCCGGAACAGTCAGCAGAAGGCTCTTCATCGGCAGCTGAGATCCAAAACGGATCCGACGGAGGCATCTCAGGCTATTCGGACGTGAACAGATATGATGATATTACCGAGATAGAACGTCCCGAGGAGGAAGTGATCAAACCGGACACCGCATTTATCGTGATTGCATGCATATTGGCAGTATGCATTTTGCTGGTGCTGATCATCCTGGGATATGTGGTTTATGATAATCACCGTTCGTCCGGCCGAAGACGCCGCAGGTGAGATTAAGCGATTGACAAAAAGTGTCAATAAAGCTAAAGTTTTGAAGTGACGTGATCTACGTCTAAGAGGATAAAAAAATGCAGATATTTGAAGAATTACAGGCGAGAGGACTTCTCGCACAACTTACCGATGAAGCAGAGATAAGGGATTTGGTTAATAACGGAAAGGCAACTTTCTATATCGGATTTGACCCTACTGCGGATTCACTCCATGTAGGCCATTTCATGGCTTTGTGCCTTATGAAGAGGCTTCAGCTTGCAGGGAACCGTCCCATAGCACTTGTCGGAGGCGGTACCGGCATGATCGGTGACCCTTCGGGCAAAAGTGATCTTCGTACCATGATGACGACCGAGACGATCGATCATAACTGCGAATGCTTTAAACAGCAGATGAGCAGGTTTATCGAGTTCGGCGAAGGCAAGGCCATGATGATCAATAATGCGGACTGGCTCCGTGACCTTAACTACATCGATTTCATCCGTGATATCGGAGTCTGCTTCTCTGTTAACAACATGCTCCGTGCTGAGTGCTACAAGCAGCGCATGGAGAAGGGGCTAAGCTTCCTTGAGTTTAACTACATGATCATGCAGTCCTACGACTTCCTGATGCTTTACCAGAAATACGGCTGCAACATGCAGTTCGGCGGTGACGACCAGTGGTCCAACATGCTCGGCGGCACGGAACTTATCCGTAAGAAACTCGGTAAGGATGCATATGCGATGACCATCACGCTGCTCCTTAATTCCGAAGGCAAGAAGATGGGCAAGACCGAGAAGGGAGCCGTATGGCTTGATCCAAACAAGACCACTCCTTATGATTTTTACCAGTACTGGAGAAATGTCGGTGATTCCGATGTCATCAAGTGCATCAAGATGCTGACATTCCTGCCCATGGAACAGATCGCCGATATGGAGAAATGGCAGGGTGAGGACCTGAATAAGGCCAAGAAGATACTGGCGCATGAGCTTACCGAACTTGTTCACGGAAAAGAAGAGGCTGATAAGGCTGAAGAAGCTGCAACCGCACTTTTCTCGGGCGGAGCGGATTCTGCCAATATTCCGCAGGCTCATATAACCGATGATAAGTTCACTGACGGATCCATTGATATAATGGGAATCCTTGTGGCATCCGGACTCGTGACTTCCCGAAGCGAAGCAAGACGTGCCATAGAGCAGGGCGGCGTATCCGTTAACGACGAGAAGGTCACAGACATATCGGTTTCATACTCCAAAGACCAGATTGCATCAACCGATTTTATAGTTAAGAAGGGCAAAAAGAACTTTAAGAGGATCACGGTTTAATAACCGGAGATGAGGTGAAATTATGGCAGTAGACAAATTATCTGTAAAAGGCTTATTCGGAAACGATGACAGCGGTAAGGTGGAGAGAAATCTCATGTCGTTCCTTCCCGAACTCAAGGTCGTTGACTGTACCCTGAGAGACGGCGGTCTGACCAATGATTTTTTCTTTACCGATGATTTTGCCAGAGCTCTGTATCTTGCTAACATTAAAGCCGGCGTGGACTATATGGAGTTCGGTTATCGCGCATCCAAAGAGATGTTCGATACGGCTAAGTTCGGAAAGTGGAAATTCTCATCCGATGAGGATATCAAAGAGATTATTCAGGCTGATAAGGCCGAAGGTATCAAACTTTCGATCATGGCTGACGTCGGAAGATGCGATTATCAGACGGATATCCGCGACAGAGCGGATTCACCGGTCGATCTTGTGCGTGTTGCGACTTACATCAATACTATCCCCGCGGCAGTTGCGATGATAGAAGATGCTCATTCCAAGGGCTATGAGACTTCATGCAACATCATGGCTATATCCAAATCTACCAATGAGGATATCAGGACAGCTGTAGAGCAGGTCTGCAGTTCGAATGTTGACATGGTCTATGTCGTAGACAGCTATGGGTCCCTTTATCCCGAGCAGGTCAATCCCTTATGTTCGATGTATGTTGAGATAGCAGAGAAATACGGCAAGACAGTCGGAATCCATGCACACAATAATCAGCAGCTTGCTTTTGCAAATACGATCGAGGGTATGAGAGCGGGAGTTCATTATCTGGATGCTACAGTATCCAGTTTGGGTCGCGGAGCAGGCAACTGTCCGCTTGAGATCCTGCTTGGATTCCTTAAGAACCCCAAGTATCATATAGACCCGATACTTATATTTATTGAGAAGCACATCATGGCGCTGCGTGAATCCGGTGTTAAATGGGGCTATGACATACCTTATCTGCTTACAGGTATCTTAAATCAGCATCCCAGATCGGCTATCCAGTGCATTGAAGCAGGAAGAACCGACTACGAGCAATTCTACATTGAACTTTCCGACAACTTCTGATGAATAAGAAAAAAACTATTATAGGCGCATGCTCTGCTGTTGCAGTGTATGCGCTCATATATGTCTGCGTATACTTTTTCGCAGACAGGTCAAATGAATTCTGGCTGACAGCGACGAACATGAGGGCTCTTAAAGGGCATGATCATGTTGCGTTTAAGCTGTTCGGCCCCCTACATCTGTCTGAACTTTTGCTTGCGCTTCTTGCAAGTCTCATATCATGTCATTTCTACAAAAAATGTGATGAAGATAAACGAAGGAGAGTTCTTATCGTTCTTGCCGTAGTAATAGCAGCCGAAGAGATCGTTAAAGACATTGTCTTCCTGGCTACGGGGCAGTTTGATCTTGAGACGCTTCCGTTTCATCTGTGCGGTGTGAATATATTCATCGCCTTATGGTTTGCGTTTAAGAAAAACGACTATATAGCCGAATTCCTGTATGCATTCGGCCTCGCGGGCACATGGGTCGCACTGCTCACAACGTCCTGGCAGGCTTGTCCTCTGCTTAATTTCAGCCATCTTCACTCGGTTTTTTTTCATAGCCTTCTGGCGGTGTTCTGCAGCCTCGTGATCGCAGACGGTCACAGACCGCATATATGGAACATCTGGAAGGTGTTTGTCATCCTTGCACTGACTATGATCCCGGCTATCATCTTTGATTTTGCTTTTGATACGAATTTCTTTTTCCTGAAAAGGACAGAAAATAACCCCGTACTTGAGGCGCTGGCGTCCAATTTCGGAAAATTCTATCTCCTGGGACTTGCCGGCCTGGCAGTTATCGGGGTTCTTATCATGTATATTCCCTGGATCATCAGGGATATGGTCAGGGCTTGTAAAAAGTCTTAAGTGAATCTATTTTTGCGCTCATGTTGGTCATAAGAGCATCGGCGATAGTGATCGCGCACATGCTCTCGACTACGACCACGGCTCTCGGAACTATGATGGGATCGTGGCGCCCTTCGATGTTTATCTCTACATTCTCGTTGTTCTTATTAACAGTTTCCTGTGTTTTGTATATGCTCGGAGTGGGTTTGACATAGCTTCTGATGATTATGTCGGATCCGTCGGACATACCGCCGAGAAGCCCGCCGCTGTGGTTGGTGGCTTTCAATACTTTGCCGTTATCCATGCGGAATGCATCGTTGTTTTTTGAACCGTTTGACTCCGATACGCTTATTCCGTCACCGAATTCGATCGCTTTCATGGCACCTATGCTCATTACGGCTTTGGCGAGATCAGCACTCAGCTTGTCAAATACCGGATCGCCTATACCGGCAGGCATGCCTGTAATGACGGTTTCAATTACGCCGCCGGCAGAATCGCCGTCTGAGCGAACGGATTCAAGATATTCTAGAGCCTTGTCGTTTGCTGCTTTATCCGGCATGCATGTCGGGAGAGATGTTATCAGAGTCTTGTCGAAATGAGCGGGATCAATGCTTACAGGTCCTATAGAGCGGGTATAAGAGCATACTTCGATCCCGAGTTCCTTAAGGATCTTGGCGGCAACGGCGCCGGCGGCTACGCGGCAGAGAGTTTCACGGCCTGAGGACCTTCCGCCTCCGCGGTAATCCCTGAAGCCGAATTTTGCATCAAAGCAAAAGTCGGCATGTCCGGGTCTGTAGATGTCTTTGATGGCAGCATAATCCGAGGAATGCTGGGAAGTATTGCGGACCATGATGGATATGGGACATCCGGTGGTCTTTCCTTCGAATATGCCCGAGAGGATCTCGACCTCGTCTGCCTCCTTGCGGGGAGTGGATATGGATCCTTTTCCGGGAGCGCGTCTGTCCATATAGGGCTGGATGTCTGCCTCGGAAAGAGTAAGGCCCGCAGGTACGCCGTCAATAACGACTCCGAGCGCTTTTCCGTGGGATTCTCCCCAGGTTGTGATCCTGAATATGTTACCAAAAGATGATCCGGCCATAATCGTTCCTTTCTGAATCATTGCTGCTTATTAAATCAATAGTACAATATATGGTCATCCATTTCCACAACATATTGTGTCTGAGGATAATTTTTCATCTATTTTTCCCCAACATATTATTGACGAGGGGGGGATGTGACGATATATTTAAATAGGTGTGTTCTAAACAGGGCTCAGATAATGCATATTACATTCAAGGATAAAGTCTTAAGTTTATACAGGCGGACGATCCGCAAGCATAAATGGCTCAAGGTGCCCATGCTCATTTTGAGTGTTATTTTGCTGGCCATTGACAGGCTTATCCGTAATATCAAAGCGGGCCTTCACAAATACATCGTAGTTATCGCATCCATGACATTCGCATTTGTCAGCTGCTCATTCAGCTCCGTTATCTGGGGAGACGGGCAGTATGATTTCACTTATGATGTTACGTCATATTACTATGAGACCGAGGCCAGTGCCGCTTCTCTGGCTATAGAGACGGACGTGGATACGGCAATGATCGAAGCCGATGACGAAGCGGATGAGATCGAGCTTACAGATCCCGAGAACATTGACGATATCTCGGAACTCGATACCGTATCAGGTGCCGATATCGTTGGAGAGATCGCGCAGTCCGGCGAAGGCGGAGAGATGTTCGCATCTGCTGAAGAAGCCGGTGAACCCGAGTTTTCGCGTGATGACTGGCAGCTTGTTCTGGTCAATAAGAATCACCCCATAGCTGATGATTATACTTTTACCTTAGGAACGATCAAGGGCTCGATGCAGTGCGATGAGCGTATCATCCCCGATCTGTTCAGCATGCTTGAAGCAGCTCTCAATGACGGCGTTAACCTGGTCATCTGTTCTCCTTATCGTGATGATTCCAGACAGCAGATGCTTTTTGACCGTAAGGTAAACAAGTACACCGCACAGGGAATGAGCTATCTTGAGGCATATAAGGTAGCCGCACAGACAGTTACGATCCCGGGCTCGAGCGAGCATCAGATCGGACTTGCTATCGATATGATAAGTGACAATTATTCCTCTCTCAATGCCGGATTCGGTGATACCCCGGCCGGTAAATGGCTTGCCGGGCATGCCCATGAATACGGTTTCATCATCCGTTATCCCGAGGGAAAAGAGGATATAACAGGCATAGAATATGAGCCCTGGCATCTGCGTTATGTCGGAAAGAATGCAGCCTGGGTTCTGTACAACGAATCTATCACTCTGGAAGAATTCTGGGAGAAATACCTGTAAATGTATAAGATACTGGCGACCGACGGTCGGGCCAAACGTGCAGAGTTTCAGACGGTGCACGGAACGGTTCAGACTCCGGTATTCATGAACGTAGGAACAGTGGCGGCCATTAAGGGCGCCGTTTCTACCGATGACCTGAAAGCTATCGGTACCCAGATCGAACTCTCCAATACCTATCATCTTCACGTCAGGACCGGAGATGAGACGATCAAAAAGCTCGGTGGTTTACATAAGTTCATGAAATGGGACCGCCCGATCCTTACCGACTCAGGCGGATTTCAGGTTTTTTCCCTTGCATCCATAAGAAAGATAAAAGAAGAAGGTGTGACCTTTAATTCACATATAGACGGCCATAAGATATTCATGGGGCCCGAGGAGAGCATGCGCATCCAGTCCAATCTTGGATCGACCATAGCCATGGCATTTGACGAGTGTCCGCCGTCCAAGGCCGGGCGCGAGTATGTGAAACCTTCAGTGGACCGCACATACAGGTGGCTCATACGATGCATGGATGAGATGAAGAGGCTGAATCAGCTTGAGGATACGGTGAACCCAAGTCAGCTTCTTTTCGGGATCAATCAGGGCGCCGTATATGAGGATATCCGTATAGAAAACGCTGAGATGATATCCGAGCTCGATCTTCCCGGATACTCGATAGGCGGTCTTGCCGTAGGCGAGTCCAACGAAGAGATGTACCATATCCTGGATGTGACCGTTCCGCATCTTCCTCAGAACAAACCGACATATCTCATGGGAGTAGGTACTCCCGAGAATATTCTCGAGTCCGTAGACCGCGGCGTTGACTTCTTTGACTGCGTATATCCGACCAGAAACGGAAGACACGGACATGTCTATACACATTACGGCAAGCTCAACCTTTTCAATGCGTCATTCGAACTCGACGAGCGCCCGATAGAAGAAGGCTGCGGCTGTCCTGCCTGCGCCGGCGGGTATTCCAGAGCCTATATCAGACATCTTCTCAAGGCAAAAGAGATGCTTGGTTTAAGATTCTGCGTGCTTCATAATCTGTATTATTACAATCATCTGATGAGTGAGATCAGAGATGCGATTGAAGCAGGCAGCTACTCTCAATTTAAAAAGGAATCCCTCGAAAAGATGAGGGCGGAAAACTAAATCAATCAATTAAACGGAGGAATGAAAATGGCAGACAGAAGACCGGACGATATGATCCGAATCACAACGAAAGAACTTGCGGATGCGTTTATCGAGGAGCAGATCAAAGAATTACGCGACCAGATAGGCGACAAAAAGGTGCTGCTCGCATTATCGGGCGGAGTTGATTCCTCCGTAGTCGCAGCCATGCTGATCAAGGCAGTCGGCGACCAGCTCACCTGCGTACATGTTAATCACGGCCTGCTTCGTAAGGGCGAGCCCGAGCAGGTTATCGAGGTGTTCAGGAATCAGATGAAGGCAAACCTCATCTATGTGGATGCCACAGACAGATTCCTTGACAAACTTGCCGGTGTAACCGATCCCGAGAAGAAGAGAAAGATAATCGGCGGAGAGTTCATCGAAGTCTTCGCTGAAGAAGCGCGCAAGCTCGACAATATAGAGTTCCTCGCTCAGGGTACCATCTGGCCCGACATCCTCGAGAGCGAAAAAGGTATCAAGGCTCATCACAATGCCGGCGGACTTCCCGAAGACATGAAGTTTGAACTGGTTGAGCCCGTGAAGATCCTTTTCAAGGATGAAGTAAGAGTAGTCGGAGAGGCACTCGGTCTTCCTTCGAACATGGTCTACAGACAGCCGTTCCCCGGTCCCGGACTCGGCGTTCGCTGTCCCGGTGCCATCACCAGAGACAGACTTGAGGCAGTAAGAGAATCCGATGCGATCCTCAGAGAAGAGTTTGCAAAGAACGGTCTTGAGGGCAAGGTATGGCAGTATTTCACCGTTGTTCCCGATTTCAAATCAACAGGTATAAGGAACGGCGAAAGAACCTTCGACTGGTGCGTCATCATCCGTGCGGTCAACACGACCGATGCCATGACAGCGGAAGTAGAGAACATACCGTTCGACCTCATGCAGCATCTGGTATCCCGCATAACCTCGGAAGTTAACGGCGTAAACCGCGTATTATACGATTTCACGCCCAAGCCGAGCGGAACTATCGAGTACGAATAAGTCTTTTCGTAAAGAGTTTGCGCTCTGAGAAGTTTTAATATACAATGTGTTAAGTTGTTAACACATTTGATTTGGAGGTTTATATGTTATCCGGTATTTTATTATCTGCAGATGCTACAGCTAATTCCAATCCGTACGGCGGGATCATAATGGTGGTCTATGTTGTACTGATCATTGGTTTTCTTTATTTCTTTATGATACGTCCTCAGAAGAACGAGCAGAAGAAGAAATCAGCTCTTCTCAGTTCGCTTGAGGTGGGTGACAGTGTTCTGACCACCGCCGGATTCTACGGAGTAGTCATCGACATTACAGACGACACCGTGATCGTTGAGTTCGGCAACAACAGGAACTGCCGCATCCCCATGCAGAAGTCAGCTATCGTACAGGTTGAGAAGCCCGGTTCTGCAACAGAGGAATCCAGCAAGTAATCAGATTTATATGCGGCGTCTGTGGAAACACAGGCGCTGTAGTTTTATTATTTGTTTTTACGGAGAAGAGACATGAGAAAGAACATAACAGTGATAGCGGGGGACGGAATCGGTCCCGAGATAGTTGCTGAGGCGCGTAAAGTGCTGGATGCAGTGGCAGCGAAGTACGGACATGAATTCGTGTATACGGATGTGCTGATGGGCGGCGCGAGCATCGATAAGTACGGAATTCCGCTTACAGACGAGACTATTGAGAAAGCGAAGAGCGCGGATGCCGTTCTGATGGGTTCTATCGGAGGCGATGCCAATACCTCACCCTGGTATAAGCTTCCTCCCGAGAAAAGACCGGAAGCCGGCCTGCTCGGTATCCGTAAGGCACTTAACCTGTTTGCAAACCTTCGTCCTGCCATGCTTTATCCTGAACTGTACAAGGCCTGCCCGTTAAAAGAAGAAGTGGCCGAAGCCGGATTCGACATGCTGATCATGCGCGAGCTGACCGGCGGATTGTATTTCGGCGCAAGATCCACCGAAGAGAAGAACGGTGAGATCGTCGCAACCGATACGCTCGTATATTCCGAGAGCGAGATCAGACGTATCGCGATCAAGGCTTTTGAAGTAGCGATGAAGAGGCGCAAATCAGTGATCAGCGTGGACAAGGCCAATGTCCTTGATTCCTCCAGGCTCTGGAGAAAGATCGTCAACGAAGTGGCTTTAGATTATCCTGAGGTTACCGTTTCACATATGCTCGTTGATAATGCGGCCATGCAGCTTGTGAAAGATCCTGCACAGTTCGATGTAGTTCTTACCGAGAACATGTTCGGAGACATCCTTTCGGATGAAGCCAGCATGATCACGGGTTCTATCGGAATGCTGCCTTCGGCATCCCTTAACGATACGAAGTTCGGCCTTTATGAACCCAGCGGCGGATCGGCACCCGATATTGCCGGAAAAGGCATCGCAAACCCCATAGCAACGATACTTTCTGCTGCGATGATGCTCAGATTCAGTTTCGATATGGACGCAGAAGCCGATGCGATAGAAAGTGCAGTCAAGAAAGTATTATCAGAAGGCTACAGGACAGGAGATATCATGGGCGCAGACAGTACCGGCCTTACCAAAGTCGGAACTGCGGCAATGGGTGATCTGATAGCAGAGAGAGTATAAATTTCGGCGGGATTTAATTTGAGTTCATTCAAAGATAAACTGATTGTAAAAACGAAAGATATCGAGTTTGATATATTCGCAGTCTTTCTGATCATAATGAGCGTATATTACGGGTATCGCATGTTTGCATATGCGCCCTGGTACGATGAGCTTTATACTTATAATTTCTTTATAAGCAGGGGCCCGATATACGCAGGCATTCACTGGCCGGTTCCGAATAACCATCTCGGATACTCTGCTCTGAGCGGTTTTTTCTATATCCTCACTCATAATCCCTATATAGCTCTTCGCGGCGTGGCATATCTGTGCTCGATCGGGAATCTGATCATGCTGTTCATGCTGGGCCGTAAGCTTATGACGAAGGGCTTCGCACTTATATTGCCTACTGTATATGCAGGAACCTGGCAGGTCAATAACATCACGGTCCAGGGACGCGGATATTCACTTTCCGTCAACATGATGCTGATTGCTTGTATATGCCTGATGCATCTGTGTTTCGATGAAAAAGATAAGAAGCGCTACTATGTACTCTGGGCGGTTTCTCTCTGCATTGGTTTCTATACTGTCATGACCACGCTTTACTGGGCGGTGACGGTTTGCCTGGCAGCATTGTTCTGTCTTCTTTCGATGAAGCAGACAAAGCGTCTGATCCGCATCATCATCGCCTCAGTGTTCGGCGCGATTGGAACACTTTTTGCATACTCGTGTGTATGGCTTGCGATCGGATCCAATCTGCTGGTTAAAGATGAAGCGAGCGCATACTTCGGCATGTCGCACTTTTCAATGATAGCCCATCACCCGCTCACATCTCTTATGACCGGTGCGGAATACATGCTTGCCACGCCCTATATCCAGAGCGTATCAAGCGAAGGCTATGTCGGCGCCTTTTTCAGTCATTGGTATGACATCTTTAATCATATGTATTCATTCGGCGGTGCAATCGCTGCCGTTATGATCATATCTGTCGTACTGGCCGGCGTAACGCTTATAGCCAGACATAGATCACCGGACAAAGGCGCTAACGGCGATGTACATACGGACGGGCTGGCGGTACTGTCATGGCTTGTGATCTGCTTTGCGCTGGCTACGCCTCTGACAGTCTTCGTGCAGACCAAGCTTCCCTATGTCAGAGTATTCACGTTCTATGCCGTATCGATAGCACTTTCCGCGGGATATCTGCTCTATGTGCTTTTCGGTGCGCTGAAGCCTTACTTCACATACGGCATAGGGATCATCGTCATATTGCTTGTATTTGCGCAATTACTTGACGCAGATTATAATATCCCTTACGGGGAAAAGGAAGCAGCCATCCTTGAAGTGTTCAAACAGGCCGGCCTCGATACTTACGCTGATTCGGGCACCAAGATATGTCTTACCGATTGTGATCAGGAGTACATGTACAGATTTCTCTATGACGAATACCCCGTGATGTATTCCATGGGTGAAGCGGACATGATCGTGATAGACAAAGAGATGCTCGATCCCGATGCGGAGTATCATTGGGAATTCTACTATGACTATTCGTCAGTTGATCATGACAAGCTTTCAGGCATGAAACAGCTGCTCAGAAATACATATTTTGAGATATATTTGACGGAGGAATGATATGAAGAGCGATAATGTGAAAAAAGGAATGCAACAGGCACCTCACAGATCCCTGTTCAATGCTCTGGGATTTACCGAGGAAGAGATGAACAAGCCGATGATCGGTATCGTCAGCTCGTATAACGAGATCGTTCCCGGTCACATGAACCTGGACAAGATCGTGAATGCCGTTAAGCAGGGCGTTGCCGAAGCAGGCGGTGTTCCCGTAGTTTTCCCCGCGATAGCAGTATGCGACGGTATCGCAATGGGCCACATAGGCATGAAGTATTCACTCGTGACCAGAGATCTGATCGCTGATTCCACAGAATGCATGGCTCTGGCGCATCAGTTTGACGGACTCGTGATGGTTCCCAACTGTGATAAGAACGTTCCGGGCCTTCTGATGGCTGCTGCTCGTATCAATGTTCCTACCGTATTCGTATCCGGCGGTCCGATGCTCGCAGGCCATGTAAAAGGACAGAAGAGAAGCCTCTCAAGCATGTTCGAAGCTGTCGGCGCTTTTTCCGCAGGAACAATGACCGAAGATGATGTAAAAGAATTCGAGGCCAAGGTATGTCCCACCTGCGGATCCTGCTCGGGCATGTACACCGCTAACTCCATGAACTGCCTTACCGAAGCTCTCGGCATGGGACTTCAGGGCAACGGAACCATACCTGCCGTATATTCTGAGAGGATCAAACTCGCCAAGCGGGCAGGCTATGCAGTCATGGATATGCTTGAAAAGAATATCCGCCCTAGAGACATCATGACCAAAGAAGCAGTCATTAATGCTCTTACAGTTGATATGGCACTCGGATGCTCAACCAACTCTATGCTCCATCTTCCCGCGATCGCACATGAGATCGGATGGGATTTTGATATAGCATATGCCAACGAGATATCGGAGAAGACTCCGAACCTCTGCCATCTGGCACCCGCAGGCCCTACTTATATGGAAGACCTTAACGAAGCGGGCGGCGTATATGCGGTCATGAAACAGCTTCTTGATGCCGGACTCTTAAACGGCGACTGCATGACCGTAACCGGCAAGACCGTAAAAGAAAATGTTGCTAAATCCGTAAACCTTGATCCTACGGTAATCAGGACCATGGATAATCCATATTCGACAACCGGCGGCCTCGCAGTTCTTAAAGGAAATCTTGCTCCCGACGGATCCGTAGTCAAGAGATCCGCAGTCGTTCCTGAGATGATGGTTCACGAAGGCCCCGCAAGAGTATTCGATTGCGAAGAAGATGCGATAGATGCGATCAAGTCAGGCAAGATAGTTGCCGGCGACGTAGTCGTGATCAGATATGAAGGCCCTAAGGGCGGCCCCGGAATGCGCGAGATGCTCAATCCCACATCAGCCATCGCCGGCATGGGACTCGGTTCGAGCGTAGCTCTCATTACTGACGGCCGTTTCTCGGGAGCCAGCCGCGGCGCTTCAATCGGACATGTTTCACCCGAAGCGGCAGTCGGAGGCCCCATCGCGTTCGTTCACGAAGGCGACATCATATCGATCAACATACCCGAGATGAAACTTGATATTAAAGTTTCCGATGAAGAGCTTGCTAAGCGTAAAGCTGAATGGCAGCCCAGAGAACCTAAAGTAACGACGGGTTATCTCGCCAGATATGAAAAGATGGTCACCAGCGGCAACCGTGGTGCCATCCTGGAATTAAAATAATAACCCCGCATCAGAATTATCAGTTCATCGCAGGCACGCTTTCGCTACTTTCACTTCGTTGCGTTACTAGGCTCGAAAATACCTCGCCAAGTAACGACGAGCTCAAAGTACCTGCTTATGAACATGATAATCCTGATGCTAAACTATTAAGGGAATTGAGGAGAGAAGAATATGCAGCTTACAGGAGCGGAGATAGTTGTTGAATGTCTGAAGGAGCAGGGCGTTGATACCGTGTTCGGTTATCCGGGCGGTACGATTCTTAACGTTTATGATGCTCTGTATAATCACAGCTCGGAGATCAGACATGTCCTGACCAGCCACGAGCAGGGCGCTGCGCATGCGGCTGACGGATATGCGAGAGCAACCGGCAAGGTCGGCGTGTGCATGGCTACATCGGGCCCCGGAGCTACCAACCTGGTTACCGGTATTGCCACGGCCTATATGGATTCCGTTCCGCTTGTGGCCATCACATGTAATGTTACGCTTCCCGCACTCGGCAAGGATTCATTCCAGGAAGTCGATATCGCGGGCGTGACCATGCCTATCACCAAGCATGGCTATATCGTTAAAGATGTAAATCTTCTGGCAGATACGATCCGCAAGGCATTTAAGATCGCCGGAAGCGGAAGACCGGGCCCCGTATTGGTTGACATAACAAAAGATGTGACCGCTAACAAGTGCGAATATGAGCCTGTTAAGATCGATAAGACAAAAGAAGCGACGGTTATAGACGAGGACAAACTCGATGAGATAGCTGATCTTATCAACTCTTCCAGGAAGCCTTTTATCTATGTGGGCGGCGGAGCAGTGATGTCTGGTGCGGCTAAGGAGGTTCGTGAGTTCGCGGAGATTGTTGATGCTCCCGTATGCGATACTCTTATGGGCAAGGGCGCTTTTGACGGACACGATCCCAAGTACACCGGCATGATCGGCATGCATGGAACCAAGGCGTCCAACTTCGGCGTGAGCCAGTGCGACCTGCTCATCGCTCTGGGTGCCAGATTCTCTGACAGAGTTATCGGTAACCCCAAAACTTTTGCGGGAGATGCCAAGATCATCCATATAGATATAGATGCGGCCGAGATACATAAGAATATCCATGCCGATGCATATATGGTCGGAGATCTGAAGGATATCCTGACTGCACTTAATAAGAAACTTAAGAAAGCCGATCATTTTGACTGGCTCAATACGATAGAAGATCTTAAGATCAAGCATCCTCTGTCTTATGATGACAGCAAATTAAGCTGCCCTTATATCATCCAGAAACTTGATGAACTTACAGGCGGCAAAGCGATCATCACTACGGATGTAGGACAGCATCAGATGTGGGCTGCTCAGTATTATACATATTCCGAACCCAGGACTTTTCTTTCATCAGGCGGACTCGGAACCATGGGATACGGACTCGGTGCCTGCATAGGTGCCAAGGTCGGAAGACCCGATAAGGTCTGCATCAATATAGCGGGCGACGGATGCTTCAGGATGAACATGAACGAACTTGCAACTGCGAGCAGATACAATATTCCCGTTATCGAAGTCGTTATCAACAACCACGTACTTGGAATGGTACGTCAGTGGCAGACTCTTTTCTACGGAAAGAGATATTCACAGACCGTACTCAATGATTCCGTAGATTTCTGCAAGGTAGCGGAAGGCTTGGGCTGCGAGGCGATACTCGTAGACAGTAAGGAAGCCGTTGAACCGGCTATACGCAAAGCTCTTGAGTGCGGCAGGCCCGTTCTTCTTAACTGCATCATCCCCGAAGATGACAAGGTGTTCCCTATGGCTTCACCCGGTTCATCACTCACTCAGACATTTGATGCTTCTGACCTGGAGTCATGATCGAACACTTACAAAAGTTTTTTAAAATCGTTTTCATTTTTATCATAGTATCGATATTCATCCTGGGCCTGGTATATCTGGGCCTGGGATATTATTATCGGGATTCCTTCAGTTATGGGACGAGGATAAACGGCATTTATTGTACCGGTCATACACCGTCCGAGATAAATGAACTCTTAAATGAACGCTACAGTTATAACGGCCTGAATATCATGACAGATGACGTGACTGTACATATCGATCCCGAAGACATTGATTTTACTTATGATTTCAAGGCGGCCCTGAGCATATATCTTAACAGCCAGAATCCCTGGATGTGGCCGACCAATCTGATTTCCCACAGAAACAGAACCTTAAACCCAATAGTCGGATTCGATATCGCCAAGCTGGAAGCGATACTTGATTCGTATGAGATCTTCACTTATGACGAACCTCCGGTAGTAAGTACCGGATTTGAGGACGGGGTATATGTGCTTTATGACAATACACGCCACAGACCGGATTCGGAAGCCATGCGAGAGGCTGTCTACGATGCGATCTATGATTCGGTAGATACGATCGTTCTCGATGAATCTTACTATTCGGATGCCGGATATACCGACGAGCAGATAGACGTGATCGACGAATACAATGCGACAGAATCTATGCTCGGGGCTCATATCACATATATGTTCGGGGATGAGGAAGAGGTTCTCGATGATACGATCATTTCAACATTTATCCTCAGAGATGATGACGGATATCCCGTGATCTCGGAAGAGTATGAGGAAACGGGAGAGGGCGACATCTTTTGCTGGAGCAATGAAGCCATGGATGCCTGGGTGGATGCACTTGCCGACCGCCACGATACTTTGGGCGGAACACGTTCGTTTAACGCTACCGGCGGATTTACGGTTGATGTGACCGGAGGTATCTATGGCAACAAGATGGACCGCGATGCAGAAAAAGAGTATTTACGCACTGCGGTAAGAGATAAGATCACGGATCAGCATGAGCCGGCCTATACTCAAATGGCTCTGTATCAGGGAAGTGATGACATCGGTCCGACCTATGTCGAAGTAAACATGACGGATCAGAAACTCTACTATTATGTGGACGGCAAACTTGTCATCGATACCCCTGTCGTTACCGGAAACATGGGCAGGCACATGAATACTCCTCACGGCACGAATTACGTATATTACAAACAGCGTAACCGCACGCTGATCGGACCGAACTATCAGACTTTTGTCCATTACTGGATAGCGGTCAACGGACATATAGGAATACATGATGCCACATGGCGTGATGACTTCGGCGGCGACATCTATCTGACGAGCGGATCGCACGGCTGTATCAATACGCCCATGGAGGCCGTCAGCGAGCTGTACGACATGATCGAGATCGGTACGCCCGTCGTTATGTATTATGTCGAAGAATAAGTGAAAAAACTCTGTATTTTTGTAATCCGCGTCAGTAGATTTTCTGTTTACGATATCCCCGCAGATATGGTACAATAATTCACAATGGTGTTTAGATCATTTTACACTTTATTATTTTAAATGGAGGGCTTAGATAAATGAGTAGTACCACGCAAGCAAGAGCCAGGATCGATTCCCTGCTCGATGCCAACAGTTTCGTTGAAATCGGTGCAAAAGTTAAGGCCAGAGCAACGGATTTCAATCTGAAACAGACAGATACTCCCTCTGACGGTGTAGTCACCGGATACGGAGTGATCGACGGTCATCTTGTTTATGTATATGCACAGGATCCCGGAGTACTGGGCGGCAGCATAGGCGAGATGCACGCAAAGAAGATAGCAGGTCTTTATGATCTTGCATTAAAGACCGGTGCTCCCATCATCGGACTGATCGATTCGACGGGACTCAGACTCGAGGAGTCTACAGATGCGCTCAACAGTTTTGCTCAGATCTATCTCAAGCAGTCCGAAGCAAGCGGAGTGATCCCTCAGATCACAGCAGTATTCGGAAACTGCGGCGGCGGACTTGCAATAGCAGGCGCAATGAGCGATTTTGTACTTGTTGAGTCTTCAAATGGAAAACTTTTCGTAAATTCACCCAACGCGATTGAAGGTAACAATTCAGGCAAGTGCGACACTTCGGCAGCAGATTTTCAGTCCGAAGCCGGCAATGTGGATGTGACTGCAGAAGAAGCAGAGGTATATTCACAGATCCGCAAGCTTATCGATCTTCTTCCCTCCAATAATTCAGATATAGCCGTTGATGAGTGTGATGACGATCTTAATCGTGGCACATCCGCTTCGGGTGATGTTGAGGCATTAGTTGCTTCCATCGCAGATAACGGTTCGGTATTTGAGACCCGCAGAGGATTTACCGAAGACATGTATACAGCCCTTATCCGTCTCGGCGGTGCAACAGTAGGCTGTGTAGCCAATAAAGATCAGAAGATGTCTGCAGCCGGTGCTGCGAAGGCAGCCCGTTTTGTAGAGTTCTGTGATGCCTTTGATATTCCGGTCCTTACTCTTACGGATGTTACCGGGTTCAAGGCATGCAAGTGCGGCGAGAAGAAACTCCCCGCAAACCTTGCAAAACTTACATTTGCATTCGCAAATGCAACTGTTCCCAAGATCAATGTTTATACCGGAAAGGCATACGGAAGCGCATATGCGGCAATGAATTCCAAAGGCCTGGGCGCAGATATGTGCTTTGCATGGCCTGATGCCGAGATCGGATGTATGGAAGCCGATGCAGCAGCCAAGATCCTTGCTTCAGACAAGAGTGCTGATGAGATCTCCAAGACTGCTTCGGATTATGCAGCTCTGCAGAACAACGTTGAATCCGCAGCTGCACGCGGGTATGTAGATACCATAATAGAGCCTGTAAACACAAGAAAGTATCTCATCGGAGCTTTTGAGATGCTTGCGACCAAGGCTGTTGAGGGCCCCGCTAAGAAACATGGAACAGTATAAAGGAAAGGTGAACACTATGAAAAAGAGTCTGGCAATAATAGGTATACTTGCCTGCATGTGCGGCTTGGTTGCCTGCGGCTCTGAGAGCGTAAGTGTCGAGAAAGCCCTTTGCACTCCTGAAGAAGCAACATCTATAGGTACTCGGACTGTTGATAACATGGATTTTGTCGTTCGTTCGGATAAGATCGATCAGTATGAAGGCGATGAGACAAGTTATAACGGTCTGATAAGCTGGCAGAATGCATTAGAGGAGATGGGTGAATACACCGGGGTAAAGGATGTTGTATCCGATATCGGCACTGACCAGGTGGTGATAGATGTTACTGCAGGCGGAACCGTCAGGGATGCCGTGGTTGAGATCATCATTGAAAAAGACGGATCGGCAAGCAGCATTTCCACTACGGTTCAGTATACGCTCGGTGAGATGATGGGCAAGGCAGGACTTAATACTCTGATCGGTATGGGTACCGTATTTGCGGTTCTGATACTGATATGTCTGATCATCAGCTGCTTTAAGCTGATACCGAAGATCCAGGACGCTTTCTCCGGAAAGAACAAGACTTCAGAGAAGTCAGTCGCTGAGACAGCAGTAGATAATACGATAGCTCAGATCTCCAAGAAAGAGGATGATCAGGAACTTATAGCAGTGATCAGTGCTGCCATAGCTGCCTATGAAGGCGCTGCAGGCGGCGCTACCGGCACTGACGGATATGTAGTTAGAAGCATACGCAGAAGATAAGCGTATGATATCAGATTCAGATAAGAAAGGTATGGTACCAAGATGAAGAATTACACCATTACGGTAAACGGAAATGTATATGACGTAACTGTAGAAGAAGGCGCAGGAAGCGGCGTAAGCGTTTCTGCTCCCGCAGCTCCCAAGGCTGCACCTGCAGCAGCACCTGCTCCCAAGCCCGCATCGGTTGGCGCAGGATCCATCAAAGTTGAGGCAGGAGCTGCCGGAAAAGTATTCAAGATCGAAGCTAATGTCGGCCAGAGCGTTAAGAAGGGTGATACAGTAGTTGTTGTTGAGGCTATGAAGATGGAGATCCCTGTAGTCGCTCCCGAAGACGGAACAGTAGCAAGCATTGATGTTGCTGTCGGTGATGCCGTTGAGGCGGGAACTGTTCTTGCAACACTTAACTAATGATAAGCAGAACAGTTTTACAGGAGGTATGAAATGTCATATGTAGCAAATACGCTTGACAATCTGGTACATCAGACAGCGTTTTTCAATCTGACTGTCGGTAACTACCTGATGATAGTCGTAGCGTTAGTGTTCTTATATCTGGCTATTGCCAAGGGATTTGAACCTCTGCTGTTAGTTCCGATCGCTTTCGGTATGTTACTCGTTAACATTTATCCGGATATCATGCATCCGGTATCGGAAGGAGGAGCAGGCGGCGGTCTGCTGTACTACTTCTATCTGCTGGATGAGTGGTCGATCCTTCCGTCCCTGATATTCATGGGCGTAGGAGCGATGACAGACTTCGGTCCCCTTATAGCCAATCCTACAAGCTTCCTTTTGGGAGCAGCAGCTCAGTTCGGTATCTTCGCTGCATACTTCGGAGCCATCGGAATGGGCTTCAACGACAAGGCAGCGGCAGCTATATCGATCATCGGTGGTGCGGATGGTCCTACATCCATATTCCTGGCCGGCAAACTCGGACAGACTGCACTCTTAGGACCTATCGCCGTAGCGGCATATTCATATATGTCACTCGTGCCGATCATCCAGCCGCCTATCATGAAGCTGTTTACCACAGAGAAGGAACGTAAGATCAAGATGGCCCAGCTTCGTCCGGTTACCAAGCTTGAGAAGATCCTTTTCCCTATCATAGTTACAATCGTTGTTTGTCTGATCCTGCCTACCACAGCTCCTCTTGTGGGTATGCTGATGCTCGGTAATCTCTTCAGAGAGTCCGGCGTGGTTCGCCAGCTTCAGGAAACAGCATCAAACGCTCTTATGTATATAGTTGTTATCGTTCTCGGTACATCTGTAGGAGCCACCACATCCGCTGAGGCATTCTTAAACCTCGATACATTAAAGATCGTGGCTCTCGGTCTGATCGCTTTTGCGTTCGGAACACTGGCCGGTGTGCTGTTCGGTAAGATAATGTGTCTGGTAACTAAGGGCAGAGTTAATCCTCTGATCGGTTCTGCGGGAGTTTCCGCGGTACCTATGGCAGCCCGTGTGTCACAGAAGGTCGGTGCAGAAGCGGATCCTACCAATTTCCTGCTGATGCATGCGATGGGACCCAACGTGGCGGGAGTTATCGGTACGGCTGTAGCCGCCGGTACATTCATGGCTGTATTCGGAGTATTCTAAACATAAACATAAGGAGATAATGATATGTCAGAACAGGTAAAAAAACCGGTCGGTATAATGGAAACCGTGCTGCGTGACGCTCATCAGTCCCTGATCGCCACCAGAATGCCCACAGAAGTAATGCTCCCGATCGTTGAAACTATGGATAAGGTCGGATATGCGGCAGTAGAGTGCTGGGGCGGAGCTACATTCGATGCTTCCCTCAGATTCCTCAAGGAAGATCCCTGGGACAGACTTCGTAAACTGCGTGACGGATTCAAGAACACCAAACTTCAGATGCTCTTCCGCGGACAGAACATCTTAGGTTACCGTCCTTATGCCGATGACGTTGTATACGCATTCGTTGAGAGATCGATCGCAAACGGTATCGATATCATCAGAATATTTGACTGCTTAAATGACCTTCGTAACCTTCAGGCAGCCGTAGATGCTACCAACAAGATCAAAGCTCAGGAGGGCAGAGGTTCATCTCAGATAGCTCTGTCATATACACTGGGTGATGCATATACACTCGAGTATTGGGCTGACACAGCCAAGAAGATCGAGGAGATGGGTGCCGATTCCATCTGTATCAAGGATATGGCCGGCCTTCTCGTTCCTTACAAGGCTGCAGAGCTTGTTAAGACTCTGAAAGAGAATACCAAGCTTCCTATCCAGCTTCATACACATTACACCTCAGGTGTTGCTTCAATGACTTACCTCAAGGCAGTAGAAGCCGGCGTTGATGTTATCGACTGCGCTATCTCACCTTTTGCACTCGGTACTTCACAGCCCGCAACAGAGGTTATGGTTGAGACCTTCAAGGGTACCGAGTATGATACCGGTTATGACCAGAATGTCTTAGCTGAGATCGCCGATTACTTCATGCCTTACAGAGAAGAGTGCATCGCAAACGGCCTCATGAGCACCAAGGTTCTCGGTGTTAACATCAAGACCCTTCTGTATCAGGTTCCCGGCGGCATGCTTTCCAACATGGTCAGCCAGCTTAAAGAGCAGAACGCCGAAGACAAGTACAGAGAAGTGCTCGAGGAGATCCCCAAGGTTCGTAAGGACTGCGGTGAGCCCCCGCTTGTTACACCTTCTTCACAGATCGTCGGAACTCAGGCTATATTCAATGTCCTGATGGGCGAGAGATATAAGATGGCTACAGGTGAGTTCAAGGATCTGCTCCGCGGTAACTACGGACAGACCATCAAGCCCATGAATCAGGAAGTCATCGATAAGGTTATCCCCGGCGAGCCCAGATCAACCGCAAGAAGTGCCGAGGCAACCGGACGTACCGAGCCCGAGCTTGCAACTCTTGAGGCTGAGATGAAGCAGTACAAGCAGCAGGAAGAAGATGTGCTCTCATATGCACTTTTCCCTCAGGTTGCAAAGGACTACTTCGAGTATCGTGAAGCACAGCAGACCGGCATCGACGGTGCTGTAGCCGACAAGGCCAACGGATCTTATCCCGTATAAAATGCACAAAACGAATATCACATGAAAAAAACTCCGGAAATCCGGAGTTTTTTTCGTGAATAAAGAGGCCTTTTTGCAAAAAAGCCTCTTTATTCACCATTGACAGGGCGTTATCTTTTGAATTATAATAACATATGTTATAAGTTAACATAATCCGTTTGCGGGTATATTCATATTACAGGGGGAAGTTACAATGCCGAGAACTATATCTATTACAAAAGAAAGCCTGGTGGAAGCAGCAGTCAGTCTTCTGAAGAGAGAAGGCATGGATGCTCTTACCGCAAGGAAGCTTGCTAAAGAGGCAGGGTGCTCCACACAGCCCATATTCAGGGCATATCAGAACATGGATGAATTAAATGCCGATGTGTTCGGCGTATGTGCCAAACTTTTCAGCGATCATTGCACATCATATCCTGCGGACAGCAAAGTTCCTTTTGTGAATCTCGGTCTTGCGTATATCAGCTTTGCACAGACCAATAAGCAGGTTTTCAGATTATTATTCCTTTCCGATAACAGGTACGGAAGAAGCCTGGTAGAACTCTTAAACGGTGAGACCGGATTCTTAAAAGAGCAGATCGCATCAGCCAGGGCTGAGGGCGCATCAGATCCTCAGGGCCTGTTCATGAAGATGTGGATGCTCATTCACGGCAGCGCATGCATGTCGCTTACGGATGATTACGATCTTGACATTAATGCGACCCGTAAACTCCTCGAGGATGCCGAAAGGGTATTCGCCTGATGGAGAACAAAAAAGATTTTATTACCCGCATCAATGAGAATTACTCACGTATGAGCAAGGGTCAGAAGGCCATTGCTTCATACATTTATGATAATGTTGAGCAGGCGGCATTCATGACCGCGGCCAGGATAGGAGAAGAGGTTCATGTCTCCGAATCGACGGTCGTTAGGTTTGCCACTTTCCTGGGATATGACGGATATCCCGATTTTCAGCGCGATCTCGAATTCTTTATTCAGGACAAGCTTTCGGCCGTATCCAAGATGGATGTCAGATATGGCAAGAGCAGTCAGTCCGACATACTCAATATGGTCCTGGGATCCGATATTGAGAAGATCCAGCACACGATAGAAAACCTTGACCCGATCGCTTTTGAAACGGCGGTTGATTACATGCTTTCAGCCAAGCATGTTTATGTGATGGGCTTAAGAAGCTGTGAGCCTCTGGCCAGATTTCTGCATTTCTATCTGAGCATGGTGCGCCCTGACGTTATTCTGATCAACACCACATCCGTTACCGAGACTTTTGAGCAGATGATACGCGTATCCGATGAGGATTGCGTGGTGGGCATCTCTTTCCCCAGATATTCCATGAGGACACTTAAGGCGATGGAGTTTGCGAGCGACCGCAATGCCAAGGTCATTACCATCACCGATTCTGTATACAGTCCCTTAAATCTTTACAGTTCATGCAACCTGCTGGCCAGGAGCGACATGGTCTCCATCGTTGACTCTCTGGTAGCGCCTTTGAGTGTGATCAATGCGCTCGTGGTTGCTTTCGTGCTTAAATCACCCGATTCTACCAGAGAAAATCTCAAGAATCTCGAATTTGCCTGGAATAACTATCAGGTTTACCTAAACGACGAGATCAATTTCATAGGTGACGAGCCTATGCTTAACGTTCCCCTGTGGAAAAAAGACAATTCCGGAAACTAAGGAATGATAAAGCATGAAAATAATCGTTGTCGGAGGCGGAGCCGCCGGAATGATGGCTGCGATCGGTGCGGCTGAATCCGGTTGCGCCGTCACGCTTATCGAACGTAATGAAAAACTGGGCAAAAAAATCTATATAACGGGCAAAGGCAGATGTAATCTGACCAATGATTGTCCCGCAGATGATCTGATGAAGAATGTGGTCCGCAATCCCAAGTTCCTCTACAGTTCCTTCGGAGCCTGGGATAATTCCGATACTATCCGTCTCATGAATGAAGAGGGCTGCGAGACCAAAACAGAACGCGGCGGAAGAGTATTCCCCGTATCCGATCATGCTTCGGATGTAATCCGGGCTCTTAAGAGACGCATGGACCGGCTTGGTGTCAATGTGAGGCTGGATTGTGAGATGACCGCACTCGACATATCGGGCGGCCTTGTTCAAGGCGTCGTTGTCAAAGGCGGAGAGATCATTAAGGCAGATCATGTGATAATTGCCTGCGGAGGCGCGAGCTACCCGACGACCGGTTCTGACGGAAGGGCATATGAGATACTTAAGAAGATTGGGATAAAGATAAACGTGCCACGTCCAGCCCTTGTTCCCATCATATGTTCGGATGATTGGATTCCTTCAGTGCAGGGGCTTTCGCTTAAGAATGTCAAACTTACGCTTTTGGATGGCAAGCGCAAACTATATGATGAACTGGGCGAGATGCTTTTTACCGACAAGGGCATAAGCGGACCGCTCGCATTATCGGCCGGCAGTTATTATGAGCCTGCCTGCAGGATCGTGATCGACTGTAAACCCGGACTTTCCGCCGAGAAGCTCGACGAGAGGATACTGAGGGATTTTAAGGAGTATTCCAACAGGGACTTCTCCAATTCTCTGTCGGATCTTCTGCCTAAGAGTCTCATCCCGGTCGTGATCGGATTATCAGGCATAGCGCCCGATAAAAAGGTTCATCAGATAACGGGAGAGGAGCGCGGAAGGCTGGGAAGCCTCATAAAAGGACTTGAAGTTCATCCATCCGGAACCGCCGGTTTTGGCGAAGCGATAATAACCCGCGGAGGTGTGGATGTAAAAGAGATCGATCCCTCAACCATGTGCGCACGGTCGGTGCGCGGCCTTTCTTTTGCGGGAGAGATCATAGACGTGGATGCACTTACGGGCGGTTTTAATCTGCAGATAGCGTGGTCGACCGGATATCTGGCCGGAACCCGCGCCGCATGGACATGATAATACTTGAACGGAGGACATGATATGAATATAGCGATAGACGGACCTGCCGGAGCAGGAAAAAGCACGATAGCAAAACTTGTTTCAAAGAAACTGGGATACATATATGTTGACACCGGGGCGATGTTCAGGGCCATAGGATTGTTCTGCGCAGAAGAAAACACAGGCTCCGATGACCATGAACTGATCGCTGAGACTGCAGGCAGAGCGGATGTAAACATAGGCTATGTTGACGGCGCACAGCGCGTATTCTTAAACGGCGCTGATGTTACCGACAGGCTCCGGGACGAAAAAGTGGGAAACATGGCTTCAGTCGTAGCTCAGATTCCTGCTGTCAGGAGCACGCTCCTTGATCTTCAGCGTAAGATCGCCGCGGAGAATGATGTCGTGATGGACGGACGAGACATAGGGACATGCGTCCTTCCCGATGCTCAGCTCAAGGTATATCTTACGGCGTCAAGCGCCGTAAGAGCAAAAAGACGATACGATGAACTGGTCGCCAAGGGAGAGACTCCCGACATAGATGTGATCGAAAAGGATATCATAGATCGCGATGAGAGAGACATGAACCGGGAGATAGCTCCTCTGAAGCAGGCGGATGATGCGATCCTGGTTGATTCTTCGTATATGACGATAGAAGAGGTTACGGACAGGATCATGGAACTGGCGGCTAAGGCGCAGGGAAAATAAGATATGGAAGTGATAACAGCCAAATCAGCCGGATTCTGCTTCGGTGTAAAACGGGCAGTCGATACCGTATATGAGCTGAGCGGCGGCGAAAAGAAAATCTATACATTCGGTCCGATCATTCACAACGAATCCGTTGTTGATGATCTGAAAGAACGCGGCGTCGGTATCGTTGACGATCTTGAGCAGCTGAAAGACCTTGATCCCGAAGATACTGTCATAGTCATCAGATCGCACGGAGTCAGCGAGGAGATATACAACACCATATCCGGACTCGGTTTTGAGATAGTTGATACGACCTGTCCTTTTGTGAAAAGGATACATGATGCGGTGCTTAATGCCTCGGAAAACGGCGAAGAGATACTGATCCTGGGTTCTGCCGATCATCCTGAAGTACAGGGGATCATGGGGTGGTGTCACGGCCCCGTTCAGGTCATCGAAAATGTAGAGTCCGCCAAGACATATAAACCTATGTCGGACAGGCCGATAACATTGGTTTCTCAGACCACGTTTAATCATAAGAAATTTGAAGATATAGTTGAAATACTGATATTGTCAGAGTATAATGTTAATGTTATGAATACTATCTGTAACGCTACTCTTACGCGTCAGAACGAGGCAGAGGACCTTGCTTCAAGAGCAGACGTTATGATAGTCATAGGTGGCAAGCATTCCTCAAATACGCGGAAATTATACGATATATGCGCCGCAAGATGTGAGCATACCTATTTCATAGAAACACTGGATGACTTGAATTTAGAAGTACCTAAATCTGTTCGACTGGTGGGTATTACCGCGGGGGCGTCTACTCCGCAAAAACTTATTGAGGAGGTTCAAAAAGAATGGAAGAATTAACTTTTGAACAAATGTTAGACGAATCTTTTAAAACAATACACACAGGAGAGGTAGTTGAGGGTACAGTTATCGATGTTAAGCCTGACGAGATGGTTCTCAACATAGGATACAAATCTGACGGTATTCTGACACAGGCTGAGTACAGTAATGATCGTACTGATCTGACTACGGTTGCCAAGGTTGGCGACACGATGGAAGTCAAGATCATCAAAGTGAATGACGGCGAAGGCCAGGTTCTTCTTTCATACAAGAGACTTGCTGCTGACCGCGGTAACAAGCGCATTGAAGAAGCATTCAATAACAAAGAAGTTCTTAAAGCCACTGTTTCTCAGGTATTGGATGGCGGTTTATGTGTTGTAGTTGAAGAAGTTCGTATATTTATTCCTGCAAGTCTTGTGTCCGATACATATGAGAGAGATTTATCCAAGTATAAGGGACAGGAGATCGAGTTCGTCATCACAGAATACAATCCCCGCAGACGCAGGTATATCGGTGACCGCAGACAGCTTGTTGCTGCTGAGAAGGCTGAGATGCAGAAGAAGCTCTTCGAGACACTTCATGTTGGAGATATCATCGAGGGTACTGTTAAGAATGTAACTG
>JAFZQY010000068.1 GCA_017620155.1 Lachnospiraceae bacterium | reverse complement strand
GGTTGGCACCTTCCTGCTTAAAAGCCGGGGTTGCCGTGGTTTCATCGGTCCTATGTACCTCCGCCACTCTGAATAAGAGTATCAAAACAATATTGAATTGTCATATCTGTCGAATACAATACACTGACGAAGGGGAGTTGTCAACCGGATTTTTCGTTTGACACTAAACTGCCAAAAACATATAATAAACTGTACACTCAAAATGGGTGTAGTGGGTGGAGTTTACATTTATGAGAAGGATACATTCCAGAGACGTCAAACCCGGAATGACCGTTGCGTCTGACGTCTATGCTCTCAATAATCAACTGGTAATACCTAAGGGTGTGGTTCTTAACAATAAGACCATATCCAAGCTTAGTTTCTATTCTGTTCCTTTTATCCAGATAGAAGATGAGATCATTGCGGAAGAAACGCAGAAACCTCTGACCTATCATGAGAAGATCCAGAACGATCCCCAGTTCAAGCAGTTTAAGGCGAAATTCGAACAGGAAGTCGACACGTTCAAGAATCAGCTGAATGATGTCGTAAACCAGAATGCGCCCATCGACGTGGATGCTCTGCTTGAACGCAGCAATAATATAGTCAGTTCCGCTCCCGACTCGATCGGCATCCTCACTCTCCTTTCCAACATGCATACATATGACGATGAGACGTTCACGCATTGCATGAACGTGAGCCTGATCTGCAATCTTTTTGCAAAATGGCTCCACTTATCGGAGGATGAGGTAAACAAGGCCACTCTCTGCGGCCTGCTTCATGATATAGGAAAGCTCACGATCCCCGAGAACATCCTGCGTAAGCCCGGCAAACTCACCGATCCCGAGTATGTGAAGATCAAAGAGCACAGCCGCGCCGGATACCAGATCCTTCGGGATAACAAGATCGATCCCCATATATGCAACGCCGCACTGATGCACCACGAAAGAAGCGACGGTTCGGGATATCCGCTGCATATCAAGGATTCGCAGATCGACCCTTATGCCAAGATCGTTGCGATCGCGGATGTGTATGATGCGACCACATCGCCCAGAGTTTACCGCGGACCCATGTGTCCTTTTGAGGTAATAGGGATATTTGAGCATGACGGACTTCAGAAATACAGTCCGGAGTACATCCTGGTCATCCTTGAGAACATCGTGAACACTTATCTTCTTGAGACGGTGAAGCTCTCCGATGACAGAGAAGGACAGGTCATATACATTAACAAAGACCATCTGGCCAGACCGACGATCAAGATCGATGACGTCTACCTGGACCTTTCTACCAATAAGAACATCAACATCGTGGAAATCATTTAATCCGTAGAAAAATCAAGGGCTGCCAAACGGCAACCCTTTTTCTTTCGTCATATCTTCGAACTTTTCAGCTCACTTCTTCGAAACGGTATCTCGACGCTTCCCTGTCGGTCTTCACTTTTTCTATATGGGCACCGAGCCCGGAAAGTTTGGCCGGGAAGTCTTCATAACCTCTCTCGACATACTGGACATTCTCCACGGTGGAAAAGCCTTCGGCAGCCATGGCGGCAAGCACGAGTGCGGCTCCGGCCCTTAAGTCGGGTGCTGATAAGTCCGCTCCCTGATAGCCTTCCACTCCGTCGATGATAGCGCTGTTTCCTTCGACCTTGATATGCGCGCCCATCTTGGAGAGTTCATCCACGTACTTGAATCTGTTCTCAAAAAGAGACTCGGTAACTATGCTCGATCCGGATGCCAAACCAAGTGCGACCGTCATCTGGGGCTGCATGTCGGTAGGAAATCCCGGATAAGGAAGTGTCTTAACATTGGTACGCTTAAGGGGTTTGGAACGAACGACTCTTACCCAGTCGTCTCCTTCTTCCACCTCGCATCCCATCTCCTCTAGTTTCGCAGTGATGGACTCAAGGTGCTTGGGGATGACATTTTTCACTACGACATCACCCTGGGTCACGGCAGCGCCGAACATGTAGGTTCCTGCCTCGATCTGATCGGGGATGATCGTGTACTCCGTCCCGTGAAGACGGGGCACGCCCTTGATACGTACTACATCGGTACCTGCACCTCTGATGCTCGCACCGCAGCTGTTTAAGAAGTTCGCCAGGTCAACTATGTGGGGTTCCTTGGCGGCATTTTCTATGATAGTGGTTCCCTCGGCCATGACAGATGCAAGGATCACATTCATGGTCGCACCGACACTGACCACGTCCATATAGATATGGCCGCCCGTCAGTTTATCCGCATATGCATATACGCGTCCGTGGGGAAGCTCGACTTCGGCACCAAGTCCCTGGAAGCCCTTGATGTGCTGGTCGATGGGGCGAAGTCCTATGTTACATCCGCCGGGATATACCACTTCGGCTCTGTGGATCTTGCCGAGCAGCGCTCCGAGAAGATAATAGGATGCCCTGATCTTTCTGATATAATCTCCGTCGATGCGGTAATCGGAAATGTGCGCACCGTTGATCTTGACGGTATGCCTGTCCAGACGGGTGACCTGCGCGCCCACGCTCTCGATAGCCGTGAGTATCGCATGAATATCCGTTACATCGGGGAGATTCTCTATAAGTACCGTTTCATCCGGCATTATGGCGGCTGCGAGGATAGGGAGTGCCGCATTCTTGGCACCTGATATATCCACCTCTCCTACGAGAGGGCTTCCGCCTTTGATCACATATTGTTCCATATATACTCTCTCACAAAGATATCCTAAATAAGATACAACGGCTGACCGAGTCTGTCAATCGAACAAATGTTACATATTTTCGGCAAAAATCACCTGTTAATTCAGATAGTTCAACGGGTTAACCTGCGATCCGTTTATCAGGATCTCAAAGTGCAGGTGGGGACCTGTGCTGACACCGGTGTTACCGGTCAGGGCGATCCTCTGTCCCTGGCTTACCGACTGGCCTGCGCTCACGAGCACGCGGCTTAAGTGTCCGTATCTGGTCTGGCGGCCGTCGGGATGATCGATGTATACGACATATCCGTAGCCGCGGCCCCATCCGGCCTTGGATACAACTCCGCCCGAAGAAGCATATACGGGGGTACCCGTAGCGGTAGCCCAGTCTACGCCCTTGTGGTATGTGCTGGCGCCCGCTTTGGGCGCTCTTCTTCTGCCGAATCCGGATGAAAGGCGTCCGCCGGAGATAGGTTTTATATATGTAGGAGGTATCTTCGTACCTCTCTCGACTACTTTAGCAACTGCTTCGTAGGTAACCTCTTCCTTAAGATACTCTACGCTCTCCTCGTCGTCATTGACATAGGTGATCGCCGCCATGACATTGTGGTGCCCGGCTGAAGGCTCCTGGAGGGTCTTGGTCTGAGTGGTATACCATTCATCATTATCTACATACTGAATCTCGGCCTCGTAGTCCTCTTCATAATACTTCTGAACGAGACGCCGCACCGCAAGCTTGGGCTTGGGGATGGTGATCGTCAGTTCCTGTCCGATCTGAAGCACGGAAAATTCATTTTCCAGGGAATCATTCATCGCGATGATATCGTCCATCGGGATGTTCACCCGCTCGGAGATCTGGCTTAAGGTATCGCCCGAAGCCACTTCATATATCGTGGGAGTCGCCTGATCCTCGCAGACATCCTTGATCGCGCCGGGAAGGTCTGTTATGTCGGAAGCGGGAAGATAGCACTCGACTACTTCTATATAATCCTTGTAATCCATGTCGATGATGCCCTGTTCGTAGTCGGCGAAATCCTTTTCCACAGGAAGTTCCACGGAATTGTAGACCTCAAGGAGAAAAGAAGCTATGCCTGAGCAGGCATTGGTATTAAGGATCCCGCGAAGAGAGTTGTCCTCTTCAACTTTTTCTTCCTTATATACGGTGGGGGTAAGGACGCTCAGCTCACGGTTCTTGTCCAGATTGAGCGCCGGTGTGTAACCGTCGTCATCCTGGTACTTATCGAGCGCCGCCTGCAGAAGGTCCGTGACTTCATCCGTGGAAGAAAGATTGACCGCGTACTGACCGATCTTGACGGTATATGCACGCTCCATGGTCTCCCTGGAATCGCGCCCGAGCACCTCGCACATGGCGTTTATCACATCTTCTTTGGCCGAAAGCACTCCGTAGAGCTCTTCGTATTCATTATAGGCTAGTTCGGTATTTACGAGGACGAGCTGCTTCGAGTCGGCGTTCACGCGGCGTCTGGCCTCTTTCAGGCATTCCTCGGCAGATATGGTATCGGCCATTTTGCCCACAAAAGTCCCGTTCAGGCTCACGTCGACCGTGTTAGGGCCGGTGCTCTCAATTGTCCTGTATGAGGGCATGAGCACAGCACAAAAAAGTATGACTAAAAAGCCATACTTCATGCGCGCGAGTGACTTGTGCGGGGAAATCGATCTCATTCTACAGATAACCTAAAGTAAGTAAAACATTGATAGCCAGTTCTCCGAGTAAGATGATCAGCATAATGAGCTGGATCGGAAGAAGGGCTCTGTTACGTATCTTCTTGTTTACGGATTCCTCCATGGCGTTGAGCTGGGCTGCCATGCCGGAAACAGCCTGGCCCTGGCTCTTCTGCTGCTCGTTTAATGTTTCGAGCATGGCCGAGAGCATGTCGGTCTTGTTCTTTAATTCATCAAAGATCTGCTGGTTATTGGTCGTGATCTTCTCATCGATGGCTTCGGACTGCTTGCCGAGGCTGTCGGTAAGAGCCGCCTGTACATTTCTGTATACGCGGACATTTTCTTTATGTATATGGGTCTCGAGTTTCTCGCTCACGTTCCCGAGCTGTTCGGTAACACCGGAGATATCCACGGGACCGCCGCCGCCTTCGCTCACCTTATCCAGCTTCCTGCTCATCTCATCGATAGAAGAGATCAGCGCGCGCACTTCGCTCTGAAACTTCTCGGCTTCGGTCGCTTCAGCCTGTGAGTTGGCGGTTATCATCTCCTGGGGAGATGCAAAACGCTGTGATAATCTGTCCTTAAACCCATCCATGATCATATCTCCATTTCTTGTATGAGTCTGTTAATCAGTCGAAAAACATTGAAAGTATACCAAATCGGGGCTTTCTGCGCAACCTTATGTGCATTTTGCACAAATTGGAAGGTGCATTTTCTCTGCCTTTGGTGATTTTACCGATTAGTTACATCATGTTCATATTTTATTCATAATTAAATTGTATCGTATATTTAAACGAAGAAGACTTCAAGCAGATGAATTTTTTCATAATAGCCCGGGCGCCGAAAGGTGCCTGGGCACTCCTCATTTTATGGGGTATTTTCTGTTTCATCAGGCCTTCTGTCGTCGGTTCTATCGGCCGTTCTATCGGCCGTTCTGTTCCGAGATCTCCAGGATCTCGTTGTTAAGTTCAAGCATCTTGGCATCCAACTCGCTCACCATCTTGGCACAGTCCACAAGCTCAAGCGCTATGCGGTCGGGAGCGTTTCCTTCGAACTTGTAGTTGATCTTGTGCTCTAAGCTCGCCCAGAAGTCCATCGCAACGGTACGTATCTGGATCTCGACCTTGACCTGGTCGCATCTGTTGGACAGATATACGGGCACGGTCACTATCAGATGATAGCTCTTGTATCCGCTGGGCTTGGGATTGACGATGTAATCCTTGACCGAGAGGACCGTGATGTCATCCTGCGCGCTGATCATCTCGGCGATCCTGTATATGTCGGATGTAAAAGAGCATATGATGCGGACACCGGCTATGTCGTTGCAGTACTCGATCATGTTTTCGAGAGTGGACTCAACGCCGTGGCGGCGGAGCTTTTTTACTATGCTCTCGGGCGTCTTGATCCTGCCCTTGATATGCTCGATGGGATTGTATCTGTGGACTTCCTGAAGCTCATCGTTTAATATCTCCATGCGCGTCATGATGAGCTTGAGTGCCGCGCTGTAACGAAGCTGCAGCGCCTCGTAAGATTGAACATCCCAATCTCTGGTAAGGCTGTCTATGTCTACCATTTGTGTAACCCCCTTGGCGGTATGCCCGCCGAACCCCTGTAATTTCCTGATCTTCTTTGATTATCTACTTGCTAATCTTCTTCTATTATCTGGATCTCCAGATAATCAAAATCTATCTCTTCGATAAAGTTATCAGCCCTGAACCTCGTTTTGGAACGTGCCTTGAAATCGCGGATGTTGATGTCGAGCCAGATCGGTTCGGACACATCGAACCTTACGCACGCCTCTCTGAGCGCTCCCATCACCTTGTGTGTGCGGGTATCTTCTTCGGGACATTCTACCACTGTGTCCTTCAGCATATGATTTTCCTTGAATTCCCTGGCCCAGAGTCTGAACACTTTTCCTAAGCACCCCGGTTACAGCTCGATGCCGTTTAACTTACACAGTTCCCTGGCACTCTCAACGGAATCGATGCCGGTCTTGTTCTTGATCGGTGCAAACTCTTTTTCACGAACAACCTCGTAAGGCAGGCAGGAAGCCAGCTGGTGGATCATGTCGAGAACGAGCTGCTCGAACTTGAAGCCGTTGGGCTTGTCGGGCTTGATGAGTTCGCCTGCTTCGTTAAGATAAGGGATCTTCTTTTCAACCACATGCATCGGCAGCGACTTGGAGAGGATGTCCTCGAGTGCGGATACCTTGAAAAGGTAATTGAGGATAACGCCGAAGCGGTATGCCGGCTCGCCCTTGTCGTTCTTCGCATGCATGATCTCGTCGGTCATCTCGTAGTACTCGACTATCGACGGTCTGCCGTCCTCGAGGCACATAACGCCGATGGCCTCGTCGGGCGCTGCCTTGGCTACGACCTTGGCGCCGACCTCTACGTCTCTCTCGATGCAGGCGCCGACAAATGCGGGATCCGCGATGCGCTGGAGCACGTTGTCCACCGCAAAAATGTTCAGATACTCGATGCCCTGCTCATGAACTCCGTCGAGAAGGCCCGCATTTACGAGGGACTTAAACCAGCCCGCGTTTCCGTTGGGCGAGGTTGCGATCCTGCCGCGGCCCTCCAAGTATACCTTGCCGTCACGGTCGGTCGCGGGAGCCATGTCCTGCTTGAAGAAATGGATAAAGTCTTTGTTATATCCGAAATAGTTCTGCTTTTCGAAGAACGCGATCGTGGCGTCGTTATTTTTCTCGCTGGTCATGATGTAAAAGGGGATCCAGATGTCGCTTCTGCCGGTATGAGCGTTGGCTGCACGCACCACATCCATCGTGTTCTCGATGAGGCGCTGGAAAATGTATACGGTCTTCGTCAGACCGATGTTGTACATGCCCTTGGGATCGTCTGAACCAAGGCGCGTGCCCATGCCGCCGGCTAAAAGTACGGCTCCGACTTTGCTCTCGGCAATCGCATCAAGGCCGATCTTGGTGAAACGCTCTTTGTTAGCCTCGATCTCGGGTAATTCCATGCACTCTAACGGGCTGATCACGCCCTTTTCTGCGCCGAGCGCTCCCTGGTCTATGTATTTGATAACGGAAAAATCCGTCTCGTCTATCTGAGCGAGCAGAGCGGACTGTTCTTCGCTGCTCAGTTCGTCGTAATACTTAAGCAGCTGAGTCTGCCCGATTGCTTCCAATTTTGCATATGCTTCCTGATAGGTCATGTGTGGTCTCCCTTCTGAGTAAATATCCGGTCTGCCCGGACGGTTTGAATTCGCGGTGTCAAAACCTGCGGACTTTGCCCTCGCCCTGCAGGATACGTCTGCGCTCGGAGGCGTCCATGTTCACGATATGGCCGCTGCGGTCGTACTGCGTCAGCAGATCCGAGTTCTTGGCCAGATGGCGGCCGCCGTAATCTACGAGAAAGGCGGCGATGTCCTCGGGGGTGTCGGTGCGCGAGCGGACTGAAGTTGCGCGGGACGGGGCGGGTGCGGCTTCGGAGGCGGCTGCAGTCTGTGTAGGCACTCCGGTCGGGGCGGCTGCTGAGGCCGATGCAGCTGAAGTCTGTGCTCCGGTTTTTTCGGTTCCGGTCAGGGCTTCTGCGGTCTGTGCTTCGGTTTCGGTCGCGGCTGCGGTCTGTGCTTCGGTTTCGGTCTGCGCCGCATCTGCGGTTTTTTCACCGCCGCCGTTCCAGATGGACAGGAAAAAACCGACGATCGCGTTCCATGCGTCCCTGAAGATCGCCCCTATTGACTGTTCCTTAGGGGGTGCAGCGGATGCTTCCATGCCGTCCGTGGACAGCTCGACCGCCACGCCGGGGCCGTCAAATCTGGTATGCAGATTGGCTTTTGCCGCGGCAGCTTCCTCGCGGGCGATCTCCTCGCGAACCTGTGCTATCGTCTTCGCTTCCGGTTCCGGAGGTCCTCCGGGTTCATATATGACGCCTTCGTTTTCATCAAGCAAAGGCCTGAAATCAGCACTTTCGCCGGAACCCGCTTCCTGAACCCTGCGGTTCGTGTTTACGGTATCGACCGGCGTCGTGCTGCTTATTCTGTCTATGACAGCCATACGGGTTCTCCATGCCGTTTTATATCAGCCACGGCCTGGCTTTATGCCGTTTTTACCGGCCGTGACCGGGCTCCTGCCGATTTACCAGCCGCGGCCGAGCAGTTCTTCGTAATCATAAGAGGTGGCGATTTTTCTCATATGATCAATATGAGCCATTACCTCATCCATGTCATGCGCCCGGTCCGTGCCATCCGCGAAGCAACGGGTCATGTAATCGTTGTATCTCGGATGATAATGCGTATAATCGGCATAGTTGTTCAGATCTGTTATGATCTCTTCTTCGTCTGCAAAAAAGAATATCTCCGTATTGTCATAATCAAGGAGCATCCTCGAGATCACCTCGTATTCATACAGCGTTGCTTCTGTCTTGTTTAAGTTTCTGCAATCGTTCCAGAAAAGGATGCTGTACGGCGGGTAGAATATCACAAATCGCGTATCCGGATGCGCCTCGATATACGGAATTATATTCTCTTCCATATTAACACAAATCTGCTCTTCAAAATACTCTTTCGGCAGTTCTTCGGGGCGTGGATCAAGGGGTTCGTACTCACGCATGTAGTTAGGCATCACGTAGTTTATGTTGTAGTACTCATCGGTCCACCAGCTCGCATAGACCTTGGACAGATCTGTGGGATCCGGAGATACCATTGGCTTGATCACGTAGTTTAAGAGTACGTCCTTGTTCAGCAGGTAATTGATGTCGTTGACCAGGTTATCGTCATAAAGGTATTCCGGGAGCGGGAACTTGATCTCATCCGCGTCGGAGGAATAGTTGATGACATCAACGCCGAGGAATACGGTATCTACGTCCGGATGCGCCTCAAAGATGATAGACATGATATTGGATATGTCCTTGGGATAAGCGCCCGAATACGGGAGTTTGATCGTATCAAGGCCGGTCTCTTCCTTAAAAACGTTCGTGTCGAAGTTGACCGTCATGGAAGAACCCAGGACCACAGCGTCATAGTCCATGTGCTTAGCCATCCCGGGGTTCTGAGAAAGCTGGTTGTCTACTTCATAAGGGAAGCCGGCTAAAGGAGCGTGATAATGGAAAAACGGGTCCACGATCACCACCAGCGCAGCGCAGATGACAGCAAGTGCCAGGCCTGCCGCAAGCAGGATTACGATATATTTCTTAAATGTGGAATTAATTTTTGCGTCGTTTTCCATAGTCTTAGTCTTCAATTGGTGCCAGGCACCATTACATTAAAAGTTGAAATAGAGGAACGTGCTCACTTCGGATAATGAGAGCACGCACCATAGCCCGAGGGCTCCTATAAGTACCGCCGTTATCGCGCGCGGACGCAGTTTCTTCGAAACCGTGTAAGCGTTCGGCGCCGCAAATGTCATCACCAGTACCGCCAGCGTGAACACGATCATTACAAGGTTGTGTGCAAGCGTAAAGTTCACACCGGGAAGTCCGGAGAACTTGACCACATACCACAGCTCATCTATCTGAACAAAGGCATCGGCAAGTGCGTAGTTTACGCTGTTCCAGGTGCCGGTGAACATGTTCTTTATCAGGCTCATGGCCTCCGTGATACTCGCTGCCCTGAAGAATACCCATGCGAAGCTGACATAAAGGAATGTCGCGATGTGGGACAGTATGCGGAGCGGTTTGGAGCCGGTGGCGGTGGCCGCATCAGCGGCGGCGGTGGCGGTGGCCGCATTGGTGCCCGCATTGGTGCCAGGCACCATTACGGAATTGTTACGGGATTCTGTAACATTTTTGTAATGGTGCCAGGCACCAATGCGTACTACGGCGTAGGCGATGCCGTGGAGCATGCCCCATAATACGAAGTTCCAGCCGGCGCCGTGCCAGAGGCCGCTTAAGAAGTACACGATCAGGATGTTCACGATCGTGCGCGCCTTGCTCACTCTGCTTCCGCCGAGCGGGATATATACATATCTTGTAAAGAATCTGGTGAGCGTCATATGCCATCTTCGCCAGAAATCAACGATATTGTGCGCTTTATAAGGTGAATCAAAGTTGAGCGGCAGGTCAAATCCGAGCATCCCGGCAAGTCCCATCGCCATATCGCAGTAGCCGCTGAAATCATAGTAGAGCTGGAGCGTATACCATATCATCACGAGGAAGCTGTCCAAGCCGCCGATCGTACCAATCTGCGAATATCCGCTGTCTACGGCGCGTCCGAACGCATCGGCGATCAGCACTTTCTTGGCCAGGCCCAGCACAAAAAGAGTCAGCCCCCTGCCTATCCTCTCGGGATCGGGCCTGCGCCCCGCTATGGTCGCAAACTGCGGCATCATCTCACGCCCCGATACTATGGGGCCTGCAACCAGCTGAGGGAAGAATGACACAAACAGGGCGTAGTCTACGAACGCAGGCTTAACCTCGTCGCGTCTGTATATGTCGACCAGGTATCCTATCTGCTGGAAAGTGAAGAAGCTGATGCCCAGAGGAAGCAGGATATTTCTCATCGGGATATCGGACCCGAACAGGGTGTTGATATTGCCGATAGTAAAATCCAAATATTTGAAATAACCCAAAAGAAGGAGGTTTAGGGTAACGCCTGTGATCAAAAAGCCGCGTCTTCCCGGTTTTTCATCAAATCGATCCATAAGAACGATTAAAACATAATTTACTCCTATGGACGCGAGCATTATGATTAAGTACGCAGGGCTGAAAAACCCGTAAAACCAAAGGGAAAATCCGATCACCCAGATCTTGGCGGCCATATCGGAGTGCCAGGTGGCGAGTGCATAAAAACCGGTTATGCACATAGGGAAAAATATGAATATAAAGATGTATGAGTTAAACAGCATAAGTTATTTCATATAAAGAGTGTCTTTCAGGACCTCTTTGATGTGTTCGATAGCAACTGTATCTTTATACAGAATGTAACCTCCCGAATCGGCCACACGGACCAGTCCGTGATCCTCCGGATCGGAATCCATGTCCCTGCCTTCGGGTACGACGAAATATGTAACGACTCCTATACCCCTCTCGGGCGATCTGCTGAGTTCAAGCATCTCATCCCAATCAAGAGTCTCCGCCAGTTCATAGGTCTCGTAATACTGATCATAGTATCCCCACACAGGTTCCACCGCTTCTCTTCCGTACAGCAGACAGATTCCGGTGTCATACTGGCGCAGGTAGAAAAGCATCTCCAGCGGAACGCAGGCGTAAACCTCCACTCCTTCTATCTCCTGAGTCATCTCATCGGCCAGATCGCATACATACTGAGGTACATGATAGGCATTTTCGGCCCGCACGCTCTCGGCAGCAGCGTAGGTAAACTTCCCGCAAAGCACCAAAGCCGCGCATACTATCACCGCGCCGATCGCCCTGTGCGCACTTATCACTCTGCACGCCGCATAACAAACCGTAACGGCGATCGGGATCATCCACAGGTTGCGGTAATATGTCCCGACGGCATCGATCCCCAGCACATAAACCCTGTAATATACCGGGCTTAAGTATATGAGGAGCAGCAGAAGCGGCAGGTAACACAGCAGGAAACGTGTCTTTTTATTCTTTTCGGTAATGAACAGGTATATGAGCGCGGCAAAATAGAGCACGAGATAAAATCCCGAACCCCGAAACTCCCATATGACTCTGAACACATCCTTGATATTATCTACCATATGTTCCCGCCTGCTATGAAGGTCTCATGACCTCCATCCAAAATAGGTATAGTACAGATATAAAAGCATATATAAGATTCCCGGTATGCAGCATATGCATGAATACAAAAAAGGTCTCCATGCGAACCTAGCCGGTTCCGATCCGCGATCACGCGCCCCGGATCTCCATTTAAGAAACGACATGAGCGCTCCTCCGGAGCATATGATCACACAGGTAAGCACTACGGCCAGCGAGCTGAATATACCTGCCGAAGCATTGATGATAGCCACCAGCACCCAGGCGCGGCGGATCAATGCCGGATCGGCATCCTCTGCGCTCTCATATGAATATACGACCCAGAGCACGAGGAAAGTCATAGGCAAAAGCACATTGGCGGCTACTGATTTGCCCTGCCATGTCCTGGCCATCAGAAAGGCCTCCGGCGTATACAGCGACACCCTGCCGAACAGGATGAAAAGCTCGATAAAAAGCAGGAAGTATCCGGTCAGTTCCTTCTTCTCTTTATCTTTATTCTTATCTTTAAGAAGGAGTGCTCCGGTCTGTCCGTAAACGATAAGAGTAAGCGGTATGAACACTATAGGAAGCACGCTGTGGCAAAGCGCGGTTGCATGAATATTCGTCACAGTCGCAACATAGGCTATCCACATCGGGAATACTGCAAGAGCATGCCTCATGTCGATAGCGGCGGCACGCCCCGTATAAGGATTTGACGAATACATCGTCCCTTTTTGCTGGGCGATCAGCGACTGGACCACATAGTAGGCATCATCACCATCGAAGATGACCCGTGTAAGCGTAAGAACCAGGATAACTATAAGAAGCGCGCCTGCGAGCCCCCAGACCACGAGCTTTTCTTTGGAAGATACGATCCCGGCAAAACTGTTGTTCAGTTTCTGTACGGATTCTTTAAGGAAGCCCGTCTTCAGCGCACGGATCACACCGAATACGGATATTGCGAGCATGATCGGCGTATATATGAACAGAACATAATGAAAATTGGCATATTCGGTAAGCAAAAGGATCGGAACGGTCACGATCTCGAAGCTGACCATCATCACAAGGTATCCGAAAGAAAGTGCAAAGAAAAGAGAGCGCACTTTGAGCCCGCTCACTACGGCCATTCCCATGCAAAGGGGAGCAGCAATAAGTATCAATATGCACATCAGGATCTGAAAAATGATCATCAGTCGGTCTTCTCCGGATCAACCTTCGAGGAAACCATATCCATCGAGGAATCTTTATATGGAATAAACGGATATATGACCATCAGCATGTACGGATACATATACCGCACGAGCACGGCCGGGCCGCACAGGATGGTCAGATATACAAAAGCAGGTATCAGAAGGCCGGCTGCACCCATGCCGCCCCTCCTTACCAGGCACACATACAGGAAGGCGATCAGTATCCATATGTATATTGCCGGTGCAAATATCCGCCTTAGTACGGGTATATCTTCAAACGCATTGTCACTGAACGACTTCTCAAGAAAGTCCGTAAGCCCGGGCAAAAACGACCTGTGCGTTACTTCAAAGCCCTGCGGCATCGATCTCGTATCGGTATTCAGATATCCGAAGCCTCCTCCGGTCCCGTAAATGCGGTTCGCGGAAGTATCGCCTATATACCAAGCTCCCTCGGTAGTGTAGAGCCATGCATCAAAGCTATCGCCCGGATATTTGATTAATATATTAAGCCAGGATTTAATAAAACGCCCGGTATCTTTCAGGTAGACCTGCTTTTTGACCTTATCTGCGAGATGAGGATCATAGACATCGGTCACATCACCTCCCAGACACAGTTCGAGGTCTGCGCGCAGATCTTCGGGCATCTCATCCCGGTGCAGACTGTAAGAGCGCGCCATCTGCTGTATCGGTATGGACAATGCTTCTCTCGGACTTCCGGATTCGGCATGCAAGGCTGCCTTCAGACCTCCGTTCACGAGACATCCGGCCAGACATCCGGCCGCCAATGTCAGCACGAGCGTCCTCTTACGGGCCTTCCCGTCCACCGGAGGCGGCACTGTCGCCCTTTTGCGTGCTTTCCCGTCGGCCCAGGTCGAGCAAGGGATCAGCATGTATATCACTATGGCCGGTACGAGCGCATACAGCGCATTATTCCTGAAGATGATCAATGCCGCTGTAGTTACAGCCATCTTAACCCAAAGTCCGCGTCCGAAGCACGTCTCCCCTTTCAGGATCCTCCGGATCAGCAGCAAAGCCATAAGCATGAGCCCTGAGAAAACCACATCCTTGGTCGTGGATATGGCCAGTATCCCGTTTACGGGGAAAAGCGCAAGAAACGCACCGTAAATGATGAGCACGGGTTTCGAAGTTCCCAATCTGTGCGCTTCAGCCAGCGCCCAGCCGCCCGTCACGCCCATGAACAGCATCTGTAAGACTGCATACAGCGCCATTCCCGCATTTATCCCGCCGACATTCCACATGAGTTTCATGCATCCGCCCATTATCAGGGTATGAAGCAGGGGATGATGCGTGGAATAGGGGCCGGAGATGACCTGTCCGAGCTGTGTTTCCACGTCATATGCAAATACTGCGGGGTAATATGCCAGCCATATCGGAATCCAGCAGGCGATGATAACGCACGAGGCTATTATCCATATACGCGGGTTTTCACGGTCAGCGGTGGGGCCTTTCACCCATACGCTGCTCTTCTGCGGGACATCCGCCAAATCAGCCGCCTTCGCCCTTTTCTCCCTGAGATACATCCATATAAACATCAGGATATCCGCGACTATATCCCCGAGAACCAGCGCGAGCAGGATGCTTTTGATAAGCCATCCGGACACATTTCCGTATTTATCGAGCCTGTATCCCCAGATAAAGCTTATGCACAAGCAAAATCCGAACCCTTCCGATAACAGAAAGGTTCGGATGAAATCAGATCTGTCAGTATCAATCCAGTTCTTCAGACTGTTCAGTACTCTCTTCATGATACTCTTCTTCTGTATTGACGCTCCATACATTGTCCTTGGAGGTCACACCGGAGAGGATGTTCTTGACCGCTTCGAAGGAAGTACACATACTGTGGTCGATATTGTTATAACGGTGCTGACCGTTACGTCCGACGCAGTAGAGGTTATCTATGCCCTTCAGGTAATCCACGAGTTCATCTATGCGGTCATATGTATCGAAATAAGCGGGATATGCTTTTTTAACACGCTCTACATGGGTATCGATGACATCGTCGGGCGAATCGATGAGTCCGATCTCAACCATTTCCTTAACGGCAAACTCTGAGAACTTCTCATCCTCCATGGTCCAGTACTCATCGCCTTCATTAACGAAGTACTCAAGTCCTACCCAGACGGTATTCTCGATATCCTTGATCATGTAAGGAGACCAGTTGTTGTAGATCTGGAAACGACCGAGCTTGACCTTGCGCTCCTGAACATATACCCAGCAGTCGGGAACTATGTTCGAGATGGTCTTGATATCCGTCTTGTTCTCAAGATTAAGCTTCGGAACCAGCACGCCCAGAGTCATGTAATCCCTGTAGGGAAGGCCTGCGGCGATCTCAGCGCATGCAGCCGGTACATCGTTCATTCCGCCCACAAGATCCTTAAGAGGCATTGAGGAAATGATGATGTCGCCATCCAGTTCATGCTCTGTGCCGTCAGATACATATGTGAGTCCTGTCATGTGGTTATCCGCATTCTTATGTACTTTGGTAACCTGTGAATTCATCAGGATCGTTCCGCCGAGTTTCTTGACTTCGTCAGCGGTCACATCCCAGAGCTGGCCGGGGCCAAGTTTGGGGTATTTGAACTCCTCTATGAGAGAAGTGTTGACCTTGCGGTTTTTCACCTTGAACAAACGGCCGAGGTAATCCTTGATGATCCCGAAGATGGACAGGCCCTTCGTCCTCTGCTTTCCCCAGGAAGCGTCGATCTCGCTGGGATGTCTGCCCCAGAGGTTCTCGGTATAGTACTCGAAGAACATCGCATAGAGTTTCTTACCGAAATTGTTGATATAGAGGTTCTCGAGGTTGTCCTCGGGTCTCTTGTGGAAAACGGAGGCCATGTACGAGAATCCGACCTTCATCGTAGTGGCGAATCCGAAATTCTTGAATGTCTCGGGTTTGAGCGAGATCGGATAATCGTAGAATTTCGAATCAAAAAGGATCCTGGATACGCGGTGCCTCGTAAGCATTACGCGATCTTCTTTCTCGGGATCGGGGCCGCCTTCCTTAACAGGCATCGGACGGTCCAGTTTGATATCGTCCCAGGTCGGTGAACCCTGAAGCGGAAGCATGTTGTCCCACCACTGATTGACCTCCGGTATCTTGGAGAAAAATCTGTGGCCGCCCATGTCCATGCGGTTACCCTTGTACTCTACGGTCTTGGATATACCACCGAATGAGGAAGATTCCTCGAGCACAGTGACCTCGTAGCCCTTATCGGCTTTCAGGAGTTCATATGCGGCGGTCAGACCGGCGGGGCCGGCACCTATGATCAAAACTTTACTCATATCAGACACGATCCTCCTTAGAATCGAATTTATTTCTGGCTGAGAGACTGCTTGGCTCCGTGAAGTGTCTCGGAGTGATTAAGTTCATCCTGAACTGCCACCATGCGCAGGCCCGCATCTATGAAATCGCAGTGCTTGCAGAATGCATAGTTCTGACGGCCGTGACGCAGATCCTCTCTGAGTTTCCTGTATTTCTCGGAATTCCAGCCTGCTTTTACGCCAACCTCTCTGATGTCCGCAAGATCGGTCACTTCGAAGTTATCGCAGCAGCAGATGCCCATCTTGCCGTTGGGCATGATCCACATATCGGTATAAGGCATCAGGCAGGTCTCGGTGATGACCTTCTCGGTAGCCTGCTTGTTCGGTGCGGATCCCGCACGGTTGGTGAGCACTTCCTGCAGATATCTCATCTGGATCAGGATCTCAACATCATCGAACTCCTCGGGATGAGCCTTCACATAGTCATATATCTCTTTGATATTGTCATGGAGCTTCATGTCCATGCAGTAGTTATTGATGATCAGCTGGTTAACATATTTCTTGACTTCCTTAACGGTATCCAGCGTAAGGATCAGGCCGTTGGTCGACATGAATATGAAAGCATCGGGGAGTTTCTCTCTCGCATACTTGTGGAACTCCACGATACGGGTATCGAGCAGAGGCTCGTTGTTGCCGTAGAGCGTCAGATGACCCTTGTATCCCCAGTCGGCAAGCTGGTCTATGATCGAATAATAAAGATCGTCCTCGATCTTCATCAGCGGGCGCTTCTCGGCATGAATGTTCGCGGTACAGAAAGCGCAGGTCGAATTGCATCTGTTGATGGTCTCGATATTGACTACGAGCGGATACGGAGGTTCCTCGGAACTCAGAAAATAGTCGATATACTGATCCTGAAGTTTACGTCTGCGTGCGAACTGAAGCTTGAGATAAGCGTTCGAAGAAAGCGACGGGAAATACTTACGCATGTTCCATCCCAGTCTGCCCATGAAATTATGTATCTTGATAGACATGTTTTACTCTCCTGAAATGTAAATCTGATTTAGTTTCATACAGAGATTAGTATAACTCAAAACGGCGAGAAAGTACACTTGTCACCTTTTGCCCGTGAACATAGGCATATGTCACCTTCTGCCCGTGAACATGCGATGAAGCGGAGCGCTGATGAGCCGGATCACAAAAACCCACACAAAGCTTAAGCCATACATCGCAAGCGTAGCACCGAGGAAAACCGGTATCATCCTCGGAGTCGCCGCCGCACCCGAAATGTCAAATCTGCTCCACAGTCCGATGAACATGAGCGGCATCGTATGCCATATGAAAATCCCGAGCGAGCAGCCTGAAACAGCAGCGATCACGCGTCCTGCTCCGTCGCCATGTATGCGAATACGCGTAAAAAGAAGCGTCAGCATCACGGCTTCGAACACGACCGTCACGCACGAGTAGTGCCAGGCACCTTCGGTAAGTTTGGAAAGCGCCGCAGTCAGGCACGCGCCGAGCAAGTACATGGCCAGATAAAAACCTGCAGAAAACCTGTCCCAGTAGTCCCGGTGCGCATGAAGAGCGAAACCGATGCAGTAGCACAGTATAAAAAGAGATATGTTAAAGCCCGCCGCATCGCCCTGCCAGGTCACAGTGGAAAGCCCGTTTAAGTTAACGCCGGCCAGATCACCCGACAAGCTTACAAATGTAGGAACCACGCTGAACAGAAGGATGAGCATGCAGATCAGCCATTTGCCGGAAGAATCTTTTCCGCCGCAACACGCTGCGCTGAGAACCCTGTCAATAAAAGGCATAAGCAAAAGCAGCGTCACGAAAAGGCATACGAACCAGTTGTTCGGAACGATATATCCGCAGAATACGCGAACAGAAAAATCATGTGTGATAAAAAGTGAATAGATCAGATATCCGACAACTCTGTAAAAAGAGCAGGTAAGAAGAAGCCAGACAGCCTTCCTCCAGGGAACAGATATTGTTTCGCTTTTTCTTGCGGAAAAATATCCGGCCGAAATAATAAACGCATCCACCGCGCAGATCGCGAGCGACTGCGTGATACGCACGAAAATCTCCGCGGAAAGTCCTGCCCCCATCGTCATAAGGGCTCCGCCCATGTCGCGGTTATTGAAGTGCAAAGTGATGACCAGGAAGATGAGCAGAACGCGCTCCAGGTCCATGTTGTAGAGTCTGTGTCCGGAATCAGCGCCGGTTTTAAGTCTGCTTTCAGTCATAATCCACCTGCATCAGGCACAGTCCCTTGGGCGGCGCGGTAAAACCGGCCTGAGAGCGGTCGCACGCGTCGATAAGATCGGGGATAGAGTCGGCATCGCGCTTACCAAGCCCTACTTCCAGCAGAGTGCCGGTCATGATCCTGACCATGTGCTGCAGGAATCCCGTCCCGTGAAATGTCAGATTTATGTACCCTCCGCGCTCCGATATGTCTATGGTATCGACTATGCGGACCGTGGATTTCTTCATATGTTTGTTATCGCAGAAAGACGCGAAGTCGTGCTTGCCCGTCATGTGGGCAGCAGCCTTTCTCATCGCTTCAAGATCCGGCGCCTGATCGAGGCAGAGCACGAATCTCCTGTTAAAAACCGGCTTGCCGGGGCCGTAATAGCAGGTGTAGCAGTAGGTCTTACCCACGGCATTGTATCTCGCATGAAATCTGTCCGATGCGATGCGCGTCTCGAGCACGCATATGTCCTCCGGCAGATGATCGTTCATGTAAGATGTGATCTCTTCCGGAGTAAGAGACGTCTCAAACCGCGCGTTGCATACCATGCCCTTGGCATGAACGCCCGCATCGGTGCGTCCGCACCCTAAGACTTCCACCTCGGATCCGACCATCTCTTTTATATGGTATTCCATCTTGCCCTGGATCGTATTGTCCAGTCCGGGCTGATGTTCCCATCCTTTATAGCGGGTCCCGTCATAACACAGGATGAATTTATAGTTGTTTTTTTCACCCATGATCCGCGGCCTTTTTCATTAAAAAGCTTTCCACCTGAACTTGAATTCCATGCGACCGGTCACATCCAGAAGATACTCGGGATGAACTCTCGCTCCCCATGAGTCGTCTCCGCCGATGCCCATCTGTCCTAAGCTCACTCTGACTATGGTGTGATATATGGGCGGAAGTTCATGCGCATGATCGGCATTCTCCATCTCATGAGGCGTATAAGGCAGGGCGCTGAAGCACATGGGTGCTCCGAGCGATATGAATCTGATACCGTGGCCCTCATCATCCGTCACTTCACCCCAGCGGACATCTTCTTTGTTTCCGCATTCCTGAGGAGAAAGATATGCGGCCATGTTATCGGTGACTTCATTCTCCCAGATACCGAGTTTGCCGCCGCCCTTGCGGTCGCGGTAGGTCTCCTCGGGACCTCTTCCGTACCATTTCACATTCTTAAATGATGCATCCAGCGTAAAAAGCATACCGAACTCGGGCATGTCGCCAAGTCCCTCCACGGGATCATATACGAGCGTCGTATCAACAGCCCCGTCGGGCCTTACCTTATAGCTGACGGTAACGCTTGCTTCGGGATTCGTCGGGATCCTGTGCGTATATGTCGTGGACAGTCCGTCAGCAGAAGGCACTATCTCGGGAGCCGCAACATCAAACACGCCGTCCTTCTGCGTGGTAAGATAAAGGCTCGCGATCTTCCACTGAGCATATCTCTGCGGTCCGACATTGCCCATATCGTTGTCAACGGGCGCACGCCAGAAATTGGGCACCGGAACCCTTCTTCCGTATATGAACTCGCGGCCGCCGCAAGTATAGGAAGTTATGCCTCCGCGGCCCGGGCCGAACAGCACCCGTATGTCGCCGGTCTTTACGCCGTAGTTAAACTCTCCCTTTAAGATCTCATATTCGGAAGGCCCGGCGCCGTCACCCGGAACGAAAGAAGCTCTGATCGCATCCTCATCGCCCACACTGAACGTATATTGGTCAAAAGCAACCTCATGTCCCGCGGGAGCATAATCGGTATCGGCCTTAAGCGTAAACGAAACAGTATACGTATACTCACCGGTCTCTGACGGAGCACCGACAGGAATCTCATACTCTTTTTCGGAAAGAGGAGCAACATCCGTATCAAAAGCAGTCCTCGATATCTCCACGCCGTCCTTAAGCACGATAAAGAAGGCATCATACTCGGAAGTAGCCGTGAACAGATGTCTGTTGATCACGCGGATCTTCCTGTCATCGATCACGCACTCGATCGGACGGTAATTGTACTTAACTTCCTGCATCTTCGGGCTGGGAGTGCGGTCGCCGTAAACGATGCCGTTGCCCGAGAAATTATAATCCGCAGGCCTGTCGCCGAAATCACCGCCATATCCCTGATACTCCTCTCCGTATCTGTCGGTCGTAACCACGGACTGGTCGATATAGTCCCAGATGAAGCCACCCTGGAATCTGGGCTCCTCATGCATGAATCTTGTGTATTTTTCCATGCCGCCGCAGGAATTGCCCATGGCATGCATGTACTCGCACATGATGAAGGGCTTGTCGGGATGCTCGGCCAGGAACTGCTTAACGCCTGATACCGGTGTATACATCTGGCTCTCCATGTCGGATGTATCGGATCGTCTGCGGTCGTTGAACACGCCCTCGTAGTGGACGAGCCTGTCGGGATCGAGCTCATGGAAAAGAGCCGTCATGTCGGCTATGACATCGCCGCCGAAGGATTCGTTTCCGTCAGACCAGATCAGGATCGACGGGTGGTTCTTATGTATCTCATAGCAGCTGCGGACTCTGTCGAAGAGCATGGGCTCGTATTCCATGTGATTCGAAGGAATCGCATGCCCGGGATCTTCCGCGGCTGCAGGAGAGCTCCATGTGCCGTGTGTCTCCATGTTGTTCTCGGCGATCATGTACAGCCCGTACTTATCGCACAGATCGTATATAGGCTGATCGTCGGGATAGTGTGACGTACGGATCGCATTGATGTTATGCGCCTTCATTGTGAGGATGTCCGTGAGCGTCTCTTCATAAGATACGCATCTGCCGGAATAGCATGAGAATTCATGACGGTTTACGCCGTTAAACTCTATGCGTTTGCCGTTGATGCACATGATGCCGTCTTTCATCTCGAAGCGTCTGAAACCGACATTCTGCGTGATCTTCTCCGTCTCCACACCCGATGCATTGAGCATCGTGACCGTGAGCGTGTACAGATAAGGCTTCTCCGCGCTCCACAGCCAGGGATTCGAAACCGGGAAGCTGACCTCGTCTTCGCCGTTCAGCTTCACCTCTTCACGCAAAAGAGATGCGCCGTCGGCATCGGCAAGTTCAAATCTCGCGCTGCCCTCTCCCGACGAGCGGAGCCTGATCTTAAGCTCGGCATCCAGATACTCGTCATCAAGAAGCGTGCGGATACCTATGTCCTCAAGATGAACCGGGGGAACGGAATATATGCGCACCGGTCTGTATATGCCCGAAAAACGGAAGAAATCCTGATCCTCAAACCAGCTTCCCAAAGTCCATTTGAACACCTGCAGGGCGAGTTTATTTTTTCCCGGTACCAGATACTGCGTGATGTCGTATTCGCCGGCATCAAAGCTGTCTTCCTTATATCCCAGGAAATGTCCGTTCAGCCAGATGGCTGCGCCGGATTCTATTCCGCCGAAGTAGATCCGCACGCCGTATCCTTCAGGAATATCAGGGCGTTCGAAGCATTTCACATAGCTTCCCACGGGGTTAAACTTCTTAGGCACTTCACCTACCTTAAGATTCTCAAGGCCGTCCCAGGGATAAGCGATGTTGGTGTAGTGGGGTCTGTCATACCCCTGCATCTGTATATGTCCGGGAACCATTATCTTGTCCCATCCGCTCACATCGAAACCGGGATTCTGGAAATCGCGCGGAGCCGATTCATAATTTTCCGAATAATCAAAATCCCACTCGCCGGCTAAGTCGAGCACCACGGATGACTTATGTCCGCCTGCGCCGTCCGGCTGCATTGCATCGAAATATGTCCTGGCCGGAAGCCTGCCTTCGGCAAACATTGCCGGATCCTGTATCATCTTTATGTCAAATTCTTTCATCGCGCCTCCTTTACCGAATCCCTGACTACCAGCTCTATGGGGAGAACTATCCTTCCGCCGGAGCGTCCGCCCTTAAGTATCTCTACCATCTTCTGAGCCGCCGTGACCGCCTTCAGATCCATGTCCTGTCTGATCGTCGTAAGACGTGGCGTGATCATGCGGCTTAAGGGGGTATCGTCATAACCCACTATCGAGATGTCATCGGGTATGCTCATCCCGAAATCGATGAATGCCGCCATGAGACCTGCCGCCATCAGATCCGTAGTTGCGACTACGGCGGTAACATCGCCTCTTTCCCTGATCTTTTCCGCAGCGACCCTGCACGAATCGATATCCAGCCCCGACTCATACACGAGATTGGGATCGGGCTCGATCCCGGCCGTCTTAAGTGCTTCCAGATAGCCGTTGTATCTCTGCTCCATGTAGCGTGAGTCCATTACGGACGAAGAGACAAAAGCGATGCGCTCATGGCCTTTTTGCAGAAGATGCTCCGTGGCAATCCTGCCGCCCGAAAAGTCGTCATGACCCACATCGCAGATATCCTCCGACGCATAGCTGTCTATGTAGACGATGGGCGTCTGAACGTTACTCAGGGCCTCGACAAACTTCTTATCCGCCGCGCCGGTTATGAACAGTCCGTCCATCTTCCAGTTGCGCAGAAAACCCTTGAGCTCGTCAACGGATTCCACACGCCGGAACATCAGATAATAGCCGTTCTGCTTCAGGACGGATTCTATCGTGGTCAGAAATCCCATTCGGAAGGATTTGTCGGCAAAATATGAATCCGCCTGCGTCGGCACGTAACTTATGAGTGCTGTAACATTGGATGACGAAGATACCAGACTCCTGGCAAAAAGATTGGGCACATACCCTAGTTCGTCTATGGCTTTCTGAATGCGCTCGACTGTCTCCCCGGAAACGCGGTTTTTGCGCCCGTGGATGACATTCGATACAGTCGTAGCAGATACCCCCGTATACTCTGCTATATCCTTTATCGTGGTCATGACCTTCTCCTGAAGTTTTTTATTCTTTTTCTTTCATCACGCTCATGTATGCAGGGCGGATGATCTTGTTCATGCCTATGAGCTCCTCGATGCGGTGTGCGCTCCAGCCGACTATCCTGGCTATCGCGAATATCGGTGTGTAGAGTTCCATCGGTATGCCCAGAAGTTCGTATACGAAGCCGCTGTAGAAATCGACATTGGGGCATACGCCCTTGAATATGCGGCGTCTCTCGCATATCATCTTGATCGCTTCTTCACTTACGATCTCGTAGAATTCCATGTCCTTATGTCTGCCTTTGGCTACGGCAAGCCGGTCTACGAAGCCGTGGAAGATCTTTTCCCTGGGATCGGAAAGCGAATAGATCGCATGGCCGAGTCCGTATACGAGACCCTGATGATCAAAGGCTTCTCCGTCAAGGATCTTCGAAACATAAGCGCGGACCTCGTCGCGGTCTGATGTATCTTTTACATGCGCTCGGATGTCGTCCATCATCTGCATGACCTTGATATTGGCTCCGCCGTGCTTGGCTCCCTTAAGAGAGCTCATCGCAGCCGCGATCGATGAATACGTATCGGTTCCGGCAGAGGTTACCACTCTCGTCGTGAACGTGGAATTGTTGCCGCCGCCGTGCTCCATGTGCACCATCATGGCTACATCAAGGACCTTGGCTTCAAGCTCATCATATGCGTTATCCGGCCGTATCATGCGCAGGAAATTCTCCGCTGTCGAAAGATTCGGATCCGGCCTGTGGATGTACATGCTCTCATCGTTCTCGTAATGATTGTATGCATGGTATCCGTAGCATGCAAGCATGGGAAATTCTGCGATCAGCTGGATGCACTGGCGCAGACAGTTCTCAATGGCAAGCCCGCCCATATCCTCATCATAGCTGGCCAGAGTAAGGATCGATCTGGTCATCGAATTCATGATGTCATGAGAAGGAGCCTTCATGATGACATCACGCGTAAAGTTCGTAGGAAGCGTACGGCATGCGCCGAGGATATCCTTAAACTCCTCAAGCTGGGCATCCGTAGGTCTTTCTCCGAAAAGGAGCAGATATGCGGTCTTCTCAAAACCGAAATCATGCGGTCCGAGTTCATTCACAAGAGTCTCGATCCTGTATCCGCGATACCACAGTTCGCCGTCGACGGGAGTACGCTCTCCGTCGATGTTTTTAAACGATATGATCTCCGAGATATTGGTAAGACCGGTAAGAACGCCCTTGCCGTTTAAGTCGCGCAGGCCGCGGTTAACACCGTATTCGGTGAAAAGATCATCGGATATAGTATCATGCTCACGGCAAAGCAGCGCCTTGGCCGCAGCATAGCTTCTGATATTATCATCCATATATCAACCTCCCTGTTTCACGACTTTTTCAAAATCGGAAGCGGGGTGTTTACATATAGGACAAATGAAATCATCGGGGAGTTCTTCGCCCACAAATTCGTATCCGCAGATCTTGCAGCGCCATACGGTCTGTCCGTCGGGAGTTGTTCCCACAGCTTCCGGCTTGGGTTTGATGTTCTCGAAATAGTATGCGTAAGTAGCGGAGGCAGCGGAATCGAGCACCTCCATGTCGGTTATCGTACCCACAAACATAGTGTGAGATCCGAGGTCCACGCTCTGTGTCACTTTTACAGAGATATATGCGTTGGTACCCTCGGTCACGTATCTGATACCATTCGCGCCCGTTGCATATCCGTCAAAGCCTTCGAACTTATCAACGTCTTTTCCGGACTGGAATCCGAATCTCCTGAAAAGATCAAAGGTTGCCTTTTCACTGATGATCGAAACGGTGAACTCGCCGGTATCTTTTACCATGTCATGAGTGTAGTTTGCCTTGTTAACGCAAATGCTGACCTGATTAGGTTCAGAAGCCGCCTGAATGGCTGTATTTATGATGCATCCGTTGTCCTTGCCGTCACGCTTCGCAGTCAGAACGAACAGACCATAAGACAGTTTATACATAGCTTTGTTATCCATAATGAAACCCTCCTGTATTCCTTGTGTTATCCCCTATGTATTCTATCATAAAATATATAAAACATTATTAAGTTTTTTGTAGTATTATAATAGATGTAGCATTTTGTCGAAAAAGCATTGAGGTACTTCTCCGATGTCCTCGGGTTTTCTGAGTTTTTTTCATAAAGGATCCGACGAAGCAGCAAGCCGCGGAGACGATGTAGTCAGAATACGTTTTGAGTGCATCGTTCAGTTTTTATACTATTTCACGATCGCACTGTTATTCTTTTTCAACGGTTTCATGATCCCGGGTGTGGTCGCATGCCTCTCCGCGCTGGTCCAGATTTCCGTATTCATCAGATCATATCGTGCCACATCCCGCTTAGCACGCGCGGTCTTTCTCATAGTCATGTTCGGAGTATCTGTCTACTATTCGGGATACTTCGGAATGACGAGAGGTTTCCAGTACTTCATGTACCTCTCGCTCATACTCATTCTCCTTGAGACACACATATCGTCCGATACAAAAGTATTCGTATGCGCAGGAGTCATCCTGACCGCGATCATCCTCAATGCGCTTCCTCTTATGAACCCGCGCGAATTCCCCATAGAAGCCGGTTCGAACATCGAGGCGCGCCTGCGTCTGTGGAACGAGATGGCACTGGCATTCAATGTCGTGATCGTCGGACTTTCATATACCAGGCATCAGGTCGAAGCTGAGCGCCAGCTTTTCCTGGCCAACCAGAAGCTCAAACTGGCAGCCGATACGGATCCGCTGACCAGGCTTCCCAACCGCCGTGCGATACTCGAGGTTCTCGAGGAGATCGACCGCGACAAGGACGATAACATAACGATAGCGATCGGTGATATCGATCACTTCAAGATGGTTAACGATACTTACGGGCATGATGCCGGAGACGAAGTCTTAAAGAATATCTCCGCTATGATCATGCGTTTCATGGATAAAAAAGGATATTGCGCACGCTGGGGCGGTGAGGAATTCCTGCTCGTGTTCAGCAACACCAACGGTGATGAAGCATATCTGATGCTCGATCACTTCAGGCGCAAGATCGGTGAGACAGTCACCGAATATGAAGGCAACAAGATCCAGGTGACCATGACGTTCGGTCTCGAGGAACACGGTTTCTTCCAGACTACCGACAAGACGATCAAGGACGCCGATGAAAAACTCTATACCGGCAAGAACACAGGCCGAAACAAAGTGGTCTATTGACGCAGACTTGAACTGGAAACGGAGGCTTTCTCACCAATGCTCATGAAGATCATATTCGTCCTGATCGACTGCGCTGCCGTTCTGGGGCTGTATTTCACTCACAAAGCCGTTGGCCGTAATATCAAAGAAGAATACGGAATATGGCTTCGCAAGACTCTTTTTGCAGGCATCATTGCGATGTTTGCGAATATCCTCATAGCATATTCATTTGATTACGCTTTCGCCAGCATCTCCTTTTCGATATACTTCGCTTCGATTGACTGGATCCTGTATTATCTGGTAGGTTTTCTCTTGGCTTACACGGAGCACGATAAGGCCCTGAAGATCATGTACAGGCCTGCTGCCGTGGTTTTCGGTTTAGATTCGCTCTCCCTTCTTACAAACCGCATCTTCGGACATGCTTTTTATGTCTTTTCCAAAAAAAACTACGGAGACGTGCATTTCTATCAGACACGCGGGCTTATGCCCTTCTATATACACCTTGCGATCGACTATACCGCGATAGCGATCGCGCTTTTTTTCATCATCTATCGTCTGATAAAGACTTACAGCATCTACAGGATCAAGTACGTCATCATCCTGTCCGTGCTGATGCTGGTCATACTTCTGAATCTACTGTATATGATGCTCGAACTGCCGCTTGATGCATCGGTCATCTTCTACGCAGTCGCCGGAATGCTGATCTACTTTTCCATACACTCCTTCGTTCCCAGGAGCCTGAAGATATCCTCTCTCGAACGTGCGATAAACGACATGAAAGAGGGTCTCGTCCTCTTCGACATCAGTGATAACTGCATATATGCAAACGACTTCTCCAAGCAGAGATTCGATATAGACGAATCGACATATACGCCTAAATGCGAGCCTGCTGCCACGATCATCACCAACCTGTCGGTAAAGGGAGAGGAATTCGGCGAATCGAACTACAGCCGCACTGTGGCCAAGGACTCAGATGAGGTGCGCGAGCACTATGTCATCAAGTACAACCGCTTAAATGACGGCAAAGGCAGGATGATCGGATCGTATCTGCTCATCGAAGACAACACCGATCAGGTGCGCTACCTCGATGAGATCAAAAAGGCCAGAGACATAGCCAATGAGGCCAACAACGCCAAGAGCTCGTTCCTCGCCAACATGTCCCATGAGATCCGAACGCCCTTAAACTCGGTTCTGGGCATGAACGAGATGATAATGCGCTCTACCGAGGATAAGCAGCTTCTGGAATATGCAGGAAATATCAAATCATCCGGCGATGCGCTCCTGAGCCTCATAAATGACATACTCGATTTCTCCAAGATAGAAGCAAACAGAATGGAGATCGCTCCGGTCGACTACGATCCCCACCAGCTGCTCAGAGACTGCTGCAATAACTTTGAACAGATGGCCGAGATCAAGGATCTCTATATCAAGGTCGAATGTGATGAAACGATACCTTCAAGGTTATACGGCGACGATAAACTCATACGGCAGATCCTGGCCAATGTCGTCTCAAATGCGATCAAATATACACGGGAAGGCGGCGTCACCGTCAGGGTATCCGACGACGGGTTTGCGGAAGATGTGCGAGATCTCGTGATCGAGGTATCCGATACCGGCATCGGTATCGCGGCCGATGATATCAAATATCTCTTCGACGCTTTCAAGCGCATCAACGAAAAACAAAATGCCACCATACAGGGAACCGGCTTAGGGCTTGCGATCACCAAGGAGCTCGTTACGCTGATGCACGGTTCCATCTCCGTAAGCAGCAAAGAAGGCCAGGGCAGCACCTTCACGATAGTGATACCCCAGAAAGTCGTTGAAGCAAAACCAATCGGCGAATTCAAACGCCATGTGGAAGGTTCCGCAAAGAAATACACCGAGAGTTTCAAGGCTCCCGACGCATGCATCCTGGTAGTGGATGATGCGAGATTAAACCTCAAGGTCGCACAGGCTCTGCTCAAGAATACCGAGATACAGGTAGAGACCGCAGGCGGAGGAAACGAAGCCATCGAGAAGTGCCGTGGCAAAAAATATGACTGCATCCTTCTGGATCACAGAATGCCCGAGCCCGACGGAATACAGACATTCGAGATCATAACAAAAGAAGGAATGAACACGGACACACCCGTGATCATGCTCACGGCCAATGTAATAAGCGGTGCGGAGGAAGAATACATAAAGCTCGGTTTTGCGGGCTATCTCTCCAAGCCCATACGCGGTGAGGATCTCGAAGCAGCCCTCATCAGATATCTTCCCGAAGAAAAAGTAAAGGCACAGTAATAATGACAATAGATGCTTACACAAACCCCGACTTCGGATGGGGCCAGAAACTCATATTCCTGCTCGCGGCACTACTTGGGACCGTCATCTGCGTCCTGTTCATCATAGGAGGTGTGAAGATCTCAACCTCCTCGATGAAATTGAAAAAACGCGAGCGAAAGTACGAATTCTACACGCGATCGTTTAACCGCGTTCAGCGTTTCTATGAGATGATCATCGCCGGAACTTCGGTCATGTCTTTTTCCTGTGCATATGTGATCATCCACCACATTCATACGCTCATAACCACGGGAGAACGCACCACGGATTCGGTCGTGCTCCTTTCTCTGGTCAGCGTCTGGGATACCGGCAGGGATTTTATCCTGCTGCTGCTCATCTGCTTATCCTGCGTCCTTAATTCAATACTGGACAAGCTCATCATCCCTCTTAAGAAGACCGCCAAAGAAGAAAAAGCTTGCGTGCGCATGCTCGCCATGTTCTATGTCATCTTCATACTCATGTACTTAAACTACATAGGGGATGAAAGCGAATACAATCCCGTGATGATCTATTATCTGGGACTGATGGTCGGACGTTTCATATATTTCGACGCCTCATTCAAGGATTTCCTGCATGCGATGAAAAATCTGTGGCAGAATATCTATCTGCTGATCTTAGGGCTCACGCTTACCGGGATCCTGTGCTATTTCGGGTTCAGTCAGGGATACCTGCTTGAGAGAAACTATTATATCGTCGGTGCGTTCTATACGCATCTTTTCATGCTCATCGCGGTGTTCATCCTGCATCACAGCCATGTGCTTCATCTGTTCATCCGCAAACCCAAAGGATATGTCGACCCTGCGGATTCATCGGGCGGAAGCGGCAGTTCGGATTATTATGAAGAAGCCGAGGATTATGATTCCGACAGCAGGGATTATTATACGGGTGATCGGAACTCAGATGATGAAGACGAGGATGATTTCTACGATGAGGACGAAGACTATTACGATCCCGATGCTACGGAGTATGATGACTAAAGTGCCTAGAGCGGCGTATGACGATCAGACTTTTCTGCTGAAGAAAGGCATACGCATCACTGCATCTATGACGGGTTTGATTGCAAGATGGCACAGATAAGCCAGGATGACCGGGATCACGGCGCCGATCACAATGAATAAAGCGGGGTCGATCGACTCCCCTATCAGAACTTCCAGCACATTAAACACAAACATATGGATAAGGAATAACTCCAAAGTCAGCCCTCCCAAAAAGAGGCTGACTTTGTTTCCGAATGCGTATCTTACATGTACTGCCAGGATGAACAGGGTTATGGCTACGCCGAGGATGATCTTGGTCAGATATTCTCCCACGAAAAAGACAGGCTTAAGTTTCAGATAAGTGAGCCCCAAAGCCAGTGAAATCAGGCAGAAGACTCCTGTCATGGCAAGCCATCTTTCTTTGACATACCTGTAAAACGTCTGCCCGTATACGGCCAGGATCATTCCCCAGATGAAGCCGAAGACCTCGGTCTCCCATGTGGCTTCGATGATCCCGCCCTTCTTAAGAAGATATGCGACTATGCTGAATACCGTAATCGCCATATATGTGAAGATGCGGGCGGCCGTCTTTTTTTCCCCGAAGATCATAGCACCCAGCCAGAACGCCAGATAGCAGACCATAAGCCAGATCAGCCAGGGATCGGGAATGAGGATCCTCCAGGGCTCAAACTCCCTGGCGCCGGTCACCCATACGGCGATATACCCTATCACATTAATGATAAGGTTGGTCAGGAGAAGCTTCGGGAGCCTTTTTCTCCAGAAGGTATGTATCTGTTCGGGCTTCTTATTATACGAGAGCATCAGGCCGTAGCCGGATGTCATGAAGAAGAATGTGATCGATATATAGCCGAAGCTCGTGATCGCATCCTGAATGGGATTGGCGCAGAAATCCGGCGCGTGAGTCAGAGGCAGCCAGATATACCAAAAGCCTCTCAGGGCCTTGGTACTCGTAATGTCGAAGAACCGTCCGGGATCATCGTAGGTCTTCATCCCGATCAGCAGTTCACACGCCATGAATATGACAATTAAGATCATTATGATAGTGGTGGTTGTTGTCATCCGAAGTATACTTCTTTCAAATATCTATAAATGATACTGTCACTCCATTTCCACGGTTCCGGGGGGCTTCGATGTGAGGTCGTAGAATACGCGGTTTACGCCGCGGACCTCGTTGATGATGCGGCTCATGACCTTCTGGAGAACCTCATACGGCAGGTTTGACGCCTCTGCGGTCATGAAATCCACAGTGTCGACAGCACGAAGGACCACTGCATAATCATATGTACGTTCATCGCCCATGACTCCCACGGAGCGGGTATTGGTCAGGGCCACGAAATACTGGTCGGGCAGTTTCTCAAGTCCCGCTTTCGCAATCTCTTCCCTGTAGATATAATCAGCATCCTGTACGATACGGACTCTGTCGGGCGTCACCTCTCCGATCACGCGTATGCCCAGTCCCGGTCCCGGGAAAGGCTGGCGGTATACGAGATAGTCCGGCAGGCCCAGTTCAAGTCCGGCTTTACGCACTTCGTCCTTGAAAAGATATTTCAGAGGTTCGATGATCTCCTTGAAATCGACATAATCGGGCAAGCCGCCCACATTATGGTGCGATTTGATGACGGCGCTCTCACCGCCAAGTCCCGACTCAACCACATCCGGATATATCGTTCCCTGTGCGAGGAAGTCTACGGCGCCGATCTTACGTGCCTCTTCCTCAAACACACGGATGAACTCTTCGCCTATTATCTTGCGCTTGCGCTCGGGTTCCTCTACTCCGGCCAGACGCGCAAAATATCTCTCACCCGCATTCACGCGGATGAAATTCACGTCAAAGGATCCTTTTTCACCGAAGACAGCTTCAACTTCATCACCTTCGTTTTTCCTCATAAGACCGTGGTCTACGAAAACACATGTAAGCTGCTTCCCAACAGCTTTGGCAAGAAGCGCCGCGAGCACGGAAGAGTCCACGCCGCCCGATAATGCGAGAAGCACTTTGCCGCTGCCGACTTTTGCACGGACCTCCTCTATGGTCTTTTCCACAAAAGAATCCATACGCCAGGTTCCGGCACAGCCGCAGATGTTACGCACGAAGTTATGCAGCATCCTCGAGCCTTCCATGGTATGAAGCACCTCGGGATGGAACTGTATCGCGTAGAGATCACGGCTTAAGTCCTGTGCGGCAGCCACAGGGCAGTTGTCGGTATGCGCAACCGCCTCGAATCCGGGGGCGAGCTTACTTATATAATCAAAATGACTCATCCAGCAGATTGTGGAGACTTCATGGCCACCACCTGATTCGGCAGTCGGATCGGTTCCGCGTCTGTCGGTTATCCCCGTAAAAAGAGGACTTGACGTATCGACGAACACCTCGGTCTTGCCATATTCACGGGCTGATGCGCGCTCCACTTTGCCGCCGAGCACATGTGCCATCAGCTGTGCACCGTAGCAGAGTCCCAGAACCGGTACTCCTAAGTTAAAAAGCTCGGGCGACGCGCTCGGTGCACCTTCCTCATAGCAGCTGTTCGGGCCTCCGGTAAGGATTATGCCCTTGGCGCCCATCGCGCGGATCTGTTCGATCGGAGTCTTGTATGAATATATCTCGCAGTATACGTTGCACTCCCTGACTCGTCTGGCCACCAGCTGATTGTACTGGCCGCCGAAATCAATGACTATTACTTTTTCTTCACTTTGTGTGACCGGCATATTCACCTGCTCCTTCCGAAACTTCATCATATTCTTTTTCCAATTCGGAGTAATACTCCTCAAACTCGCGTCTGGAAGCTACATAGTACGGCTCCAGATTCTTATCGAAATGCCTGCCCATGCCTTCCATGATGATGCTGTCGGCTTTCTCGAAGCTCATTCTTTCTTTATAGACTCTCTTGCTGACGAGCGCATCATATACATCCGCGATCGCCATGATACGTGCTTCTATCGGTATCTCCTCACCCTTAAGCCCCTTGGGATAACCCGATCCGTCCCATCTCTCGTGATGGAAATGCGCCACATTCTCGGCTATCTCATGGAACTTCTCATCGTCCGTATCCTTGAGGATCTCGTGTACGATGCGCGCACCCTCGGCCGCATGCTTCTTCATCTCCTCAAACTCCCAGGGTTCGAATTTGCCGGGCTTACGGAGTATGTCGTCATCTACGGCTATCTTGCCCAGATCGTGCATGGGCGCCGCCTTGATCAGATCCGCGCAGAATTCCTCGGAAAGGTCAAATACGCCCTCGCGGTCCTTCATGATCTTCTCGACCAGGATGCGGACCAGATGGCTCGTACGCTTGATGTGGCCTCCCGTTGAGTTGTCACGGCTTTCAACCATGGTCGCCATGCCCATGATCAGGGTATTGTGCATCTCAACGATATGAGCCGTTTTTTCCTTAACTTCCTTCTCCAGTCTGATATTGTAGTTGAATTCCTTGGTATTATCCACGAAAAAGAACTGATATCCGCACTTTTTCCTGCCATCATAAAGATTGCTGACATTCACATAGTAGTGGTGCTCTCCGGCCGGGTCGCTGCACGTGAACTGGTCCTTCTTCCTGCCGGACCTCTCCGCCTCATCAAACTCGGCCACCCATTTGATCAGATTATCTTCAAAAAGCCTGTAATCCTTGATACATGTGTCGATATTGACTCTTTTTATGTCGGGCAGGATGCGCTCTGCCGTTCCGTTGCTGCCTAAGTATCTGAGCCTTTTGTCCAAAGATATGAAGCCCGTATCGCCCTCTTCCATCAGCGAATCAATGCCCGTATCAACGATGTCATACATGCCTATCTTGTGGACTATGATCAGATATACGACGAGCGACGCATTGTATAAGAACGGCATCAGTTCTAAGCCGACGGGCTCGTATTTGCTGATCCAGAATCCGGCCACGCACTGCAGAAACGGGATCATCAGAAGACCCACCAGCTTGGCGGATACGCTTTTTTTCCTGGTAAGGGTATAGATCAGGATCGCGATGCCGGCGCCGAAATACAGCATGAGCATCACGCTGAAACATGTATGGAACGGCGTGTATTCTTTAAACAGAATGTAGACACCGTCGATGACGGCGTATTTGATCTCTTTATAGAAGACCGAGTTTATTCCCGTGGTAAGAACTCCGGCATACATCACCATCGAGATCGCGACCATCACGGCTTTCATCCACTGCTTGATCTTAAAGCGGCACAGCCTGATGATCAGGAAAAAGACAAGCATCGGCAGAAAACAACCGCCGGCATATATTATCTTATTGGCTTCGAGCGCCTCCTCTAATGTCGTGGACAGATTATAAAGAAGATATCCGATGTTCGACAGACCGACCATCACGAATATCAGCGCCAGGTTCACATCGAAACGCTTACGCCATCTGACTGCAAGAATGATGGTAAGTATAGCCGATATGCTGACCATGACTATATGGTAAGTAACAAACATTCAGGTCCCTCCTAATTAGCATTTCCACGTACAAATATACCTCAAAAATCCCCCTCAGTGAATGCCAAAACGCAATTATCATGCATCATTAATGAAGAATTAAGATTAAATTAAGGTTATCCCGGTGGTCTTGTGCTATACTCTCAATTGTTGCAAGGAGGATATGATGTCAGAGCAACCCACTATTACGGAAAACAACGAAAACAGCAAAGAACATCTTGTGGAAGTCACCGACCTGTGCAAGGTCTATAATCCCGGCGAGAACGAAGTACGTGCACTGGATCATGTAAGTCTTACCATAGATAAGGGCGAATTCGTCGCAATAATCGGCCAGTCGGGATCGGGCAAATCAACACTAATGAACATGCTCGGCTGCCTCGACACACCGACCAGCGGTACATACAGGCTCCACGGCACAGATGTCTCCAACATGTCAGATGACGAACAGTCCGATGTACGCAACCGCGAGATCGGCTTCATCTTTCAGGGATTCAATCTGATACAGTCACTGACCGCATTCGAGAACGTCGAGCTTCCGCTCATATATCGCAAGGTTCCGCGCGGTCAGCGGCGAAAGCTTTCTGCAGCCGCCCTTGAAAAAGTAGGATTAGGGCACCGCATGGACCACAGACCCGGCGAGCTTTCGGGAGGTCAGCAGCAGAGAGTCGCCATAGCGCGCGCCATCGCACAGGCTCCGCCCATACTTCTCGCGGATGAGCCTACCGGTAACTTAGACAGCGCATCAAGCCGCGACATCATGCAGGTCATACATGACCTTTACTCCGAAGGCCGCACGGTTATAATCATCACCCACGATCCCGGAATCGCCGCCGGAGCCAAAAGGATCATCACGATCAGCGACGGACACATAGTGAGTGATGTGGATAATACGGAGAATTTTGAGAAGGCGCTGAAGAAGACAGCAGAAGAAACAACAGAGGATAGAGAAGAGATAACAACCGATATTGAAGCAAAAGACGAGACCGGAGAGGAATGAAATGAAAAAGGATAAGAACACAGCACAGGAAGTCAAGGAAAAGGCACCCAAAGCACCGCTTACGCCGGAGAAAAAGCGCAAGAGAAGAAGGCGCATCATCTTCGCCGTCATAGCCGTGCTCGCGATCCTTGCGCTCATCTTGTACATGCGTAAAAAGAACAATCCCATCACCCCGGTGGAAACAGCCGCGGTCGAAAAGGGTGATATTGAGGTGATCCTGTCATACAGCGGTACGATCAACTCCTCAGAGGAAAAGAGCTACTACGCCAATCTGACCGGTATCGTCTCCGAAATGAATCTCCATGTCGGTGACAGGGTGAGCAAGGGCGATCTCCTGTACAGATATGACCAGGATGATCTTGATCTCATGAAAGAGAAAGCCTCCCTTACTCAGGATCAGGCAGAAGGAAACTACAACGGCTCTCTTCAGAGAAATTACATCTCCACGATAAACAGCAACGGAATGAGCCTTACGCAGATCAACGCCCGGATAGACGAGATCACCGCTCAGACGGATGCTCTAAACGCCCAGATCAACGAAAAGACCGCCCGCATGAGCCGGACTCTCACAGACCTGCAGAAAACCGCCATGGATGTGGATCAGAACAATATCTCCGACTCAACCGACGCGGCAAACGGCAATAATGCCCCCAATACACGCCAGAACGACGAAGGCCACCAGATGTCCCTTGAGATCCAGAATGCCATGTCCGAAGTACAGTATGCACTCTCCTACGATCCCGAGATACAGTCATGGAAGAACCAGATCAATGCTCTTGCGGAAGAAAAATCCAAACTCCTGGAGGCTTCTGCGGCGGAATCCGCCCGTATGACCTCCGGTGACAGGGAAGCACTGGATGCCCAGAAAGCACTTACCGAGTTAGACAGCAGCGACACCATAGCTTCAATCGAGAAAGTGGAGGGCGGCATCACGAGCGATCTGTCGGGAGTCATCACGGAACTTAACGTAGCCGAAGGTGCCACAGTCAGCCAGGGAAGCCGGCTGATCACCATATCGGGCACAGACAATGTCCATATAGATATCCAGATATCCAAGACCGATCTTGATAAGATCCAGCTCGGGCAGAAGGTTGACATAACTATAAGAGGCAAGCAATACACCGGAGAAGTAGCTCAGATCGCCGGAGCTGCAACCAAGAACGCCAACGGAGTTCCGGTCGTAGCTGCACAGATCAGCGTCGACGATCCCGATGACAATGTGATCCTCGGAACCGAAGCCACTGTCAAGATACACTCCGACAAGGTCGAAGGAGTTCCCGTTCTGCCCTATGAATACATATCCACCGATGCCGACGGAGATTTCGTGTACATGGTAGGAGACGACTTCACGCTCATCAGAAGAGATGTAACACTTGGACTTTCCACCAGTACGGATGCCGAGATAACCGGGGGCTTAAACATCGGTGACAAGGTCGTCACGACCAACGCCGACACACTTTCCGAAGGAATGACAGTCATAGTAACTGCCGAAGAGTGATTAATCTGCATGGATACATTTCGCGAGTATATCGCCAGTGCGATCAAAACCATAAGATCTAACAGGATCCGGACCCTTCTTACGATGCTGGGCATAATCATAGGCATAGCTTCCGTGGTAGCCATCATCACACTCGGTAACGGCATGTCCGACTATGTCCAGAAACAGATCGAATCCACCGGATCCTCGATCATATCCATCTATCTGTCCACGAGCGCTACCGACGAGCGCTTTACCCAGGATGACATCAATGCCGTAAAGGAAGCCTTTCCGGAGATTCGGGGTGGGTCGTTCTATAACGCCGGAGAAGGTGCGATCATAGGAAAAAAAGGTGCCGGTATCGCCCAGTTCGAATTCGTGGGTTCGGATTACAATCTCGGTAACGGAAACGGCATAAAGTACGGAAGATATATAAGTGAAGCCGAGGTGGATTCAGCCGCCACGGTATGCGTGCTCGTGGCAGCGGACGCCAAGAAGCTCTGCGGTACGGAAAATGCAGTCGGCATGACCGTTGAGCTCAATGTAGACGGACGGGTGAGTGAATTTGAGATAGTCGGGATACAGAACGATTTCGGAGAGATGATAATGAAGCTTCTCGAGATGGTCGACAATCCCGCGATCGTGGATATCCCCTACACTACCGCCGAGAACACTTTCGGCATCGATGCGTCCAGCTCCGCTTCCATCGAATTCTATTCCGGCAGGGCGGAAGCAGCTGTATCACCTGCAGTGATCCAGAAATTTCTCGAGAACAAAAAGGGCCTTCGCGGTCAGGACGCTTTATACTATTACGATACCGCAACCAATAATGATGAGATAAGCGAAATGATGGGGCTCATCACCACATTCATGTCCATCGTTGCCGCCATCTCGCTGCTGGTCGGCGGAATAGGCGTAATGAATATCATGCTCGTGTCCGTCACGGAAAGGACCCGTGAGATAGGCATCAGAAAATCCATCGGCGCCCGCACCGGATCGATCCTGGTCCAGTTTTTGGCCGAGAGCTCGATCATCTCCCTGCTCGGCGGCATCATCGGAGTGGTATTCGGCCTGATCGCAGCTGCTTTTGCATGTAAAGCAGTCAATTTCGCCTTCATAATGAGCCCGTCCTCGGTGGTCCTGGCTACCACTGTATCCATAGCCATCGGCATCTTTTTCGGGATATATCCTGCCAGGAAAGCCGCTCATCTGACACCGGTAGAAGCACTCAGCCAGCGTAAATAACATGGAATATTTAAAGAGTTCGTGGAAAAACATCACAATGAATAAAGGCCGGACGATGCTCACGATGCTGGGCATCATCATCGGCATATCTTCCGTCATAGCCATTCTGTCTGTCGGCAACGGACTCAAGGCATCCATGACCAGGTCTCTTGACTCCATGGCCGGCGGCGCCGTGACCATCAACATAGATCAGAAAAAAACCAACAGACACCTGACCAATGCCCAGTTAAAGGAGATCGCCGATGCGGTTCCGATCATAAAAGGAGCAACTCCCAGGGTAACCGCCGAATGTACGGCCATATTCCCGAGAAAAGAAATGAATGTCGATCTCGAGGGCGGAAACGAATACAAGATCAACGAATTCAGCGACGGATTATACGCCGGTCGTTTCTATACGGAATATGATGTGGACAATGCTTCGGAAGTATGCGTGATATACCAGACCGTGGCGCTGTACATGTTCCGCTCATTTGATGTGGTCGGCAAGGAATTGGAGATCAATTATCACGGGGCCTCGCGTAATGTCACCATCATAGGCGTACTTAACAGCCCGGATTCCGATATTGAGAACGCAAGAAACATTATTTCCCAGGGATACGCCGACAACATGTGGGTAACGGTGTATGTTCCCTATACACTGATGACGAACAAATTCAATATTCCCGGAGAAAACATCATATCCTTCTCCATATATCCCGTGAGCGGACAGGCAGATGCCGCGGCAGTCAAGGTCTGCTCCGTGGCTGAGAACATGCTCGATCTGCGCGGAGAAAACGCAGTGAATGTCCAGTCTTTTGCATCCATGATGAGCATGTACACCAGCATTCTCGATTCCGTCACCATGATAGTCGCGCTAATCGCCGCGATCTCGCTTCTCGTAGGCGGTATCGGCGTGATGAACATAATGACCGTTACGGTTACCGAACGCACCAGAGAGATCGGAATACGTAAGTCCCTGGGGGCTCATACTTCTTCGATAATGCTCCAGTTTCTCATAGAATCATCGATGATAACGCTTCTTGCCGGTTTTATCGGAATGAGTCTCGGCTTCGCTTTCAGCAAGATAATCTCAATGGCGTCGCCCCTCCAGGCACAGGTAAGAGCGTCCGATGTAGTGATGGTCGTGGCCATTTCCACCGCGATCGGCATATTCTTCGGCATATATCCGGCCGGCAAGGCCGCCCGCTTAAACCCCATAGATGCACTTCGTACCGAATAGTGGTATAGTAGTAGGGTATTATCATTTTCCATAAAAGAAGGTAATTGCAATGTCGTTACTCAAAGCGGATAATGTAGGCGGTCTTAAGATCATCATCGTGGGATGCGGAAAAGTAGGCGCCACACTAGTCGCCCAATTAATCAACGAAGGGCACGATATCTCGGTAATCGATACCGACTCAGCAAGAATCCAGGAAATAACCAATCTATACGATGTAATGGGCGTCATTGGAAACGGCGCCAGTTTTACCGTGCAGAAAGATGCCGGCATAGACGATGCCGATCTGCTCATCGCGATAACCGGTTCGGACGAGCTTAACATGCTGTGCTGTACCGTGGCAAAGCGCGTGGGCGACTGTGCTGCCATCGCGCGTGTAAGGACACCGGATTACAGCCAGGAGATCGGTTATCTGCGTGAAAAACTCGGACTCGCGCTCATCATCAATCCCGAGCTCGAGACGGCAGTTGAAGCCGCCAATATCTTAAGCATGCCTTCAGCCATGGAGGTTGACTCTTTTGCAAGAGGACAGGCTCAGCTCATTAAATTCAAGATAGATGATGGCAGCGTGCTTAACGGCAAGGCGATCATGGACCTTGATCACAAGCACACCGAATCCATCCTGATCAGCGCCGTACAGAGAGACGGCGAAGTGGCCATACCTTCCGGTACGTTCAAACTTCAGGCCGGAGATGTGATATCCGTACTCGGCACCAGAAAGAGTGTACGCAAGTTCATGGATTATATCGGGATGCGTTCCCACGCCGTGCGAACCGCTATGATAGTCGGCGGCGGCCGTGCCGCATATTATCTGGCGCTCCAGCTCACCAACATGGGCGTCGAGGTCAAGATCATAGAACGCGACCAGAAGCGCTGCGAGGAGCTCTCGATCCTTTTGCCGAAGGCGATCATCATACACGCCGACGGTTCCGATGAAGAGATCCTGCGTGAGGAAGGCATAGTAAATACCGACGCTTTCATCCCGCTCACAGGCATAGATGAACAGAACATAATGCTGACGCTGTATGCCAAATCAGTCTCCAAGGCCAAGATCGTGACCAAGATCACGAGGATAGGCTTCTCCGGAGTCATATCGGGCTTAGATTTAGACAGCGTCATCTATCCCAACAAGATCACCGCAGAGGCCATCATAGCCTATGTACGAGCCATGAGGAATTCTCAGGGCTACAGCAATATCGAGACTCTCTACCACCTCTTCGACCACAAGGCGGAGGCTCTGGAGTTCAAGGTAGGCGAATCCAATGCGGCAACCGATATACCCTTAAGCGAGCTTAAGCTCAAGAAAAATCTGCTGGTAACCTGCATCATCCGCGGCGGCCGGATCATCATCCCCCGAGGCGGCGACTGCATCAAAAAAGGTGATTCCATCGTTGTGATAACAACCGATACCGGATTCAAAGACATCACCGACATACTGGCATAAGCGGGCAAAAGAGGCGAGATAATGAACAGATCCATGATACGTTTTGTAATCGGAAGCGTTCTGAAGGTAGAGGCTGTACTTCTCCTCCTGCCCTTTTTAATTTCTCTTCTGCATCATGAACTGAAAGCCGGGTTATGGTTTCTTCCCGCCGCTGCAATTGCCGCGATCGTCGGAATTCTTTTCACCATCAAAAAACCGAAATCAACTGTTTTTTATTTAAAAGAAGGTTGCGTATGTACAGCCATGAGCTGGATCGTCATGTCCGTTGCAGGCTGCCTGCCTTTTTGGCTCTCGGGCGAGATACCTTCTTTTACCGATGCACTCTTCGAGACGGTTTCCGGATTTACGACCACGGGAGCGTCCATTCTTCTTGAAGTGGAGCCCCTGTCCAAATGCATGCTTTTCTGGAGAAGCTTCACCCACTGGGTTGGCGGTATGGGCGTTTTAGTCTTCCTGCTGGCCGTTGTGCCCATGAGCGGCGGATCCAACATCAATCTGATGCGCGCTGAGAGCCCCGGCCCTTCTGTCGGAAAGCTCGTTCCCAAGATCAAATCAACCGCGCGGATACTGTATATAATCTATTTCGTACTCACCTTTATCGAATTCGTACTCCTCATGATATTCGGAATGACACCGTTCGAGGCTATCTGCAGCGCCATGGGAACCGCAGGTACCGGCGGTTTCGGCGTGCGAAACGACTCCTTCGTGAGCTATTCGCCCGCTATCCAGTGGATCGTCACGATATTCATGATCATGTTCGGCGTCAACTTCAACGCCTACTATATGATCATTTTCCATCAGGCCAAAAAAGCATTCAAGATGGAGGAAGTGAGGGTTTATCTGAGCGTCATAGTGACAGCGACGATCATCCTGCTGCTCGATACCGTACATGTCTACGGCAGCGTATTCGAGGCTCTTACGCACTCCGCTTTTCAGGTCGCTTCGATCATAACTACTACGGGATTTGCGTCGGCCGACTTCGATACATGGAGCCAGACCAGCCGTACCGTGCTCGTGGTACTGATGTTCATAGGTGCATGCGCGGGTTCTACCGGCGGCGGTATCAAGGTCAGCAGGTTCATACTGGCCATTAAGACGTTTTTCAAAGAGATAGGCGGATATATCCACTCCAAGAGCATTAAGAAGCTTACGATGGACGAGAAGCCCGTAGAACACGAGGTACTTCGGTCCGTGAACGTGTTCTTCCTGACATTCCTGTTCATCTTCACCGCTTCGGTGCTGTTAGTCAGCATAGAGGGGCATGACCTGACCACCAATTTCACCGCGGTGGCTGCCACGATCAATAATATAGGGCCCGGACTCTCAATGGTCGGACCCACATGTAACTTTGCTTTCTTTAATCCTTTTACGAAATATGTTCTGATGTTCGATATGCTCGCAGGACGTCTTGAGCTGTTCCCGCTCCTGATCCTGATGACTCCCCGCGTATGGTGGGAGCTGCTTCATCCCACATCCAAGCATGATAAGTAAATATACTCTGTCCTGCAGGACTGACAGAGCCGACGCCGTTAGTTGACTACGCTTCGGGCTGCAAGGATACTAGTTTACCACCCTTCGTATCGTTACGATGCTTCGGTACGTTGCTGACGAGACCTTCACGCCCGTACGCTGCGTGGAAGCGTGGACTATCTGTCCGTTTCCGATGTAGATGCCCACGTGACCGCCGTAGTAGATGATATCACCGGCTCTGGCCTGGTCATAAGACACTGCGGTACCGACGGAGGATTGTGAGTAGGATGTTCTCGGAAGGCTTATGCCGAAGTGCTGGTAAATTGCCATAGTAAAGCCCGAGCAGTCAGATCCGTTATATGGATCCGTTCCGCCCGAAACATAGGGCCTTCCGACAAACTGAAGAGCATAATTGGCGATCTGGGCGCCCTTGCCGGATCCGGACGCTGTTACGGTCGTTCCGGAAGATGTGGATGATGACGATGATGCGGTTGACGTGGTGTTATTGGTCGTAAGCTGCGATGTGATCGAGGTCATTGAAGCGATCTCTTCTTCCGAATAGCCGGCTTCCAAAGCTGCCGCGTATGCTGCCGCAGCAGCTTCTGCCTCCTGCTCCGCTTTGATCCTGGCCTGCTCGGCCTCTATCTCACGCTGCTTAGCCTCGGCTTCGCGCTTTTTCTCCGCTTCAGCCTTCTCTATGGACCGTATCTCGCTGGTCTGCTGGTTGATCTTGGCGGTATATATCGCAGCCTGCTGTCTGGCCTGAGCCAGCATCACGCTGTAGTTCTCATATTCCTCTTCAAGCTGGGCTTCAACTTCCTCCAGATACTTCTGCTCTTCTTCGAGCTCCTCCTTGGATGTTTCCAGCTCGGATTTTTCCTCCTCGAGTCTGTCCCAGACTTCCTTGGTGTAATCTACAGTCTGCTTGTATTCCTCGAGCATCTGTCTGTCATATGCATAGAGCTGCTCGACATATTCGGCCTTATTAAGCGCGTCGGCGAGCGAGGATGTGGTCGCTTCGAGGAAGATCGATATGTAGGTGGCATCTCCGATCTCATACATGTATCTGATCCGAACCTTCATCGAGGCATACTGCTCATCCCTCGTAGCTACCGCTTCATCATACTCTTCCTGAGTCTTGGCGATCTCTTCGGTCTTATTCTCGATATCGGATGAGATCAGGTCGATATCGGTAAGCAACCCTACGAGCTCCATGTTGATGCCTTCGATCTCGGTATCTAAGTCGCCCATGGCTCCTGAAATCGAGTTGATCTGGCTGTTCGTGCCGCTTAAGCCGGACTGCGCTTCGTTCTTGGCCTTCTCGGCGTCTCTTTTCTGGTTTTCGAGGTCATTGATCTCCGAATTGATCGAGTCTATCTCGCTCTGCATATCGTCGATAGTGGTCGCATATGCCGTCGGGGCGTACCCTAATAAGACCACGGCGACGATAAGCGCTGTGATCCTATATAATCTGTGTTTTCGTATGGCTCGTAAAATACACTCGCTCATACGGAACACAAACAATTTCATGTATGAAATTGCTTGTACAATTATGGCTCGTAAAATACACTCGCTCATAATTGTCATTATACCATTTATTGTGGTATTATAGTTGACAGACTTTTTCAGCGATAAAGATGGAGGAAACACCATGCAGGTTTGGCAGATAGTCATGATAGTGATCACCGTAGTGCTCATCGCGGCGATCGTTGTACTTTATTTCCTGGGCAAGAAGACCCAGAAGAAGCAGGAAGAGCAGCAGGAACAGCTCGATGCGATGAAGCAGACGGTCAGCATGCTGATCATCGATAAAAAGCGCATGAAACTTAGGGATGCCGGACTTCCGCAGGCAGTGCTCGAGCAGACGCCCAAGTATCTTCGCGGCTCCAAGCTTCCGATCGTTAAGGCCAAAGTAGGCCCTCAGATCATGTCATTCATCTCGGATGAGAAGATCTTCGACGCGATTCCCGTCAAAAAAGAGGTAAAGGCTACAATAAGCGGTCTGTATATCACTTCAGTCAAGGGATTGCACGGAAATATCCAGAACAATGAGCCTGTAAAGAAATCCTGGAGAGCGAAATTCCAGGAGAAGGTCGACAAACTTCAGGAGAAAGCCGGAGCGAAGCCGATCAAATAATTTACGGGGGCGAAAGCCCCCGTTTTTTGTTCAGGAAAGATCGAGTTTGTTCTTCGGTGAGATGTCCATGCTGATCACGCAGTCCGAAAGAAACTCGTAATTGATATCGAGGCCGTACTGAGCCTCCAAATGTATGCATTCGTCATGCTCGGTCACTTCGACCTTGTGGGTATTGATGCCTATCATCAATGAACCAAAAGGGGTCTGATAGCTCGTCAGATTCTGCTTTCCCTCTTCAAATACCATATGGACATTGATCATGCCCTTCTTGGTAACCTCGATCGAATCGGGACCGAACTTGACCAGATTCGAAATCGGCTCTTCTATGCCTTCGAGCATCTCGTCATACATAAGATAACGGCTATTATTCTTTTCGTAATATCTGGCGTTGGTAATGATCTCTATAGGTTCGCCCTCGCCTGTGTCTTCATTCAGGGCGAACTGCATCCCTTTCATAGCCAGCAGAACTTCTTTGTCCATGTATTTCCTCCGGTCCGGACAGATGGAATCACGCGGAGACCGTCAATCCTGAACAGATAATATCATAATGAGGGTTAGGATAAATCATATCATATGGATAAAAAATAATACAATCCTGTGGTATAATGTATACAAAATACAATCTTATACAAAATATATTATGTTAGCAAAATCTGTCACAGAAACCGCATATGCCAAGATAAACCTGGCTCTGGATATCACGGGCAGGCTTCCGAACGGATACCATGAAGTACGGATGGTCATGGAGACCATAAGCATCCATGATGACCTGACGATCACGATCTCGGATAAGCCGGGCATACGTCTGACCTGTCACATGGAGGATAACAATCTCTCGGTGACCGAGCTTGATTGCGGAGAAGATAACCTGATCGTAAGAGCTGCACGCGCGCTTCTTGCGGATGCAGATGCAAAATATATCGGTCTGGATATAACGCTGATCAAGCGCATCCCGATGGCTGCGGGAATGGCGGGCGGAAGTTCCGATGCGGCTGCTACGCTCCGCGGAGTCAATAAGCTTCTGAACCTCGGATACACTGACGAGGAATTATGCGTAACAGGTGTTACCATCGGTGCCGACGTGCCCTACTGCATCCTCGGAGGAAGCATGCTCGCCGAAGGAATCGGCGAAAAACTCACTCCGATCCCGGCTCCTCCCGATACATACATCCTCATCGCCAAGCCCGATATCGATGTATCGACGGCCTATGTGTATAAAAAGATCGATTCCTCACCCGATATAAACCATCCCGATGTTGACGGGATGATATCCGCCATAAAAGACCGGGATCTGTCCGGGATGGCCGCTAAACTCGGCAATGTATTAAGAGACGTGACCGCGCAGGAGCATTCCATAGTTCCCGAGCTGGAGCAGGCAATGCGTGCAGCGGGAGCCAAAGGAGCACTCATGAGCGGATCGGGCCCGACGGTATTCGGACTTTTCGATGACAAAGAGACCTGCCTGCAGGCTCTTACGCACATACAAGCGCTTTATCCTGACATATATGTTTCAGACGCGGTTTTCGTGTCCTGATGACGGGGGTAACCTATGAAAGATGATTTTAAACTTGATCCCAACATATATCTTCCGCTTCACGAAGTGGTGTTCAATACCTTAAGACGCGCGATCCTGACAGGTGAGCTCGATCCCGGTGAGCGTCTGATGGAGATACATCTGGCCAGCCGTTTCGGTGTAAGCCGCACACCCGTGCGAGAAGCCATCCGCATGCTCGAACAGGAGGGCCTGGTCACCTTACGTCCGTCCCGAGGCGCCGTGGTCGCCAGCATCTCGGCTGAGAGCGTTCAGGATGTCCTGGAGGTAAGACGCGCCATGGATGTGCTGTGTGCGTCCCTCGCCTGCAAAAGGATAACCGAAGCGCAGCTAGACTCCCTCAAAGAGGCCTGCGAACAGTTCGAAGAAGCCGTAAAAGCGCCCAAAAAGGATCTTACCCATATCGCAGCATGCGATGTGACTCTTCACGAGATAATCATCGACGCCACTGCCAACAGGCGCTTAAAGCAGCTCGTAAATAACCTTTCCGAGCAGATGTACCGCTACAGGTTCGAGTATCTCAAGGATTCCGAGATTTATGACCAGATCGTAAAAGAGCACAGCGATATCTATGCAGCCATAGCTGCCCGCGACGAGGAAGCTGCCGCAAATGCATGCGGTATCCATATCGATAATCAGGAATACGCTATCATGAAGCAGATAGCGCTCAGCAAAGAAAAATAACCGCGGAAACTTCATGTGAGGAATCGCGGTGAAGGCAGGATCACCTGAACTTTCCTTCAGGGTCGATCAGAATCCAGTTTTTCCATAGATCGTGCATGAGATCCTCGTCAAAACGCTGAGATCTCATATGTATCGCAGGCCTTATGCACAGGGCCTCTTCTCTGCGCGTATCAAGGCGCGCTCCCCAGAAACTGAAAGAGGAATTGGCGCAGATATGCGCATCACACAGGCTCATCAGATATATGTCGAAAAGACTGTCAGGGCCGTGATTAACATCTATTGCGGTGCAATCGGCCGCTTCGCCGTACTTATCCGCGACATACTCAGGATCGTCCGAAAAAATAAAGAACTTCACATCGGGATGCTCTTCCCTTATGTAGGAAAATGCCGTCTCATAGTATTCTTCCGTGGAAACCCCGCCGAAAAGATCGGATATGCCCGGCTTAAGATAGTCCCCGCGGCGGATATGGACCGAGCATGAAAAAGGAGCTGCATCGATAGCCTTCTTCACCTCTTCGAGCTGAGTCTTTTTTGCGGGATCGGCATCAAGCATGGGGGCAAAATCAAACTTTTCCCGAAGATCGGGGAGAATATCGGCATAATACTTATCGGCGCTCCAGTAGCCCTCGAGAAGACAGTCATCCATATCGAAGATCCCGGGCTGATACATGGAGTTTTCGTGTATATAGCGGGATGATGCAGGATTGAGCTTAGTCCTGATCCGGGACAGGATGCCGGGACTTATGACGGACTTTACGGCCGCCTCATCGGCAGCCTCGAAATCCGCGCTCACGAAACGGTCTAACTCCAGCTTTCGCGGAGTATCCGTCCGGGATGCCTCATGAACGAACCATGAAGTGTCCAGGCAGGCTTCTTTTCCGAGAGATATGAACTTGCGGTAGAGGGCGTACTGCTGCATCTGGTTGCCAAGCCCGCCCATTAATCTGATTATGATCATAATAATAACATAGTCATGCCCACGGACCACGGATATGAACCGTATGTATCCGAATACTGTCCTATGCCCATGCATTCGCCCTGCGCGCCCTTAACCTTGCCGTCGGAGCCTATATAAGGCAGGATCGGGTCAATGTAGGACTCGCGCTTTACGCCTCTTTCCGCGCGGTAGTCGCGCTGTTTGATTCCGTATAATATCATCGCGGATGCGGAAGTGTCCGCAGGCGTCTCTGGATCGTGTATTATGCTGCCGAAAAGCCCGTCTTCACGCCGAAATTGCAGCGCGATATCAGACATCTGATCCAGAAGCGCCGTAAAGGTCTTGGACGACCTGATCGCTTCGGGCGTTTTCGGCGGATACAGGTCAAATGCCCATGCGGAAGCGCCCAGACCGTACATTATCCAGCCAAGTGCGCGGCCCCAGCCGAGCGCTCCATATATCTTAGCTTCCGGATCAGCCCCGCCGGTTTCGGCTGAAGCCTCATCCAGACTGTAAACATGCCAGGGAAGCCCTATCTCGGGATCCGCGAGATGTTTCATAGCGTATGTTATCTGATTTCGGGCAAAGCCTATTGCATCATCATCCTGCTTCATCAGCCCGTAGAGGACCGCAAAAGGAACAATCATGCCGAGGCTGTCCGCAAATATCTGCCCGGTCTTCTGGGCCGGCCTGTAAGGAAGGACGCCCTCTGCGTCCGCATCATGGTCATACAGGAACTTCATGATGCCGTCAGCCACCTTCATGTAGCGCATATAGGTCTCGGGATCGTCATCCTTATAAAAATCGGCAAGCATCAGAAGCGCCTGTCCTGCCAGCACATCATCGACGAAATACAGCGGAGCCTCAGCGGCTATCCATTTATCGATATGACTCTGGACCGCTGCCATTCCGTATATGGAAGCAGCTCTGTCTACCGTGTTGTCTGCCCCTTTTTTCATGCGGGCCTGGTAGACGAGGCCGCACATAAGGCAGCCCTTGGGCCAGTTCATGGTATCTATCGGAGCCACGGACTCGTGCTTTATGTGCACGCGTGCCCAGCGCCTGATCCTGTGATAGATATCAGGCTCGTCCGGTATGTCAAGCAGCCTTACGGCCTCCTCAGTTAGGGATCTGTAGTAATTCATATTTCATCCTCACGGGCAGCGGACTTAAGCACATCCGCTATCAGCTCCGTATCGACGATCCAGGGCCGGATCCGCTCCTTCAGGATGCCCTTCTGCTCGAACGCGTGATCTTCAAGCCACCTGTATCCGTCCGTCAGATCGGTTTCTTTCTTCAGTTCCTGAACGGGGCAAACATACCCTTCGCTCTGTCCGAAAAGATCGAGTGCGATGCCTGCTGCCTTCACCGAATATCCGACCACCAGTGTCGGTACGCATGTGGAATATCCCGCTATCGAAGCGTGAGTTCTGGCCGCTATGAGCAGTCTGCAGCGGCTTATCATGTATTTGAGCTGCTCAGCGGGAGCATCCGGCATCACTATGACGCGTCCGGTATCGGAAAACAGGTCATAAAGCGTCTGAATCGCTTTCCGGTCATCGGACAGAGGCGTCACGACATGGGGGATCAGCATGATCATATCCGTAGTCTCGGACAGGATCGTCTCTATCATATGCCTGTAGTTAGCGATGATGATCCCGGGCCTGTCTGCCGATTCGTAATTCAGGATCATCGGAGATATGTTGATGCCGATCGTGTGTCTCTTCACAAATCCTTCCGGTTCCGGGCACTCTTTGCATTTCAGGGCAAAAGCGGGATCGGGCAGCAAATGGATCCGGTCGGACATTTTTTCGGGAAGAGCCTCACAAAGAGCCTTGTAAGAGATCGATTCGCGGGCGATGATGCACTTATACATCGACAGATCGTGAGCAACCCCGGGGCGTTTCAGGATTTCGGGTTCAACCGAACAGCCGACCAGGGCCGTGGGAATGTTATTTTTTGCAAAAAGAATATTGGCGCCCCGTAAGTTTACCAGAGCGTCATCATAACAGTAGTTATCTCCGCCTATCGACAGCGCCATCTTATACTTCGAATACGGCGCCGCGCCCCTGTACGCATAGTCCATCTGCATATCGGGCCTGTCCAAAAACTTTCTGCAGGCATAATAGTAAGCCTTACGGACAAAGTTGTCCTCGTAATGCTTCGCGGGAATGATATCGCAGATCTTACCTAATCCTACAGCCTTATCCTCAGCGGGATTATTGGAAAGAAGTGCGGATTTTCCGCCCAGAATAGCGCTTAAGGAGCGTACTATGGCTTCACAGCCGTGATTTGCGCTCCCTGCATGCATATACATCAAATAATTATTCATCATTTCGCCGCCTTATGTCTGTGATAAAGGGACATATATAATCCCGGGAAAAGCCTGAACAATCGGACCTTAAATCTGTAGCCGCGGTCAAGAATCTTCATGGCGGCGTGGTTCTTATATTCTTTTATCTTCGCCCTGAGTGACCTTATATATACCTTGTGAACATCGTCGGTGACGATGATACGGTCCAGGAGAGCCATGCGTGATGCGGTCAGCATGACGGATATCAGCATGTTTGCTCTAAGGTCAGGTCCGTCCGAGAGCTCATCGCCCTCGTGCGCAAGGAGCAGCCTCGCCTCATCCCAGCATTTCACCTGGTCCATCGATGATGCGGAAAAAGGCCTGGCCATCGTTCCGCCGGGATTCCTGAAATAATCATACCCGCGGTAGGACATATGTGCCACGCGGTCGCACTTTTTGACATATTCGATGACGAATAGCATATCCTCGCCGATGGTTAAGTCTTTTCTGAAACGCAGATCGCCGATCAGGCTTTTCTTATAAAGCCTGCCCCAGACATGTACATCGCCCTTAAGTATGTGCCCGGCCAGAAACTCGCGGGCGCTCATGGTGTCAAATGCGTCATCCGCCTCGACTTTCTCCGAATTCTCCTCTCCCGGATAGCGACTGATAAAGCTAAGGCCCGCCATATCTACCTGCTTCTCTTCCATCAGCTTATACATCTTCGATATCGCATCGGGCTCTAACCAGTCATCTCCGTCAAGAAAGGTAACATACTCCCCCGCAGCATGGGAAAGGCCCTTGTTCCTGGATTCGGATACACCCTTGTTGGCGGTATGTATGACTTCGACGATGCCCATGTTGGAATCGGGTCCCATGTTCCATTTGGTCGCCCATTTGTCGCAGAGAGCGCCGCTTCCGTCCGTAGAGCCGCCATCCACAAGGATTATCTGTAATCTCCTGTGAGTCTGTGCCTGCAGGGAATTCATGCATCTGTCTATATATTCTGATTCATTAAAGATCGGTACTATGACCGTGATAATAGGTGTGCTCATTTTCTTCTCTCATATATTCGGCGAACATCCGTCATAACTCGCATTTGAGTGTCATTTCTCATGCAGATCCATGAGCAGCCTCAGTATCCTGCAGTTTAGCCTGGTCGGGTGCTTCATCGTGTGGTAGATCAGCAGGTTGAACGGATGCTTGATCCTTACCGGTTTTTCCCGGATCACTTCCGCATTCTCATGATCCTTACACAGGTTCCTTATCTTATTGATATATCCGGGCTTGTCGCCGCGCAGCTCGTTTTTGATCGCAAATATGAGCTGTATTACGCTCTCCGCTCTGTAATCCTCAAGGAGCCTTTCCATGGTCTCCGGTTCATCCCAGAATTTATCGGAAATGGCTTTCCTGATTATGGATCTAACACGCGTGATGTTCTCGGTAAGATAAGGCGTATAGCGGTGGACCGCCGAATCGTTTACAAACCTGTAATGGTACATGGCGGCGTGATCCAGGAAGTACAGCCTGTCGGCATCCAGCACACAGGGGATCAGAAAAGCGGCATCCTCGGCAAATTTCAGATCCGGATCGGGGTAATTGATGTTGTTGCGGGCCAGGTCCATTGAATAAAGCTTCATGCATCTGGACTGGGATACCGCCCGATCCTCCAGCCCCCAAAGCCTGGGGATCACTTTCTCCATGATCTCTTCCTGATAGTATTCGCCGGGAGCGATGTCCTGATATACGTATGTTTTGCTGCCGTCGGTGCGCTCTATGACATAGTCGCTTAAGACCATCTCCTCGGGCCCGCCGGTCGCATGCTCCATCAGGCGCTCGATCATATCCGTATCGACCCAGTCATCGCTGTCCACGAAACATACATAGTCGCCCGTAGCTTTCTCAAGACCACTCTTACAGGCCGCTGCCGGGCCTTCGCCGTGAGCATGGATGCTGATGACATTATCGTGCGCAGCGGCGTATTCATCGCATATTTCGGCACTTCCGTCAGTCGATCCGTCATCGGTCAGGATGATCTCGATATCGGGGTACGTCTGACCCACCAGGGAGTCGAAACACTCCCTTACATATGGCGCTTTATTAAATACAGGTATAATTATTGATACTTTCACTACTTGGAGCCCCGTCCCAAAAGTACGACCAGAACCGTCTTGGCAAGCAGCCTTAAGTCCAGTCCTATACTCCAGTTATCTATGTATTCCAGATCAAGTCTTACGACCTCGTCAAAGTCCGTGATATCGCTCCTTCCGCTCACCTGCCAGAGGCCGGTGAGTCCGGGAGTCATGGACAAACGGCGCCTGTAATATGAGTTGTATTTCTCGAACTCATCTTCCGTGGGCGGCCTGGTTCCGACCAGCGACATGTCGCCTTTAAGCACGTTTAAGAACTGAGGGAATTCGTCCAGACTCGTTTTCCTGAGGAACCGACCCACACGTGTGATCCTGGGATCGTCTTCCATCTTGAACATGAGCCCGTCGACTTCATTTTTCTCTTCGAGCTCCTTCTTGCGCTCCTCGGCGTCCTTATACATGGATCTGAACTTATATATCTTGAATCTCCGGCCGTTCCTGCCGACTCTTATCTGGCTGAAAAATACCGGTCCGGGAGAATCAATCTTGATCGCAGGAGCTATGAATATGGTCAGCACCAGCGTGATCAGCGTACCTATGAATCCGCCGACTATATCCGTGGCTCTTTTGACCAGAAGGCGCTTGTAACTGTAGTTCATGTGACCGCATGTGATAACGGTATTGCCGCCGAACCGCTCAATAACGCTTCTGTTTCTCGCATATACGTCAGCCTCAAGCTTACGATGCACCACTATACCCATCTCATCGAAATCACGGATCAGCTGCTCAAGATCCGACATCGAACTGTTCGGTATCGACATGAACATCTCATCGATCGCCATCTGACGTGTCACGTCATTGATGTTGTCCTTATTTGCCACGACCGGAACGCCGCGGATTTCCTGGCCCTGCATATCCTCGTCAAAAACAACTGCCGCCACGATCTTGTAGTGCACGCCCAGTTTTTCGCGAAGATCTTCTATCTGTTTTGCGATCCTTTCGGACTCGGCTATGACCAGAAGCCTGATAACACTGGAATCCGATCTGTAATAGATATAAAGCATTCGCTTAAGCAATATCCTCACAAGCCAGGTCAGTATCTGGTTACCTATGATGAAATAGCCCATAACGAGACGGGAGAACAATTCCGACCACTGCATGAAGTACATCAGCATGCCGACAACGAGGACCATCGTGAAGTTATACTTTGCTACCGCAACAAACTCCTGCCAGAGTCCACGCTTCATGAAATTGGAATTCCAGTCGGCGAAGAAGTTGTACATCGTACAGAACAGCAGATATGCGATACATACGGCGAAGTGAGAGTTTTTATCGCCCATGTCGCTGAAATTCCGGAACCTTATATATGTAGAAGATATGAATATGACCAGGATGCAGAGCAGGTCAGCCAGCCATATGCCGTATCTTTCTATGATCTTATTCTTCTGACTCATTTCTTACGCCCTTATCATCGGTTAACAGCTCACCTTTGGGATTGATGAGGATCATCCTGTCGGTATGGATGTCTGCACAGTTGCTGCAGTTAAACCACGGATCCGGCGCTATGACCATACCCGACTGATCCCTGCCAAGCCATGCTCCCCACCAGGAAAAAGAACTGTTTGCTACTATATGATGCCTGCAGCGGCTCATCAGATACATGTCCAGATATCCGAAATACTCGGTATTGCCCTCCACAACCTTAATGTTCACATCGGAGTGAATGTTGCAAAAGTACTCCGCCCAGGAACTGTCATTGGTAAAAAGATAGAATACCGCATCCGGATACTTCTCAAGAACATGCTTTATCGCGGAATCATAAAATTCATCCGTACATATGCCTGCATATATCTCACCACCCTCGATAGTCATATAATCGCCGCGGCGGATATGAATGCTCACGCTCTGTTCATTACTTAATATATCTTCCTCATACTGAACGGTCTGTTCGGTCATCAGATCCTTACGCATCGTGAAAGTCTTATATATCTCATCTCTCATATCCGAGAAATACTTCTCCGTCTGGAAATATCCCCTGAGATACGTATCGTCCAGCTCGAATATGTGCTCATCGTAGCTGTAATCGGCTTCGGTGTACTGCTTTAAGTTCCTGCCTTTTAACTTACGTCTGATCCTGTCCTTCCACGCAGGAGAGGAATCACGCATATCGGTGACCTCCTGTCTCGTTGCACGGGGATAGGTTATATCAAAGACAGCAAGCTGAACCGGTCTTGCATTATCGAGTTCATAACTCGTCTCATCATCAAACTTGACTTCTCTGCCGAGCTTCTTGAGTTTCAGATATAAAGCGTACTGGAACATCTGATTGCCCAGTCCCCCGCTCATCTGTAATATGATCATATATTCTCCCTCAGCCAGTCATACAGCATCAGAATATGCCATATCTGCTTGCGCCACGGACCGCCCGAAACATAGTCATTCCAAAGGTTCGTGACATTTACTCTGTCTAATATCTCTAGCCGATTAATTGAATCTGAATTTAATAAATCTGCGGCCCAGTCGTGTAATTCGCCTTCTCGTAACCACTCGGAAACCGGCACGCTGAAGCCATGCTTGGGCCTGTCCATCAGACTCTTGTCTACGTATTTATACAGGATATCCCTAAGAACCATCTTGCCCGTATTGCCTTCTCTGAGATGTTCTATCGGAAGCGTCCAGGCAAATTCCACAACATCGGGATCCAAGAGCGGGATACGCGTCTCAAGGCTTACTGCCATCGCCGTTCTGTCGACCTTCGTAAGTATATCATCCGGCAGATACATCTTCATGTTCATGAGCATTGCGGTATGTATCACATCGCCCTTCAGATATCCGCACTCTATCGTATCATATATGCAGGTGCGGCCGGTCTTCTTCGGATCACGGTCAAGTATCACCGCTTTTCCTATCAGATGATCCAGGCCTTTCCAGGTCTCATATGTACGCCTGTAAAGGTCGACCTCATCGCTTGCGGCCAGCAAAGTTCCGTGCGCCCTTATCTCATCTGCACGCTCCGATCTGCCGGGGAAGGCTCTCATAAGATTTCCGCCCAGCTTACGCATCGGAACGGGAATATTCTTTATCTTTTTATATATATTGTTTACTCCGGTATAATCCCGGTATCCTGCAAAAAGCTCATCTCCCGCATCTCCGGAAAGAGCTACCGTCACATGCTTGCGGGTAAGTTTGCTGACCAAATATGTCGGGATCTGCGACGAATCGGCAAAAGGTTCTCCGAACATTTTGGACATCAGCGGTATGGAATCTATCGCATCCTGCCTGGTTGCATAGAGCTCTGTGTGCTCAGTCCCGATCCTTCTTGCAATCTTAGCGGCGTCGTCGGCTTCATTAAAAGCTTCCTCCTCGAATCCGATAGTAAAAGTACGGACCGGGTTCACTGACTGCGACTGCATCAGAGCAACGATCGTGGCCGAGTCTATTCCCGATGACAGGAATGCTCCGAGCGGAACATCCGATATCATCTGTTGTTTAACTGACCTGGTAAGAAGTCCCTCCAGGACCTCTGCCGCCTCCGCACGTGAACCGGTAAATTTTGACGCCTGTCCGCGCGCTGCGACCGCCTCAATATCCCAATATGTGAACGGCTCATATTGACACCATTTATTAACTTCACATTTAATTTTTAGGCTGCATCCGGGCTCCAGTTTATATATATCTCTGTATATCGTTTGGGGCGCCGGAACGTATCCGTGCTTCAGATAATCGGCTATGCAATCCGAGTTGAATTCGTTGGAAAACCCTTCAAATGCGCGGATTGCGCCCAGTTCAGATGCAAACACGAAGTTACCTTCCACCTCACCGTAGTACAGCGGTTTCTCACCTATCCTGTCCCTGGCAAGAGTGAGTGTGTTTTCTTCTCTGTCATAAAGTGCAAAGGCAAACATTCCTTTACACATAACAAGCGTTTCTTTAATTCCAAACCGGTCTATCGCCTCCAATAAGATCTCCGTATCAGAGGTACCGAACATCCTCTCGGTGTAACCTGCCCTATGGAGCTCGTCAAGGAGCGTATCGGTGTTGTAAATCTCCCCGTTATAGCTGATAACATAGCGTCTGGAGTGGCTTATCATGGGCTGGGAGCCTGTTTCTGTAAGGTCGATTATCGATAATCGCCTGTGGCCCATTACCAAACACCTGTTACCGGGCTCAACCCATACTCCGGAAGCATCCGGTCCGCGATGGATTATTTTATCCATCATCCGTTCGATATTTGATTGTATTTTGTCCCCGAAGTCAGAATTCGGAGTATAAAATCCGACAATACCGCACATGTTTTTGTATATTTTTCCTAACGTTCTTTCAGGTGGTCAGTATTATTTCGAGCGTTATGGACATTTTGCAAGTCATCCTGCATTTTGTTGTCTGACACTTTCATTGCAGATTTTTCGCTCCCGGAGCTCTAAATCCGCTCAAAAATTATTTCTCCATATAAGTATGGTACCATTCCTGGAATTGGAAGTATGACCAGCACAGTTTTGAGTAATTTGCACCCGTAGCCGGACCTCCGTCTCCCTTGGCAAGATAATCCCGGATAAGATCATGCGTATATTCGGGATCGAACAGCCCCTGCCTCTTTAGGAATGTCTGGTTACTATAGTCCATGAGCTGGGCTTTTAAGGGGCCTCTCAGCCACTTATCAAGCGGAACACCGAATCCCTGCTTGGGACGGTCTAAAAGCTCTCTGGGGATGTAATCATAAGCGATATCCTTAAGGATGTGCTTTTTATCTCCCCTGTGATACTTGAAAGAGTGCGGGATTCTGAACGAGTATTCCATAACGTCACGATCCAGGATCGGGCATCTGGTCTCCAGGGAGTACTTCATCGATGCACGGTCCACCTTGCAAAGGATGTCTCCGGGAAGATATGTATCCATGTCCAGAAGCATCCTGCGGATCTGCCAGTTAGGCACTCCGTAATCGGATTCCATCTCATAATCGCAGGGAATAAAGTTATCGGTGGCCACCATTTTGATAGCCCGTTCCTTATATGAGTTATTAACGAACTGCGTTTTTACCTCTCTATCGCGATTTTGGGATATCGAACGTACCTTTATGGGCATTTTATCCTCTAATCCGAGCATACCGCCCACTCCCTGTCCTGTAAGCCCGTGAACAGCGGCTCCGATAGGGTCCAGCCTCTGCGCCATGCGGACCAGTTCGTACACGTTATATCCGCAGAAGAACTCGTCTCCGCCGTCTCCGGACAGCGCTACGGTGACTCTGGTCTTGGCAAGCGCGCTCACCAGCATCGTAGGGATCTCGGATGAGTCCGCGAAAGGTTCGTCATAGTATTTGGAGATGCTCCTCACCTGTTTGAGCATCTGATCTTCATCGATATAGTATTCCGTATGATCTGTTCCCAGATGATCGGATACCGCTTTTGCAAAAGGCGCCTCGTTCCACTTTTCCTCATTAAAGCCTATTGAAAAGGTCTTAACAGGATCGGGAGAAACTTCCTGCGCGATCGCAGTGATCAGCGAGGAATCGTAGCCGCCGCTTAAGAAGCTTCCGAGCGGCACATCGGATATCATCCTCATGCTGACGGATCTCCTGAGCAGATCCTTTAAGCCCTCTTTTGCATCTTCATACTTAGTGACCGGATCGGCGTTCATCGTATGATATTTTTCAGTAATATCCCAGTATTTCTCGGTCTCCAATATGCCCTTACGGTATGTGAGCATCGAACCGGGCTTAAGCTTATATACGTTCTCGAAGATCGTGTCCGGCGCGTTGATATACTGCTGAACGAGATATCTGGGCAGGATATCGGCCCTGATCGATTCATTGAATCCGGGAAAAGCCATTATGGGCTTTAACTCGGACCCGAATATGAAAGCATCCTGAGTAGTCGCATAATACAGAGGTTTCTTGCCTATGCGGTCGCGGAAGAGATACAGGCTCTCATTCTCGCGGTCGTATATGGCTATCGCGAACATGCCGTTGAAGTGATGAACGCAGTTTTTGCCCCATTTAAGAAAAGCGGCTATGATGACCTCGGTGTCACAATTGGACACAAAGGTATAGTCCTTAAGCTCTTCTCTGAGCTCTAGGAAATTATAGATCTCTCCATTGAACACCACGCTGAGACGCCTGTCGGGCGAATGCATGGGCTGATGCCCTGCCGTGGTCAGATCCTGAATCGCAAGGCGGCGCTGAGCAATGCCGATATTGTATCCGCCTTTCATCACATAGATCTCCTGACCGCAATCGTCGGGACCACGATGATACATCGTATCATTCATGGCTGTCAGATCATCAAGAGTTATATTCTTTTTACTTATAAATCCGCATATACCGCACATATCTTATCCAGAGGCCGGTCAGAAACTTACAGTTCCTCATATATCGCGACAAGCCGCTCAATATATCTGTCTATATCATAATCTTTTTCCACGAGGCTGCGTGCGCTTGCGATGATTCCGGCCCGTGTGGAGGAAAAATCGGGGGACAACGCTTTCAAAAGCGCATCGGTAAGGCCCTGTGTATCCCTGGGTTTGATGAGCAATCCCGTCTGTCCGTCCTCTACCATCATGGGGATCCCGCCCACATCGGTAGCTACCACCAGGCATCCCGAAGCCATCGCTTCTATCACTGATACGGGATGTCCCTCATAGTAAGAGGGAAGCACGAAGATCCCGCTCTCGCGCAGGGCTTTTTCTTTATCAGAGCCCGTGAGCCACCCGGCAAAGGAGATAAGATCCGGTCGTTCTTCCACAAAAGCCTTAAGTTCAGGTTCTTCCCATATCCCGCCGAGAGTAAGTTTCACGTCAGGGTAAGTACCGGCTACAGTTTCTACCGCAGCCTTAAGTTCTCTGATGCCCTTGTCCTCACATATCCTGCCGAGGAAGAGAATGCTGTGCGGAATCCTTCCGGAAGAAACGCCCCCGGCACCCGCACCGGCCGGTCCGATGACGGATTCATCCGCAAACTCCGGCATCTTCACCGAATTGGGCATCACGATCATCCGCGATTCGATATCCGGAATATCCGCACATATTTCCCGTATAGTATCATACAGGACCGGAGTAAGCACTATCAGCTTATCTGCCATGCCGAAGGTTTCGGCAACGCGCTTTCTTCTCTTTTCGCCTCCGGCCGTCACCCAGTTTTTCAGATCGCCGCCGTGCTGGTGTATGATGAGTTTCTTCCCGCGCTTATGAGCAGCCCGGATGAACAGCCTCTTGCGCTCAAAACTCATGTCGGACGCTACGTGAATGTGAACTATATCCGCACTTCCCAGCGCCCTCAGGAAACGGATGTAGGCTCCGGCTGCGACAGCAAGCTTCTTAAGCTTGCTTCCTTCGCGCATGGTGCCTATATATTCAATATCTGCATATCTGTCGAGCCCTGCTTCAAAAAGGCCGTTTACGACCGCGGAAATACCGCCGTGAACGCTCCTGTCGGGGCCGGCCATCAGGATCTTCTTCTTTTTTACGGAAGCATCCGCCATATCATTCTCCGGTAGGCGTACCTGGAATCGTATCAGCGCAGGGATCCAGATAGAACTTCATGATACGTTTAGCCTGCTCATGTACGTCAAAACCGGCAGCTTCCATATCCTTCGCATAGCGCATCCTGTCGGCGTCGATGGCCGAAACATCAGATCCGGCCGGCTCGTTTCCCGCACTCTCGTCCTGGGCTATGATCAGATCTCCGACCATCTTGCCAAGTCTCTTGCTCCATAATTCGGGGCCTTCGCTTATCGGACACATCTCGGCGTTATCAAGAATGATGACATCCGGAGTGATCGTATCGGATATCAGGCACTTACATCCGGCGGCCTGAGCCTCAACAACTACGCCCGGAAGCCCCTCATATATCGAAGGAAAAGCGAATATATCCATCGCCGCATAGAACTTCTCTATCTCGGACTGGCTGCCTGCAAAAATGACTCTGTGGGCTACCCCTAAGTCAGCTGCGAGCTGTTCGCATTCGGATCTTAACGCGCCTTCGCCGCAAAGCAGGAGTTTAACTTCACGCTCTTTTTCACGCATCCCTGCAAAAGCCTTGATCAGGAAGCTCTGATTCTTCTGAGGGCTGAATCTTGCAACGTTACCTATGACTATGGCGTCGCTTGCGATCCCGTAGCGGTCTCTGATTATCTCACGCGCACTCGGATCATACGTAAATCTTCCAGTGTCGATCGTATTCGGAATATAAGTATAAGGCGCTCCGCCGAAGGACTTATCACCCGCAAGATGTGAGCATGCAAAGAGGTAATCGGCCTTTCTCGGAAGAGAGTGACGGACGATCCTGACAAGGATGCCCTTTAATCCGCGGTCCACGCCCGCATTTCTCGTATGTGCCACGGTGACCATCGCAAGTTCGGGAGCTGCGGACGCCTCGCGGTAACGCGCCGCTATCGGCAGGAATATGCTCGCTGTACTGGTCATATGTCCCTGAACCACGCTGAACTCGTGATGCTCCCTGAAGAAAGCATCTATGGCCTTGCGATAGTAGAACAGGTTATAAACCCTGAATCTGGGCACCGCATATATGTGTCCACCCATGGACAGGATCTCTTCGTCAAAATACTGGGGTTTACGATATGAAGCCGGTTCAACTCCGTCCGCGATGGCCCTGGCGTACTCACCCGGATCCATGTGGACCAGAAAATCGAACTGTACCTTGGATCTGTCCATGTTCCGGTAAAGATCCATTATGCGGCTCTCAGCACCGCCGAGCCCCAGGCCTCCCAATACATGTAATACTCGTACCATATGCTTAGTCCCCCTCAGTTCCTAAAATATCGCCAACCTTCACTTCGCCGTCATAGTCATATCTGTTGATGAGCAGCGATCCGTCGACCGTCCTCACCACCAGCCTGTCATCGAATATATCCGCGATCTCGCCCGGCGCATAGTCCGACAGATCAATCATCTCGTCAAAAGGCTGGGCGCTCCAGATCGTGATCTTTTTGCCCCTGATATATGCGAAAGCACCCGGAAAAGGAGCAGCGACTCCGCGGATCAGATTATAGATGTCACGCGTACGTGCGCGGAAATCAACGAACCCGTCCGCAGCGGTCCTTTTTTCATACCATGAATCAAAATCCTTGGACTCCGTACGGATGTCGATCTTCCCCGCGGAATAAGCCTCAAGCAGCCTGCGGATGAGCCTCTTGGAGACCATCATGTTCTTGTACTGCGCGGTACGGATGTCATCGCAGGGATTTATCTGGAAACTTTCCGTCGCAAAAATATTGGGCGAATCCGCTTTTTCATCATATCGGAAAAGATTGAGATTGAATCTGGTATCACCCAGGATGATCGACCAGTTGAGCGGAGAACGTCCGCGGCCGAAAGGAAGATATCCGGCGTTTCCGTGGAAGCCGTAAACGCCGAACTTAAATCTGTCGAGAACCTCCACAGGAACAAGCCTCTGCCAGCCCATGGATATGCCTATGTCAAAAGTGTTTTCCGCCATGAAACGCGCGGTCTTTTCGTCTTTAAGACCGTAACTTTCCGCTTCATGTACCGGAATTCCGTATTTCTCAGTGAGGAAACTCAGGCCCTTATACCCGGACACCTGATTCTTCTGTGTGACCTCGGGAGCAATGGTTATGACCAGATCTACCGGACATATCTCATTCTGTATGAAATCGATTATGTTTTCAGAGGTATCCTTAACTCCGAATACGACTACTTTATAATGCATACCCACTCCCTGTTTTTATGATCAAAGATTTTCTTTATACCAGTCGATAGCCAGCGCGATACCCGATGCAAAATCGTACTCGGGATCATAGCCCAGTTTTTCTCTGGCCTTGGAGATATCGGCGTTGGAATCGCGTATGTCGCCCTTTCTCGGAGGTCCGAATATGGGCTCGCGCTCGATCTCGAGAGCCTTGCACAGATCGTAATAGATATCGATCAGATACTCTCTTCCGCCGGCGCCTATGTTGTAGGCCTCGCCCGCCGCATCGCTTCCCGCGAGCGCTGCACGGAGGTTGCCCTCGATGACGTTATCAATGTATGTGAAGTCTCTCGACTGTCTTCCGTCTCCGTTGATGGTCGGCGTCTCGCCGGCAAGAAGCTGTCTGATGAACTTCGGTATAACAGCTGCATACATGCCGTCAGGATTCTGTCTGCGGCCGAATACGTTGAAATATCTGAGACCGTAGGTATCGAGTCCGTAGAGCTCATGGTAGAGTCTTCCGTACTCTTCATCCACTTTCTTGGTCAGGGCATAAGGGCTTAAGACCTTGCCCTCCTGTCCTTCGCGCTTGGGGAGAACGGGATGGTCGCCGTACACCGATGAGCTCGATGCATAGACGAACTTGCTGACGTCGTTCTGACGCGATGCTTCCATCATGTTGAGAGTACCGCGGATGTTGATCTCCTCGTATAAAAGAGGCATCTCGATCGATCTGGGCACCGAACCCCATGCGGCCTGATTGAGCACGAAATCAACGCCCTCTGTCATCCTCATGCAGGTATCCAAGTCCCTGATATCACCCTCGGTAAAAGTAAACTTCTCGTTACGCATTATCGAGGAAAGGTTCTCGATACGGCCTGTTGAGAGATTGTCCAGGCACCTTACGCGGTAGCCCATGTTTACGAGTGCTTCGCAGATATTGGATCCTATGAATCCGGCTCCTCCTGTTACAAGAAAGACCGAATCCGGATCAAACTTTAAATCTTTATATCCCATAGGGTCACAGCCTCCAATACAGATATTCCTTATCGGAATATTCTGACTTATCAAACATTCCCTTTAAGTCCGCCAGCACCTTAACAGGGTTGGCAGGATTGAACATTGCGGATACTTTTGCACGGTCATATGATGCAAACTGATCGTGGCATACCGCGAAGATCACAGCATCCATGTCGTGCACTTCGGACTCGTCGGAAAACTCTATTCCGTAAAGTCTCTTAGCCTCATCCGCATCAGCTGCGGGATCAACTACGATAGGATCGATCCCGTATTCCTTGAGTTCGTTATATATGTCGATGACTTTGGTATTACGTGTGTCGGGGCAGTTTTCCTTGAACGTGAATCCCATGATGACCACGCGCGCGCCCTTAACAGCAACGCCTGACTTGATCAGGTTCTTGACGAGGCTCTCAGCCACATATTTGCCCATGTCGTCATTGATGCGGCGTCCCGATAAAATGATCTGGCTGTGGTATCCGAGCTGTTCCGCCTTATAGGTCAGATAGTAGGGATCCACGCCTATGCAGTGTCCGCCTACGAGACCGGGCTTGAAGTTTAAGAAGTTCCACTTCGTGCCTGCTGCCTCGAGCACGTCCTTGGTATCTATGCCCATCTTATGGAAAATGATCGAAAGCTCATTCATGAACGCGATGTTGATATCGCGCTGGCTGTTCTCTATGACCTTGGCAGCCTCAGCTACTTTGATGGACTGCGCACGGTATACGCCTGCCTCGACCACGAGTTCATACACTTTTGCAATGGTATCCAGTGTCTCCTCATCCATACCGGATACGATCTTGGTGATGGTCTCAAGCCTATGCACCTTATCGCCGGGATTGATCCTCTCCGGTGAATAACCGATCTTGAAATCAACTCCGCACTTAAGTCCGGATTCGGCCTCGATTATCGGCACGCATACGTCCTCGGTAACACTGGGATAAACAGTCGACTCAAATACGATGATAGATCCCTTAGTCAGGTTCTGTCCGAGCAGGCGGCTTGCGCCCTCCACGGGAGTAAGATCCGGCGTGTGGTCGTCATTTACGGGAGTGGGAACCGCAACGATATGGAACTTCGCTTCACGAAGTCTGGAAGGATCTGCCGTAAAATCAACCTTGGTCTCACGGATCGCAGCATCTCCCACTTCACCGGTAGGATCGACGCCGTTCTTATACAGATCGATCTTGGCAGCATTTAAATCAAAGCCTATGACATTTATCTTTTTTGCAAAAGCAACCGCGATAGGCATTCCCACATAACCTAAACCTACCAGGGAAAGCTTCTCTCTGCCCGCAACTATATCTTCGTATAAGCTCATTTTTCCTCCTTGTGCGCCGCACTCATGCCGGCATCAGGTATATTCAGTCAAAACACTCGTGTATCGTATCTATGATGATGTCCTGTACTTCGGGAGTCATCTTGTTATCGCTCGGCAGGCATAAGCCTCTTGCAAAAATGTCCGCACCCGCATCTTCGCCAGTGGTCACAAATGCGTTGCCTGAGTATATCGGCTGCATATGCATCGGTTTCCAGATGGGACGGCCCTCAGCGTTCAGAGCAGCGATGGCTTCTAAGATCTGCGTCGGGCAGCTCTTACCGGGAGCGGCGACATAAGAAGCCTCATGGTCGGTCCTTGTCTGCTCACACATAGCATCTGCGTCTATGATCATGCATGAAAGCCAGTAATTAGGGACAGAATTCTCGGAATCATAAGGATTCATCTTAACGGGCAGATCCGATAACCCGTCGCGGTATCTTTCATATATAGCTTTTTTCTGTGCTATATGCTCGTCGAGGTGGTTCAGCTGACCTCTTACGACGCCTGCTATAACGTTGCTCATACGGTAGTTATATCCGAGCTCCGAATGCTGGTACCAGGGTGCGTTATCACGTGACTGTGTAGACCACTTGCGCACCTTGTCGGCAGCCTCTTTATCCTCTGTCAGAAACATACCGCCGGATGATCCGGTGATGATCTTGTTACCATTAAAACTGATCGCGTTATACAGTCCGAAAGTTCCGGTCTCGCATCCCTTATATGTGGCGCCCAGACTCTCTGCCGCATCCTCGACTATGATCGCTCCGTGACGCTCGCAGATCTCTGCGATCTCATCCACTTTTGCGGGGACTCCGTAGAGATGCGCATATACCACGATCTTCACATCGGGATAGAGTTCAAACGCTTTCTCAAGAGCCTCGGGTGACATGTTCCAGGTGTCGTATTCTGTATCGATGAAAACGGGTTCGCCGCATTCATAGACCACGGGATTGACCGTCGCATCGAAGGTCATATCGGTGCAGAATACCTTGTGTCCGGCAAGCGCTCCGCGTCCTACCTTAGTAGGGCCGTAAATCTTTTCTCCGGCAAGCTTGATCGCCATGTGGAGAGCTGCAGTTCCGGCCGATAATCCCACTGCGTGCGAGCACCCGACATAGTTACATATCCCGTGCTCTGCTTCGTTTATGTTCTCGCCGACCGTGGACATCCAGTTGGTCTCGAAGGCCTCGGTGATATATTCAAGCTCCTCGCCGTGCATCGTGGGCGACGATAAGTATATTTTTTTTGCAAAAGGTTCGTGCGGCATAAGATCACCTCATCACTGTTTATATGTATAAGTCGGGACGATCTTTTTGACCAGAGGTCTGATGTCCTGATCCTCTATCTCGCTGGAATCCTTAAGTTCCTTAAGTTCCTCGAAGAACCTGTCCTCGTCGATCTCGAGAGGCCTTCCGATATGGATCATCGAGTTGGCCGTTTCCTTAAGGCCCTCCTCATCCATCAGCATCTCTTCGTAGAGTTTCTCGCCCGGACGAAGGCCTGTGAAACGGATCGGTATCTCGTCGTAAGGTTTGTATCCGGAAAGTCTGATCAGGTTCTCTGCAAGTTCCAGGATCTTCACGGGCTCACCCATGTCGAGGACGAAGATCTCACCGCCCTTGGCATAAGCGCCTGCCTGAAGTACGAGGGACACCGCTTCGGGTATCGTCATGAAGTATCTGATGATGTCGGGGTGCGTAACCGTAACCGGTCCGCCTTCCGCTATCTGTTTACGGAAAAGCGGAATGACCGAACCGTTGGAACCCAGCACGTTTCCGAAACGCACCGCAACGAATTCGGTGTCATATTTGTTGTTGAACGTCTGTATGATCATCTCACAGATACGCTTGGAAGCTCCCATGATGTTCGTGGGGTTCACTGCCTTATCCGTACTGATCATGACGAACCTGCGCGCTCCGCACATCGCTGCGGCCTGAGCCACATGGAATGTACCAAAGACGTTGTTCTTGATGGCCTCTCCCGGGCTGTCCTCCATGAGCGGAACGTGCTTGTGGGCAGCGGCATGGTATACGATCGCGGGTTTATATTTGTCGAAGATCCAGTTCATGCGGTTCGCATTACGGATGCTCGCGATAAGGACCACCATATCAAGGTCGGGATGATTTAACTTAAGTTCCTGCTGGATCTCATATACGCTGTTCTCATAGATGTCCAGCATGATGAGTCTTGCGGGATTGTGCGTTGCGATCTGGCGACAGAGCTCCGATCCTATGGATCCGCCGGCGCCAGTAACAAGCACGACCTGGTTCTGCACATATCCGAGGATCGAATCAAGATCTATGTCAGCGGGATCGCGTCCGAGCAGGTCTTCGATCTCTATGTCGCGAAGCTTTGAAACAGACACATCTCCGTTCACGATCTGGTACATGCCGGGCAGCGACTGGATCTTGCACTCGGTCTCCTTGCAGATCTCAAGGATCTCACGAAGCTGTGATCTCGAGATCGACGGAAGCGCCACGATGATCTGGTCTATCTCATATGTGTCGGCGCATTCCAGGATCTTGTCACGGCCGCCGACCACTCGGATACCCTGAATGTATTTGCCCCATTTGCCCTTATCGTCATCGATGATGCATTTGATCTTCATCGTGGAGAAATTGGAATTTATGATCTCCTTGATGATTACATTGGCAGCCTCACCGGCTCCTATGACCATAACGGCTATGTCATTATTTCTGTTATTACTCTTGTGCTTTAGATTCCTCAGGAACCGGTACGAGAATCGGCTCGCGAACATGAACGCGATCAGTATGAACACGTACAGGAAATAATAGCTCTTGGGAACCGCTATCGCGCCTTCCTTGAAAAGCTGAAGGCCCACGAGATTAACGAGTCCCGACAGGAAACTCGATATCACGATGGACTGAAGTTCAGCCTCTCCGGCATACGCCCAGAGCGAACTGTACAGCCTGAATATGTAAAAAAGGAGAAGGGTAACGACGACATTGATCGGGAGAAACTTCTCGATCGGATGCCTGAACTGCGGAGGGATCACTCCGTAACTGAATTCATATCTGATAAGGATCGCAAGAACGCTGGATGCGACAATACTGATGATATCGTATATCACCAGCGCGGTCCTTCTGTATAGGATCTTTACATTAAAGGGTTTCATCTGTCTTAGGCTCGTATTTATAAAGGGCAAGCGGAACAATGATCAAAAGCAGGATCATTCCCACCGGATTACAGGGATGCGAAATCCACTCCGTAAGCCCGCAAACTGCATACATAACAGACACCGCAAGTACTATTCCCGCCGAAGGATCAAACCTTCTCAAACGCAGAAATACAACCAGTGCCTGAACACAGGTGCAGAAGCACCAAATAATAAACATTATCCCTATAATGATACCACCGTCATAGGCTACCTGTAAATAAATGTTGTGGGCGTGAGCGGCTATCTCACCGTTGGGTAAAGTCGCCCCCATTTCCTCGTGTCCTTCGGGTGTGAGCTGCAGTAAATATGACAGGAAAATCTCCACTCGGCCGTTGCTCACATCCTCGGTCTGCTCGGCTTCGATCTTCCAGTATTCGAATACCCATTCGTCTGTTGCGGGATCGTACGCCCAGTAGTTGATATCCCACCATTCTGCGGGAGGTTCACCCTCCATGCTGTATTCGTGAGGCGGCACGAAACCCGTGTCGGCATTATCCATCAGCTTTTCACTGGTTAACATAACTCCAGCGGTTCCGTAAGCATACCCGCCGCGGCCTGCTTCGGCAGCAGAAGTGCTGAATCCGGCACCGGTCATGTCCGCAGCGCCGACCCCTGCATCCGTCGTCGAATTGAACAGATCCATCTTGTCTATGTATACGTCGTCACGGCGTCCGTTTATCGTATAGGCGTCGAGTTTGATCTTATCCTCGTCCACTCCGAACATCTTGTGGAAAAAGATCTTGGAGAACTTACTGAAAGTAATATAATCTTCGCTTCCGTAGTTATTGCTCACCAGAAGATCCTGGGGATAAGTCTCGATCTCCATGATCCTGGGCTCCGCTACAAGAGCAGGCAGGATACGCTGTGCGCCAAATACCGGAGGGAAGCAGACGATGACGGCAACGGTCAGCATGACTGCCATGGCCGCCAGAGAGCGTATACGGGCTTTTCCGGCCTCTTTAAACGAATAGGCTACCCACATAGTCAGTCCCATCGCAACAACGCCTATAAGGGCCGTACGCGACATTGTGAAGAGCATATATACCGAAGTGACTCCTGCTATGCACATTTCACCGATGCACTTTTTCCACTCCCTGGTCCTGTTATATTTTTCAAAAAGCTTAACGAGGGCCGCGCACATGATCAGCGCCATGTATTCAGCCGTGATCGTAACGGTGTGGAATACGAACGGGAACCTGACGTATGTAAAAGCGGAATACGGTCTGTGCATCAGACAGAAAACAACGCAGGCCGCAAAATGGATCAATATGCCGTTTAATATATTGGTCGTAAACCTTGCGCGCTCGTCCCAGAACAGGAATCTGAACGCAAACACAGCCGTGATGACGGTCATCAGGATCGGCCAGTATTCGTGATGGCGTCTGATGACCATGCCTGCCGCCATCGCGATACACGCAAGAGTGTAGGGCCAGCTTACGATCTTTAGCGGATTATGCTTATCCCTGATCGCAAGGAATATGCATCTGATGATGTATGCGGTCATGATGAAGATCACGGGCATCAGCCTGCATGACCACATCATGGCTTCCACATGATACTCGTCGACCATGTCCGGAAGGTTGGTCGTGTAATAGAGTCTCGCGCAGACGATGCCTGCCACGAGGAGCACTCCGTTATAGATGTTTACCAGTTCTTTGAATTTGAATGTAACTATGATACTGAGTCCGAGGAAAAAGGCCATCTTCCTCCACGCTATGTCGTGGAATATCTCGTACAGCGCATTCATATACTCCACGCAGGCCCAGAGGGCGAGAGCGATGCAAACCGACTGCGCAAATGACTGAACAGCCTGAGGTGTCAGTTTAAGATCAGGCACATTTTCCGAATCATATTTCCTGTTCACCGCATAGAGCAGAAGTCCGGCCAGGATCAGCACTCCGATTATGAGGAGCACGATGTCTGATATGTATATGCTGAAAATGTGCAAAGGTCCTATGAATATGATCGCAACTATAGCCCCGAGCACGATAAGCGGGTTTGCGATCACTTTTATGATCCACTGTATCGTGCAGAGCTCCTGAAGCGCGGGGATCTTTTTCTCAAGGAAATTAATGAGGAACGTGAGCGCTGCGCCGAGCGCGATGAGCGCGGCGATGTAGATAAGCGAACGCACCTTTCTCATGGGCTGGGTATATGTGTATCTGGTCATCACGTTGTATGCTTCCTTATTCTCATTTGCATACTGCATCAGACCGTTGTTGGCGGCGCCCGAATTGCCGGTCATCTCAAAGAGCACTTCGAAGTCCGTGGTGACGCCTTCCAATGTATAAAAGTATCCGTCTCCGACTTTGGTATCCAGGTTTATGAATATGTCCGCATAACCGCCTTCGGAACCGGGGGTATATGTTTTTCCGTCCACGCGCTTAAAGTCTCCGGTCGATACGGTGATCTCGCGAAGCAGCGCCGAATTGTCCTGCTTGAACACACGGAGCGTGAGCTGATCATCATAATAATCACCCTTGATATAAACGCCGATCGATGCGATATGATCGTATTCCGCGATGAACTGCTGGAGGACGACATTTTCTCCGCCGACTTCCACCGCTCCGGAGGGCTGTTCCTTACCGGTCGTGGATATATCCTCTTTGATGAGCCTGAGCGGGAAGATGCTTAAGATAATGACGGCGAGTATCGCATATATCGCATATTTGACCGCCTGTGCACGTGTTATCAGATGTCTCATGTGTTTTACCTGTTTCCTTTAATCCGTATCGGAACTTTTCTTCTTCGCAAAACCGAAAACGCCGTATATGAGATACGGCAGCATAAACCACCAGAATACCGTATACCTGGGCAAAAATGTCGGCCCGGGGATCAGCGTCGCCCAGATGCCGAGCGGCAGGATATACGCGCTCAGCGACGCATAGTCGCGCCTGTACATGAACACCGCAATGCCGAACAGATAAAGCCACAGCATCGCTCCCATGGAAAAGAGAAGCGACACGACGGGGATCCGCTGAATATCATCATCGAGCGAAAGCCATCTGTAAAGCCGGTCTATCGGCGCGATAAACGAATGTCTTTCTCCCGGGTATTCCACCTCGTAACCGAAATAGGAACTCTCCGTATAAGTGAACGTGTAGACCTGATGTCCC
>JAFZQY010000067.1 GCA_017620155.1 Lachnospiraceae bacterium | reverse complement strand
TGGCTTAACCAGACCGATGCGATACTCGATCACAAGGAGATGGTGGAGATCAGACACAGCCTGATCTTACGAAGACAGTCCTTAAGAAAGCGCATGGACTATAATCGTGAGGTGGTGGCTGCCAACGCCCAGAATGAGATCAAGGATCTCGTCGAGTCATACCCGAAATATTCGGGAGAGATCATGGCTCTTGTAGAGGAATATGATGCAAGGGAAGGCGCCGGTCTTTCTTGACGCTAAAGTCCTTGTTTGATAGGATTGTAAAGGTGCCCGTTCGGGCTTATTTCAGGAGGTAAATATGCCTACAGATGTATACAGTTCTCCGCTTTCGGAGAGATATGCCAGCAAAGAGATGCAATATATCTTTTCTCAGGACAAGAAGTTCACCACATGGCGCAAGCTGTGGATAGCTCTTGCCGAGACAGAGATGGAACTGGGACTGTCGCGTGACGGAAAGCCGGTCATCGATTCTGAGATGATCGATGAGATGCGCTCGCACGTTGATGACATCAATTATGATGTGGCCAAAGCACGTGAAAAGGAAGTCCGCCACGATGTTATGAGCCATGTATATGCATACGGTGTTCAGTGTCCCAAGGCAGCAGGCATAATCCACCTCGGTGCAACGAGCTGCTATGTCGGCGACAATACCGATATCATCGTGATGAGCGAAGCACTGAAGCTTGTCCGCAAGAAACTCGTATGCGTCATCGATGAGTTAGCTTCTTTTGCAGAGCAGTACAAGTCGCTCCCGACGCTTGCATTCACACACTTCCAGCCCGCACAGCCCACTACCGTGGGTAAGAGAGCGACTCTGTGGACTCAGGAATTCGTGATGGACTTAGAGGATCTTGAGTATGTGCTCGGCACACTTAAACTCCTGGGATCCAAGGGTACCACCGGAACGCAGGCTTCGTTCCTTGAACTCTTTAACGGGGATCAGGAGACCATAGACAAGATCGATCCGATGATCGCGAAGAAGATGGGCTTTGAGGAGTGCTATCCGGTATCGGGACAGACCTATTCGAGAAAAGTTGATACGAGAGTCTGCAACGTGCTCGCAGGTATTGCCGCATCCGCTCACAAGATGAGCAACGATATCAGACTTCTCCAGCACTTAAAAGAAGTCGAGGAACCTTTCGAGAAGAGCCAGATCGGCTCATCCGCAATGGCATATAAGCGTAATCCGATGAGAAGCGAGCGCATAGCATCACTCTCCAGATATGTGATGATAGATGCACTCAATCCGGCCATTACCTCGGCTACTCAGTGGTTCGAGAGGACGCTCGATGATTCGGCCAATAAGAGGCTTTCGATCCCCGAGGCATTCCTGGCGATAGACGGCGTGCTGGATCTGTGCCTCAATGTCGTGGACGGTCTTGTGGTCAATGAGAAAGTCATCGCCAAGAGACTCATGAGCGAGCTTCCGTTCATGGCTACAGAGAACATCATGATGGACGCCGTTAAGGCGGGCGGCAACAGACAGGAACTTCACGAGAAGATCAGACAGCTGTCCATGGAAGCGGGAAATAACGTCAAGAAGCTCGGCCTCGACAACAATCTGCTCGAGCTCATAGCTGAGGAACCCTGCTTCGGCATGGATCTCGAGGATCTTAAGGCCGCCATGGAACCTGCCAAATATGTGGGCAGGGCTCCGCTTCAGGTTGATAAGTTCATCGCATCGGTCATTAAGCCGATACGTGATTCGCATAAGGAAATGCTCGGTGCCAAAGCCGAGATCAATGTATAACACACAGGAGGAATGAGATGGTAAAGGCAGTTGTAGGCGCTAACTGGGGCGACGAAGGAAAAGGCAAGTTTACCGATATGCTTGCCGAGGATGCGGATATAGTCATCCGCTTTCAGGGAGGAGCAAACGCCGGTCATACGATCGTGAATGATTACGGCAAGTTCGCACTTCATACGATGCCTTCAGGCGTATTTCATCAGAAGATAATGAATATCATAGGTAACGGCGTTGCCTTTGATATCGAGAAGTTCATGAAGGAGTTAGATGATATCACATCCAAGGGCGTGCCCACTCCTCAGATCATGATATCCGACAGAGTTCAGGTGATGATGCCTTATCATGTGACATTTGACACATTAGAGGAGGCCAGGCTCGCAGGTAAGTCATTCGGCTCCACCAAATCGGGTATCGCTCCTTTTTACTCTGATAAGTATGCCAAGATCGGATGGCAGATCAACGAGTTCTATCAGGATGATGAAGTCCTTAAAGAAAAGATCGCCCGCATAGCTGCCATCAAGGATGCGCTCCTGGTACATCTCTATAATTCCGAACCTCTTGATCAGGCAGGTCTGCTTGAGTGGATCAAATCGGTCAGAGAAAGAGTTAAGCCTTTCATCGGAGACGTATCCCTCTATCTTGATAAAGCACTTAAGGAAAAGAAGACCGTGCTTTTGGAAGGCCAGCTCGGTACGATGAAGGATCCCGATCACGGAATCTATCCCATGGTTACTTCATCATCGCCTCTTGCCGCATACGGTGCGATAGGCGCAGGCATCCCTCCTTATGAGATTCAGCAGATCGTAGTCATCTCCAAGGCATATTCTTCGGCGGTAGGTGCCGGAGCATTCGTATCGGAGATATTCGATAAGGAAGCCGAGGAACTCAGAAACCACGGCGGCGACGGCGGAGAGTACGGCGCTACTACCGGACGTCCCAGAAGAGTAGGCTGGTATGACTGCGTGGCATCCAAATACGGCTGCCGTCTGCAGGGATGTACCGATGTGGCTCTGTCCGTTCTCGATGCGCTCGGATATCTGGATGAGATCCCGGTATGCGTGGGCTATGAAATCGACGGAGAGGTTACCACAGAGTTCCCCGTAACCCACCTGCTCGACAAGGCTAAGCCCGTACTCAAGGTATTCCCGGGATGGAAATGCGATATCAGAGGCATCAGCAAATTCGAAGAGCTTCCGATCGAAGCGCAGAATTATGTAAACTTCATCGAAGAGCAGATCGGATATCCCATCACGATGGTATCCAACGGTCCCAAGAGAAGCGATGTGATCTATCGCGACAGCAAGTTAAAGAAATAAGTGAGGAAAGATCAAAATGCAGTCACGTACACATACATGTAACGAATTACGCATAGAAAACGCGGGAGAGAAGGTCACCATCGTCGGATGGTACGAGAACCTGCGTAAGGTATCGAAGAATCTGGGCTTTCTGATCCTCAGGGATTTCTACGGAACTACCCAGGTAGTCATAGAGACCGAAGAGATGATGGACATGATAGACGGTGTGAATAATGAGTCCACACTGTCAGTTACCGGTACGGTAAGAGAGCGTTCGAGCAAGAATGCGAATATAGCCACCGGTGATATCGAGGTCGTTCCCGAATCGATCGAGATCCTCGGCAAGTGTATCTACAACGAGCTTCCTTTCGAGATCAACAGATCCACGGAAGCCGATGAGAATACGAGACTCAAATACAGATATCTGGACTTAAGAAATCCTGCCGTTAAGAGCAAGATGGTATTAAGAAGCCGTATCGTATCAGAACTAAGACGCCGCATGAACGAACTGGATTTCCTGGAGATAACCACTCCGATCCTTACCTGTTCATCACCCGAGGGAGCAAGAGATTATCTGGTGCCCGCGCGTAACCATCCGGGCAAGTTCTATGCTCTTCCCCAGGCGCCCCAGCAGTTCAAGCAGATACTGATGGCTTCGGGCTTTGACAGATATTTCCAGATAGCTCCCTGCTTCAGGGATGAGGACGCGAGAGCGGACCGTTCTCCCGGAGAGTTCTACCAGCTCGACATGGAGATGGCTTTTGCATCCCAGGAAGATGTATTTGCGGTAGTAGAAGAGGTGCTCCCTCCCGTGTTCGAAGAGTACGGAGTATATAAGAACGCTTCCAAGGCGCCTTTTAAGAGGATCCCTTATCTTGAGTCCATGGAAAAGTACGGAACCGATAAGCCCGATCTTCGTATCGACTTGGAGCTTACCGATGTGACCGCTCTTATGAAGGACTGCGGCTTTCCTCCTTTCGGAGAGGCAGACGTGATCAAGGCCATCGTGGTCGACGGCTTCGAAGCTACGCGCAAGCAGATAGATGCGATCATGGCCGAGATCGAGATGATCTCCGGCGGAAAAGGCTACTGGTTCAAGGTTGACGAGACCGGCGCGATCGCCGGCGGCATCGCCAAGTTCCTTCAGGAAAAAGCAGATGAAGTAAAGAGCGCGCTCGGAATAAAGGCCGGAGACTTCGTGGGACTTACCTGCGGAGACAAGGGCGCTGCACTTAAGAGCGCCGGAACCTTAAGAAAACTTCTCGGATCCGCATCCGAAAAGCATATGAAGCAGGATGCATATGAGTTCTGCTGGATCGTGGATTTCCCGATGTATGAGATAGGCGAGGAGTCGGGCGAACTGGAATTCTGCCACAATCCTTTCTCGATGCCCCAGGGAGGTCTCGATGCGCTGAAGACTCAGGATCCTTTGAGCATCCTGGCATATCAGTACGACCTCGTATGTAACGGCGTCGAGCTTTCAAGCGGTGCCGTAAGAAACCATGATCCCGAGATCATGATCGAGGCATTTAAGCTGGTCGGCCTCGGAGAAGATGATGTGAAGGCCAAGTTCCCCGCTATGTACAACGCCTTCTGCTACGGAGCTCCTCCGCATGCAGGCATAGCTCCCGGTGTAGACCGCATGATCATGCTCATCTGCGGCGAGGAGAGCATCCGCGAGATAATTCCTTTCCCGATGAACAAGAATGCATGCGACATTATGATGGGCGCACCCGCTGAGGTCAGCGAGGCCCAGCTTCGCGATGTACATATTCGCATAGAGATGCCGAAGGAAGAAAGCTGACATGAACCGATCTGACGTACTCGAACTGCGCCGCCGGTTCAAAAAGGAAAACTGCACGATAAGCCGCATGGCAGGCTGCTATGTCGACGGCTATAAGAATAAGGTCTTAACATTTAACGAGAATTTCCTGAATCTCCCTGAGGATGAGTTCTATAAATACATGGAACTCGCCAAGAAGACTCTGGGCGGAGCCGTGGGAAACAATATCCTCGAGCTGGAATTCCCGGCTGATGAAGAGGAAGCCGGCGGACGCCAGCAGTTCTATATGGGCTTAAAGAGCAGCGACTTAAAGAACGAAGACCTGCTTGAGAGGCTCTATGACCTGATCATAGAAAACTACAGCCATACGGGCAACTTCCTGATACTGGTCTTCAAGGACACATATGATGTGATGACCCGCACCTCAGATCATCAGAAACTCGATGAATCGGAAGAGGTCTATGAATATATCCTGGTGAGCGTATGTCCCGTTGACTTATCCAAACCGGGCTTGGGCTATAGGGAAGCGGAGAACAGGATCGGATCGCGCATCCGCGACTGGATCGTTGCTCCGCCCGATACGGGATTCCTTTTTCCCGCATTCGATGAAAGAAGCGCCGACATACACAAGGTCGATTACTTCATCAAGGACCCCAAGGACTCTCATCCGGAATTCATCGAAGAGGTCTTAGGATGCGGAGTGAAGAGATCCGCTACCGAACTCAAGAAGACTTTTCAGGCGATCGTCCGCAGCTCGTGCGGTCAGGATACCGCCAGGGCCGAATCCATACTTACGGATATCAGCGAGAGCATTAACGACCGTGTAAATGAATTAAGGGCTGATGCAGAGGCAGGTATCGTGAGCGGCGCTCCGATAGTATTAAACGACCGCGTGATAGAAGAGATCCTTAAAGAGAACGATGTCGAGGAGTCAAGTGCGAAGAGCATCCGTGAGATCTGTCATGATGAATTCGCCGATGAAGCGCCTCTTCTTGAGAATCTCGTGACCGAGAAGGAACTTAAGGAGAGCTTACGCGTACGTCACGAAAAGGATCTCGTGAGAGAAAACAGTGAATTAAAGAGCAGATTATCTGTCATGGATTCAGGCGATGGTGTTATTGTTAATGTGGATCCTTCTAAAGAGGAACAGATAAAGACAGAGATCATAAATGCACAGAAGTTCGTGCTCATTCCGGTAACGGATGACGATCAGATCATCATCAACGGGCACGAAAAAGACTTATAGAGGTTTATAACCGGATAATCAAGCAGTATGCATACATATCTGATCTATGATGTATGTGCGGTCATAGCGCTGGCCACGCTCATATTGGCCCTGGTAGCCAGGGGATTGTACAAAGGCAGGAGTAATAAACTGTTCCTGCTTCTGTGTGCTGTGCTCCTTTTGGCCGGTATACTGGATATCGCTTCCGAATATATGGATCAGATAGCTGCCGTGCATCATGAATGGCAGACTCCGATCAGATATCTCTTAAACCTTTTTTACTATCTGTCCCATAACCTCATGTCGCCTCTGTACTTCCTGTATATGGCGTCCATCATAGGGATATGGTACAAGACCAAGAAGACCAGTGCGCTTCTGTATCTCTGGCTGGTTCCCTATAATCTGGATATCATTCTTCTGATAATCAATGTCGCCAATCACAAGATGTTCTATTTCGACGAAAATATGGAATTCTGCCATGGCCCATGGTTCATGATCCTGTATTTCGTCGCTTTTTACTATATGTTCTTCGAGATCATAGTTCTCACGCGCTACCGCAGGATCGTGTCGATTCCGCGGTATTTCCTGCTCTTGAGCATGCTTCCGTTAAACGGCGTGGCTGTTTTGATCCAGTTCTTCATCCCCGAACTTCGTATAGAGATAATCACGACCACGATCATAATCATTGAGATCGCCATCACCGTGCACAGGCCCGAGGACATGATGGATGAGGTCATGGGAATGCAGAGCTACAAGGCGTTTCTCGGAAATGTTCATACCAACTATGTGGCGCATGCGCCCGTTAGTTATCTGATGATCCGCATCAACAATTACAGGCTCTTAAGAAGGAGTCTGGGAATGACCAACTATACCGAACTGATCCAGACTGTCGCTGCCAGGATCAATCAGATCTCCGCTTCGGTGAGCTCGCTTTTTGACACATATTATCTGGAACAGGGATCCTTTGTGATAGCCGCGGATGCGGATTACTTTAATCCTCTGCTCAATGCAGGACATGCGATCAACTCGTATATGAACAAGCCCATAGCGCTCCATCATATGGAGGTGAAACTCGAGACCACGGCCTGCATGGTCAGATTCCCCGAGGATATAGACACCGAGGACGGACTGCTCAACTTCGAAGGAACATATAATACCAAGCTTCCGCTCACCGAGCGCGTAATAGTCATCTCCGAGCTGACCAAGGATAATGATTTCCGCATGCGTAACGACATGGATGCCATCATAAGCCGAGCCATCGAGAACCATAAGTTCATGATGTACTATCAGCCCATCTATAACGTGGCAAAAGGAAGATTCACCTCGGCCGAAGCCCTGATCAGGCTTATAGATGAAGAGTACGGATTCGTATCACCGGCTCTGTTCATTCCGGCTGCGGAGGACAGCGGAGCCATACACGATATCGGAGAGTATGTCACGGACGCGGTCTGCAAGTTCGTGGGAAGTCAGGATTTTAACGCTCTGGGCATCGACTATATAGAGATCAACCTTTCGGCGGCGCAGTGCATCGAGTCGGATCTGTATGAGAGGATCCGTGCATGCATGGATAAATACGGTGTGCGGCCCGATCAGATCAATCTGGAGATCACGGAGACTGCGGCGGACTATGATCCTGAAGTCACTGACAGGAATATCAACAAGCTCTCCGAGGACGGCATCAGATTCGCTCTCGATGATTACGGTACCGGATACTCCAATATCACGAGAGTTGTGCAGCTGCCCTTGGACATCGTCAAGCTTGACAAGTCGCTTGTCGACGATATGGACATTCCCTCCATGTGGGCTGTCATCAGGAATACGGTCAGGATGCTCAAACGCATGAAGAAACTGATCCTTGTCGAGGGTGTGGAAGACAGGCGCGCTCTTGATAAGTTTATCAATATCGGCTGTGATTATATTCAGGGGTTCTATTTCTGCAAGCCCCTGCCCGAGAAAGATTTTATCGCTTTTGTAAAAGAGCATAACGAAGAGGCTGTCGGAGAATAAAGAATGCAGATACTTACATTTGATGAATGCGCTTTATTCATAATTCTCCTGTTCTGGATATCTGCCATAGGCAGAAAAGAGTACAGGAACCGGTCAGGTAAGCTGCTTGTTGCGCTGCTTACTCTGATACTTATAACCGTGATAGCAGATCTCGGAGGCGGAACCATATGCGATTTCTGCGATGGCGGACGCCCGTTCGTTATTCAGGCATACATATATAACTATCTGTATTTCTTCTGCCACAATCTTCTTTTGCCCATATATATGCTCTACATATATTCAAGCCTTGACCTGTGGCATATATACAGAAAAGAGAAGATCAGGCACATAGGATGGTGGATCCTGGTACTTACAGATATCGTGGTTTTGGCATTAAACGGCTTCGTTCTGGATGTGTTTGAACTGACTGATGATATCACCTATGTCAGGGGGCCCTGGCTTACCGTCTTTTATGTGGTAGCGCTTATCTTCATCATCTGGATACTGATCACGCTTATCAGGTTCAGACATTATATAGTAAAAGACAAGCTGTCCACGCTGATATTCCTGTTCTTATCGGTGACCACGGGACTTGTGATACAGTTGACCGTTTCGGAGCTTCTGGTAGAATGCTTCTCGATAGCGCTTGCAGTCCTTTTCTTCATGGTAATGCTCCGAAGAGCGGGCAATCAGATCAACCCCATCACCGGAGCCCAGAAATATACGGCTTGCATCGAGCGCGTGACGATGAACTTCAAGTCCGCCAAGCCCATATCGGTCATGTTCGTCAAGATCGTGAACAACAATAACCTGCATATGTATCTGGGACTGAAGGGGCATAATGAATTCCTTTATTCCACTACCTCGAGGATAGATGCGATATGTGCCGGGCACGGGCTGACATCCTCCGTCTACTATATGGAGAACGGATTATATGCCATCGTATCCGATGAAACGGTTGAGGAGATCGTTGCCGATGCGGCCGAGGAGATCATGGCATCACTCACAGCCGAGCATCATATCGGCAAACTTACCGTTTTTGCGGATGTCAGGGTCTGCGTTGTGTTCTGTCCTCAGGACATGAGCGATCCTTCGAGCCTGTTCTCTCTCGGGACCAACTTCCACCGCACGCTTCCTGATACGCAGCATGTGCATTTCTACAGGGATTTCAAGGACAATGACGAATATAAGGTCCGTAACGACTTGGACGATATCCTTCGCAGGGCTGTGAGGGACAATAACTTCGAGATGTATTACCAGCCCATCTATTCGGTCAGGGAAAAGAAATTCGTGGCTGCAGAGGCCATGATAAGGCTTAACGACCCGATTTACGGTCAGGTTCCTCCGGCGCTTTTCATACCGGCAGCCGAGATAAACGGCTGTATCCATGATATCGGAGATTTCGTGTTTAATGATGTTATCCGGTTTATCTCCGGAATAGACATGAATGCGCTCGGGCTTAAGTATATCGAGATGAATCTGTCGGCAAGCCAGTGTATCGAGGTCGATCTGGTCGATAAGATCAAGAATCTGATGTTTGAGTACGGAGTGGATCCGAGGTTCGTGAGCTTCGAACTGACCGAGGCCGCCACCGACATGAACCCCGAGATCGTGGATGTGAATATCAGAAAACTGCATGAATACGGCGTGAAGATAGCCCTTGATGATTACGGTACGGGATATTCCAATATCAAGCGTACCACGGGACTTCCGATAGATCAGGTTAAGCTTGATAAGAGCTTCGTGGATATGATCGATGATCCTCAGATGTGCATAGTGATCCAGGATACGATCTCCATGTTCAAGGAAATGGACAAAGAAGTCCTGGTCGAAGGTGTTGAGGAAGAAGCTGTAGCCCGCAAGTTCTCGGATCTTGAAGCGGATCTGATTCAGGGATGCGAACTGATGCAGGGATTCATCTTCTGCAAGCCGATACCCGGCGCGGAGTTCCTGGATTTCATCCGGAAGTACAGAAACCGGATGTTTGATATGATTATTTAGGGATGTGACTTCGCATGAGGCCGTAACGGCGCCCGTTATTTGAGCTCTTTCATGATATCCGCGATCAGGTCGCGTTCGTCCATGGGGTATTTGACGCCCCGTATCTCCTGATAATCTTCGTGCCCTTTGCCGGCCAGGACTATGATGTCGCCGGGAAGGGCATTTTCTATGCTGTAACGGATCGCTTCCTTGCGGTCCGCGATCTCCACGAACTTTCCGTCTGTCTTGGAGATACCTGTCTTGATGTCGTTAATGATGTCCTGCGGTTCCTCGTTTCTCGGGTTATCTGATGTAATGATGGTAAGGTCTGCGAGTTTACCGCTTACTTCGCCCATCTCGAAACGTCTTAATTTCGATCTGTTTCCTCCGCAGCCGAAAAGACATACGAGGCGCCCGGGCTCATAGGCCTTGAGGGTGGTCAGGAGACTTTCAAGTGCCATCGCATTGTGTGCGTAGTCTATGAGCAAAGTGTAATCATCGGATACATGGACAGGCTCTACGCGGCCTTTTACGCGGGCGTTGGTGAAACCTTCCTGCATGACATCATCCGGGATGTTGAGCACATGGCAGATCGAGATCGCGCACAGAGCGTTGTATACGCTGAAATATCCCGGGGTGGGAAGAGTGATGTGTGTGTTCACCAGGCCGCAGACATCGAACTCGACGCCGAGGATGCCGGGACGGTTGATGAGGGTGATGTTTTTGGCGGTGATGTCGGGTGTCGGCCGGACTAAAGCGCCGGGTTTGTCAGGTGTCGGCCGGGCTGAAACGCCGGGCTTGTCTTCTTCGGCAACACCGTATGTCAGCACATCGCAGGTATGTCCCTCGAGAATCCGGTTAAGATGCTCGGCGTCAGCATTGAATATGCCGTGCCTGCACTGTTTAAAGAGCAGACTCTTGCACCGGATATAGTCATCCAGGTCTTTATGCTCGTTCGGGCCGATGTGATCGGGTTCGAGGTTCGTGAATATGCCTATGTCGAAGATGAATCCCTGGGTTCTGTGAAGCATCAGGCCCTGGGAGGATACTTCCATGACGACATGTGTTATGCCGGCCGCTGCCATCCGGGAGAAGTACTCCTGGATCAGATATGACTCGGGGGTCGTATTATCCGCATGTATGTGTTCTTCGCCGATTATGATCTCGATCGTTCCGATCAGACCGCACTTAAGACCTGAGTGCTCGAGGACCGATCTGACCAGATATGTGGTGGTGGTTTTTCCTTTGGTGCCGGTTATGCCGATCACTGTCAGCTTATCCGCCGGATTGTCGAACCACACTGCGGAGATAAACGCCATCGCATAGCGGGTGTCTTCAACCTTGATCACGGTGACGGTGTCGGGTATGGAACATACGGCTTCCGGGTCGTCATCTTTCTTCAGTGAAGGGATGTCTGACAATTCTTTGGATACTATAAGACAGGAAGTTCCTTTTTCTATCACATCAGGGATGTAGTCGTGCCCGTCGGAGTTGGCACCCACGATGCATATGAACATGCAGCCGGAACTTACCTTGCGCGAGTCATAGACTACAGCGGATATGTCGATATCGGTTGAACCCTGGATGCAGGTGTAATCAAGTTTGCCCAGAAGATCACTTAGTTTGGTCATGGTTTTGTACCTCGATACAGTTTATTATATTCCCATTATACTCTACCGACCGGCTTGAGGTATAATGAAGTATATGATTTTTGAATGCAGCAATGTAAAAAGAGCATATGGGAAGCAGAAGATACTGCGCGGCATAAGCTTCAGCGCATCGGGCGGTGAGATCGTCGGATTTTCCGGGGATAACGGGTGCGGAAAGAGCACCCTTCTCTCAATCCTGGCGGGCGTAGAGCGTCCCGATAAGGGCGAGGTGACGATAGACGGCCGTAGCATCTACCGGATCCGCAATCTGTCTGACAGGATAGGATATGTTCCGCAGACGGACCCTTTGCCCGGTGAATTCAAGGTCAGTGAGTGTCTGGGCCTCTGGTGCGGGTCTGTCTCCAAGCGTAAAGCCGCCATATCGGATTATGATCTGACAGACTTTGTGAACAAGCGCGTATCCAAACTTTCGGGTGGAATGAGGCGGAGAGTATCGCTTGCTGTAGCAGCAGCATCTCAGCCTGACATCCTGATACTGGATGAGCCGACAGCTGCCCTGGATATGCACTATAAGACGCTGATACGATCCGATATCCGGAGGATGGCCGAAAACGGTGCTCTGATCATTCTGGTAAGCCATGATATTGATGAACTGGATATGTGTAACACGTGTTACAGAATAACCGGCGGAGTTAATGAAAAGATTTAATCTGTTTGTCCTTCAACTTAAATCGGCATTTAGACGGTTGCTTACGGGACTGCTGGCAGTAGCAGTCCTTTTTGGAGCCTTGCTTGTATGCGCGTATTTTTATATGCATTCATCGGAAGATGAGGGCGGGCTTATCCGCGTTGCCGTGGTCTCCGGAGATTCAAGGTTTTCGGATTATGTATTCGAGATGGCCGATGATATTCCCGGGGTAAAATCACTGTGCACCCTGGTAAAGATGGACATGGATGAAGCCGTGGATGAACTTTATGCCGGAGAGGCCGGCCTTATCATCGATATACCCGATGATTTCTATGAAAAAGCATCCACAATGCAGGAAGCGCATCTGAAGATATACACGGATGGGACTCCTTCCAAAGCCGTGTATAAACTTCTGGGGATGCTCGGAAGCGTGTCCGGACTCATGGAGATCACCGATGCACAGATACTGAGCATGTATGACACGATCGAGGCTTATGACCTGCCGGTGAGCAGGACGGCGATGGAGTGGGAATTCTTCTCCGGAACTCTTGCACGGTTTGAGAAGAGAACGGATTTCATGGATGTGAAGACCGTATCGGCATACGGCTCGTATGACCTTATTAAGTTTTATCTTACGAGCGCATTCCTGTGCATGTTGCTGCTCGGAGGCGTGACGCTCTTCGGGATGTATACGAAGGAGCAGATGAGACTGGAGAGGACCCTGGACAGAGGCATGGCATCATTTATCCGGGGCAGCATGAGTAAAGTATGCGCGATGTGGATATCGATGGGAGTTACGGGAGAACTGTTTTTGGCAATATTAAATCGCGTTTTAATAAATGTGGGCGCGGATATACAGTTTTCCGCTCGTTTTCACATATGTCTGTGGGCTGCGACTCTGTCGGTGGCTCTGTGGATACATCTGATCGCCGGGCTTATAGGAGCCGACTCCGCTCATTTCAGAGTGGTCTATGTGACGCTGATGCTTATCCTGCTCATAGCTTCGGGTGTGATCGTTCCCGCGGTCTATCTGCCGGATGGCATAAGCAGCATGGCCGGATTTATTCCGACGGGTACGCTTCACAGAATGTTGCTGTCCGGGATGTGGGATACCGGGCATATCAGAGGTCTCAGGAACATAAACGGCCTGGCAGTTACATTAATAACGGATGGTATCATTTTCATACTGTCACTTATCCTCTACAGACGGAGGCAGCTTATTCATGATTAAAATGCTGATCCGGTGGGGGATAACCCGTTTCAAAGTAAATATCAGAAGCCTTTCGTTCTGGCTGATCACTGCGCTCATGACGATAGTCTTTCTTCTGTCGCGGAGTGTGGCGGGGCGGTACAACGAAGATACGGTAGTTTTAGTGTATACCGGTGATGAAGCTTCAGAAGCAGCTGACGAGTGTTTTGAACTCATGTCGGCGGATACGCCCGAGGGGTTTGTTTATGAGCGCATATATGATGAGGAAGACCTGAAGCGCTGCGTGAGCATCTCCGAGGCATCATGCGGCGTAGTGTTTGAAGGCCTGACGGATGAAAACCGCGGGGCAGATGATGGATGGCTTACCGGCACCGGCAGCGGTACCGAAGATCTGTATGTCACCATATATCAGGCATCCGGAAGTGCGGACGGTTATGTGATCAGAGAGATGGTATATCCGGTGATCGCACGCATGAGAGCCGCAGATGAACTGACGGAGTATGTAAGCGGCGCGGCTGCAACGGATCTTGGCAGCATCCTAAGCGGCGAAGCCGGAGACAGTGCGCGGTATGCGGTCAGCCAATATGAGGAATATACTCATTCCATAGATGCGGGTATATATGAGATCGCCGATATCAGGACCTTGGACGACAGGGGCTCAGGTCGCGGTGACGAAGCCGGATCGGCCATCGATGTGACAGACTCAGGGCAGAGCGGTTCAGATGACATGCTTCGCGCAGAGCGCTCCTTGCGGGTCCTCAGGACAGTATTTTGCGGGATGGTCGTCCTTACAGCCATGCTCTGCCTGTATGACACGGTCCATACGGACAGAAGCTTTTACAGAGCTTTTTCACACGGAAAGAGAGCCGCATTCCTCATGGTCAGAGTTCTGACGACCATAGTTATGTCAACCGTAGTATCGCTCGCCGCATTCTTTCTTCTTTCGCCTGCCGGACATTGACGGGAACATATGTTCCGATATACAATCTATATATGTCATATGATAGATCCGACCATAAATTCATAGCCATAGACTTAAAGAGCTTCTATGCCTCGGTCGAATGCCGGCAAAGGGGCCTCGATGCGCTTCGGACCAATCTCGTGGTGGCCGATCCGACCCGCACGGAGAAGACCATCTGTCTGGCCGTCACTCCTTCACTCAAGGCTTATGGCATCCCCGGACGGGCGCGCCTTTTTGAAGTGGTTGAGAAGGTCCGTGAGATCAATGCGATCAGGAAGCTTCATGCACGGGGCGGGGTTTTTAGCGGAAAAAGCTGCGATGCCGGAGAACTGGGGGAAGATCCTGCGCTTGAGCTGGATTATATAGTCGCACCGCCGCAGATGAAGAAGTACATGGAGTATTCCACCGAAATCTTCGGTATATATATGAGATATGTGGCGCCCGAGGACATACATGTTTATTCGGTGGATGAGATATTTGCGGATGTCACGCATTATCTGGACACATACCATATGACGGCCAGGGAACTTACCATGAAGATGATCGCGGAGGTATATTCCGAGACCGGGATCACTGCTACGGCGGGTATCGGTACGAACATGTACCTGGCCAAGATCGCGATGGACATAGTAGCCAAACATATGGAACCCGATGAGAGGGGAGCCCGCATAGCCGAACTTGACGAGCATGAATACAGACGGCAGCTTTGGTCTCACCGCCCCCTCACCGATTTCTGGAGGGTAGGCAGAGGCATTTCCCGCAAGCTGGAATCCCAGGGCCTCTACACGATGGGCGATGTGGCCCGCTGTTCGCTTGGCACGGAGCAGGACTATTATAATGAAGAACTCCTGTACAAGATGTTCGGGATCAATGCAGAACTCCTGATAGACCATGCCTGGGGCTGGGAAAATGTGAAGATCGATGACATCAAGTCATACAAACCCGAGAATAACTCGATCAGCACGGGGCAGGTGCTCAAGGAGCCTTACGATTATGAGAAAACCAGGCTCATCGTCAAGGAGATGGCGGATATCCTGGTCCTGGATCTGGTGAAAAAGCATGTTGTGACGGACCAGATCGTTCTCACGATAGGTTATGATGTCAAGAATATCCTTGATGAGAAACTTAAGAAAGATTATAAGGGAGAGGTCGTAACGGACTGGTACGGCAGGGAAATCCCTAAGCATGCCCACGGCACGATCAATCTCGGAGAGTACACTTCATCAACCAGGACCATCACGAAAGCCGTGCTGGAACTGTATGACCGGATCATGGATCCGGATCTGCTGTCAAGGCGCCTCTCGATAGCCGCATGCAGAGTGCTTACCGACAAGGACGCGGAGCGGAAACTCGAAGAAGAGGAAAGCTTTCATCAGATGGATCTTTTTGCCGATTTCGGCGACAGATCCCGGGCTGAAGAAAAAGAGAAGGAAAAAGAAGAAGAAAGGGTGGCCCGCGAGAAAGAAAAGCGTATCCAGGAAGCCGTCCTGGCCATAAAAAACAAATACGGCAAGAACGCGATACTTAAGGGCATGAACCTCGAAGAAGGCGCCACGGCCATGGAGCGTAACGCCCAGGTCGGCGGCCATAAGGCATAAAACATGAACCATGATTACAGTGATATAATAGATCTTCCGCATCATGTTTCATCTAGACATCCGCAGATGTCCGTGCATGACAGGGCTGCGCAGTTTGCGCCGTTTGCGGCTCTGACGGGCTACGGAGACATGATAGATGAGGCCGGTGAGCAGAATGCAGTGGCGGATGACACGGTAGTGTTCACCGCGGAAGATTTGGATCTTCCGTAGATATGAAGTTTACATAATACAACACAACGAAACACGACACCCGGCAGATTTTCCGACATACATAGCAGTTAACATAACATGACACAAAGACTATACGCAGACATCATAATAGAGATATCGCACGAGCAGCTTGACCGCCCGTTTCAGTACATCATCCCCGATGAGATGGCGGAGGTACTCAAGGTCGGAGACTGCGTCCTGGTGCCCTTTGGGCGCGGTAACAAGATCCTTAAGGGGTACTGCATCGAGATCAAAACATACGCCGATTATCCCGAGGACAAGCTGAAATCGGTCATGGAGATCTGCAACGATCAGGTCAGCGCGGACGGCAACATGATAGCGCTGGCATGGTGGATCCGCGTCCATTTCGGCGGCACGATGATACAGGCGCTCAAGACCGTCATTCCGGTCAAGAAGAAGATGACCGTCAGAACCTCCAAGCGCGTGGACCTTACCTTGGAGGGAGATGAGCTTAATGCGGTCATCGAGGAATGCGACCGTAAGCACCAGACCGCCAGGCTCAGAGTGCTGAAAGCTCTTCTGGCAGAGCCGACGCTTCCTTATAATCTGGTCAGGGATAAGCTGTCCGTAGCGGCACCGACCATTCGAAGCCTTGAATCCAAAGGCTATATCAAGGTCACCGAGACGGAGTATTACCGAAACCCGATCGTCACCGACGAAGAAGAGCATAAGACCTATGAACTCAGCGAGGCCCAGCAGCATATAATATCAACCGTTACCGATAATCACGATGCCGGCAGACCGGGTAAATACCTTATCCACGGCATAACCGGAAGCGGCAAGACTGAAGTTTATATAGGCATCGCCGATCACATGGTGAGGCGCGGCCTCCAGGTCATCGTTCTGATTCCCGAGATCGCACTGACATATCAGACGCTGCTGCGCTTTTACAAGAGGTTCGGCGACCGAGTGAGCGTGGTCAACTCATCCATGTCACAGGGAGAACGATATGACCAGTTCCTCAGAGCGAAGAACGGTGAAATCGATGTTATCATCGGCCCCAGGTCCGCTCTTTTTACGCCTTTTACCAGACTGGGCGCCATCATCATAGATGAGGAGCATGAGCCCAGCTATCGGTCCGAGAATACTCCGAGGTACAGCGCGGTAAGCTGCGCAGAGTACATCTCCGAAAGCCGCGGCGTGAGCATGATCCTCGGGTCGGCCACTCCGTCGATGGAGTCTTATTACAAGGCACTTCAGGGTGAGTACGAGCTTTTTACACTGGACGAACGTCTGACAGGCGGCGCCCTGCCCGATGTCCACATCGTGGATCTCAGGGAGGAACTCAGAAAAGGGAACCGCTCGATCTTTTCCGATAAATTAAGAGAGCTGATGGATGAGCGTATCGCCCGCAATGAGCAGATCATGCTCTTCATCAACCGGCGCGGCGTGGCGGGATTCGTATCCTGCAGGAGCTGCGGGCATGTGATCAAGTGCCCTCACTGCGATGTCTCGCTGACCGAGCACAGGGGAGGCAGGCTCGTGTGCCACTATTGCGGCCATACCGAGCCGATGCCCAAGACCTGTCCGGAGTGTTCCTCAGCGTATATAGCCGGATTCCGCGTAGGTACCGAAGAGATCGAGGCTCAGGTGCAGCGGATGTATCCTTCATCCCGCGTGATCCGCATGGACGCCGACACCACGAAGGAGAAGGGCAGCATGGAGACGATCCTTCGGACTTTCAGGGATCATGAGGCTGACATCCTGATCGGGACCCAGATGATAGTCAAGGGCCACGATTTTCCGCTGGTAACACTGGTCGGCATGCTTGCGGCGGATATGTCTCTCTCCGTAGGGGACTACAGGGCGGCCGAGCGCACTTTTCAGCTTCTGACACAGGCGGCCGGAAGGGCAGGACGCGGCGTAAAGCCCGGCGAAGTGGTCATTCAGACCTATCAGCCCGAGCATTACAGCATAGTAAGCGCATCTTCCCAGGATTACAAGGCTTTCTATGATGAGGAGATCATCTTCCGTACACTGGCTTCGTACCCGCCCTTGTGGCACATGCTCGCTGTCATGGTCGTCAGCGAAAAAGAGCAGGCCGGGGAGTCTCTTGCGGAAAAATACAGGCAGCTGGCCGATGCTCAGATCCAGCAGGACAGCGCGCAAAAAGGCGAGCCGTCCCCTCAGGGCTACACAATAGGCCCCGCGCCCGCCTATATCAGCAAGATCAAGGATAAGTTCAGGCATGTCCTTTATATCAAGCATGAGGACATGGATGTGCTGATAGCGGTCAAGGACCGGATCGAAAGCTTTGCCCGAGAGCGGACTGACTCCCGTGAGCTTACCTTCTTTGATTTTGATCCGTGACGGACACAGGCCGTCTACGATAGATACGTGATGCTTGAGATTGCGATATACCGCCAAAAATGGTAGAGTAAATAAGGTTTTATTGTATTTGATCTGTATTTATTATTCGGAAGGGTGAGATTATGGCTCTCAGAAATATAAGGATAATGGGCGATCCTGTCCTTGAGAAAAAGTGCAAGGAAGTTAAGGATGTGACCCCCAGGATAAAAGAACTCGTAGAAGACATGCTCGATACCATGTACGAGGCTAACGGCGTGGGACTTGCCGCTCCGCAGGTCGGGATCCTCAAGCGTATCGTGGTCATAGATACGACGGGCGAAGATCCCCATGTACTCATCAATCCCGAGATCCTCGAGACAGCCGGCGAGCAGACCGGACACGAGGGCTGCCTGTCCCTGCCCGGCAAGACCGGAATCGTGACCAGACCGAACTATGTGAAGGTCAAGGCCTATGATCTGGACATGAACGAGTATGAGCTGGAGGGAGAGGAACTTCTCGCCAGAGCGATCGTTCACGAACTGGAGCATCTTGACGGCCATATGTATGTGGAAAAGGTCGAGGGCGAACTCATGAATGTGAGCTCATTATCCAGTGAATCCGATGAGGATGAGGGGGACGGATCCGGGGATGCCCCCGAAGAGGCTTAAGACTGAACATGAACATAATCTATATGGGGACTCCCGATTTTGCGACGGGTCCTCTTGAAGCTATCATACAAGCGGGTTATGAGGTGAGCGCCGTAGTAACCCAGCCCGACAGGCCCAAGGGACGCAGCGGAAAGCTCATCCCCAGTCCCGTCAAGGAAGTGGCGCTAAAGTATGACATCCCGGTCCTTCAGCCGGTCAGACTGCGCAACCCGGAATCTGTGGAGGAACTTAAGAAATACCCTGCAGATATCATCGTTGTGGCCGCATTCGGCCAGATCCTTCCCAGATCAGTGCTTGATATTCCTAAATTTGGCTGTGTCAACATACATGCTTCGCTTTTGCCGCACTTAAGAGGTGCGTCTCCGATCCAGCATGCCATTTTGCAGGGAGATAAGGAAAGCGGTGTGACCATCATGCAGATGGATGAAGGGCTCGATACCGGCGATATCCTGATGAGCGAATCCATCCCGATCGAGGACGATGATACGGGCGGTTCTCTTTTTGATAAACTGGCTGCTCTGGGATCCGGGCTCATAGTGAAGGCTCTTCCGATGATAGAGCGCGGCGAGCTTAAGCCCATCCCGCAGGACGAAGCTAAGGCCGATCATGTCGGCATGCTTGATAAGTCCATGGGAAAGATCGATTTTTCCAAGGCCGCAGCAGAGATAGACAGACAGGTACGTGCTTTTGATCCCTGGCCCGGAGCTTCGTGCTCACTGGGAGGAAAGCAGCTTAAGATATGGAAGGTCAAGGCAGAGGAGATATCTGATGTCCCGGGCTGCGAGAAGGCAGACGAGGCTTTCAGAGGATGCATCTATGCTTTTGACAAAAACCATATCTGGGTAGGCTGCGGACAGGGACTGCTCAGGATAGACGAACTTCAGCTGGAAGGCAAAAAACGCATGTCCACACGCGATTTTCTTCTGGGTCAGAGCGTCAGATGCGGTGAAAGCCTTAACCCGGAGAGCGTATGAGTAGATCAGGTAATCGGGCTATGACCGCTGAAACCAGGGGCGGATCAGGCGTTAGGGCATTAATAGCCGACTCCATGACCGGGGCAGGCGTCAGGGCATTAATAGCCGACTCCATGACTGAGATGGAGAAGACGGGTACTTACCTCTCGGCCGAAGTAAATGCCGTTTTGGATAAGCATGATTCACTTGATCCGCGTGATAAGGCCTTCTATAAGACGGTCATGGACGGCAGCTGCGAACGACGCATCACTATCGACTATATTCTGGACAGATATTCCAAAACTCCCGTACATAAGATGAAGCCCATGATCCGGGCGATCCTTCGAATGAGCGTATATCAGCTTATGTGGATGGATTCCGTGCCTGATTCTGCAGTGTGCAACGAGGCTGTTAAGATCGCCGGCGCACGCGGCTTTTCCGGACTCAAAGGGTATGTCAACGGAGTTCTCCGTACTGTTTCCCGTGAGAAAAATAATATCCGTTATCCTTCGAAGGAAGATGAGCCGGTCAAGCATCTTTCGGTGGTTTATTCATGCCCGGAATGGATAGTGAAACTGCTTTTTGATACTTACGGCGATATCAGGACCGAAAGCATCCTGAAGGCGCTTCTTGACTCAAGATACATAAGCGTACGGATGCGTACTGATGAAAAAGGTGCAAGAGCACTTGAGGATAAGTGGAAAAAAGCAGGAGTAAGCGTAAGCCCTAATCCGCACATCCCATACGGAAGACTCCTTAAAGATACCGGAGCGGTGCAGAAGCTTGCGGGTTTTGAAGAAGGTGATTTTACGGTTCAGGACACCGGATCGATGATGGTAGCCGAACTTTCGCTGATCCGCCCCGGAGACACGGTCATGGATCTTTGTGCCGCTCCCGGAGGAAAAAGCCTCCATGCGGCTGATATGCTATGCAAACAAGGCCATGTCTATGCTTACGACATCTCGGAATCAAGATGCGGGAGGATCACGGAGAACATCCGAAGGATGGGGATGGAAGATGTGATCACGGTCTCGGTTCACGATTCCACCGAACTCATTCCCGAAATGGAAGGAAAAGCCGATGTGGTCATAGCGGATGTCCCCTGCTCCGGCTTGGGAGTAATAGGACATAAGAGCGATATCAGATACAGGATCACTCCGGATGATATAGATTCCCTGGTCTCGGTTCAGAGACAGATCATAGATACGGCGGTCAGATATGTGCGCCCGGGCGGAAGGCTCGTTTACTCGACCTGTACGATGAACCATGCGGAAAATGATGATCAGGCCGCATATATAATGGTCAATTACGGCTTTTCGGACATCACAGCCAAGGCTCTTGCCGAGTCGGCGGTGAACTCTCCGAAGGATTCCATACGTGTTCCCGGCCTTCAGATCCTTCCCGATGAGTGGTGTTCGGACGGGTTCTATATATGTGTTTTGGAGCGCACATCGGATGACTGATATCAAATCTATGACCATAACCGAGCTTTCGGATTATATACAGACCATCGGCGAGCCGGCTTTCAGGGCAAAGCAGCTCTATCAGTGGATGCATGCCAAGTGCGTGTCATCGCTCGATGACATGACCAATATCCCCAAGTCTCTGAAAGCGAAACTCAGATCTACCGACGAAACCGCAACCGACGAAACCACCGATGTAACCGCCAACACGGTTGACATAACACACCTCGCTCCCGTAGAGGTTAAACAATCCGCCGACGGCACCCGCAAGTACCTATTCGAACTTGCCGACGGCAACCTGATCGAGTCCGTACTCATGCGCTACAAATACGGCAATACGGTCTGCGTCAGCTCACAGGTCGGATGCCGCATGGGATGCAGATTCTGCGCCTCAACTTTGGGCGGCCTTACCAGAAATCTGACACCTGCCGAGATCCTTGACCAGATATATAGAATAACGAACGATATCAATGAGCGGATATCCCACATAGTAGTGATGGGAATGGGCGAACCGCTTGATAACTACGATAATGTGATCCGGTTCTTAAACCTCATCATTTCGGAAGAGGGATACAACTTAAGCCGCCGGAACATCACTGTCTCCACCTGCGGTCTGACCGAACGCATCAGGGATCTGGCCGATGAACAGCTCGGTATCACGCTCGCGATATCGCTTCATGCGCCCAATGATGAGTTAAGACGCACGATCATGCCCATCGCCGAGAAGTATTCGATCGCGGAGATAGCAGAGAGCGCGGCATACTTTTTCGAGAAGACCGGACGTCGGATAACCTTCGAATATGCTCTGAGCCGCGGCGTCAACGATACGGACGAATGTGCGGCCGAGCTGGCCCGTCTTTGCCGCGATCTGGGGGCCCATGTAAACCTCATTCCGGTCAACCCCGTAACCGAGCGCGGGTATGAGCCTTCGGGCGCTGACAGGGTGTCCGCATTCAAAAATAAACTTGAAAAACAGGGAATAAATGTTACTATAAGAAGAGAATTGGGGCAGGATATCGACGGCGCTTGCGGTCAGCTCCGAAACAGACACGGGAGATAATTTATGATCGATTCCTACGGCGTGACCGACAGGGGTCTTCGTAGACAATTGAATCAGGACAGAGTATATGTTGCAGACGGTCCCGTAGGCCCTCTGCCGAATCTCTATATCGTGGCTGACGGTATGGGCGGACATAATGCCGGAGAACTTGCCAGCGCTATCTGCGTCAGGGTCATCGAGGACGAGCTCAAGGGGATGCGCAATGTTTCTCCCGAGAAGGCTCTCGAGACGGCCATCAAAGCAGCCAATTCCACTATCTGGGAACAGGCTCAGACCAGAGTCGGATGTAAGGGCATGGGTACCACGGTCGTGGCATGCACATGCCTTGATGATGATGTGCTCGTAGCCAATGTCGGCGACAGCCGTGCATATCTGTGTTCCTATGATGATGATATTCAGCAGGTATCCGTGGATCATTCCCTTGTAGAGGAGATGGTTCAGATGGGCGGCCTGGAGAGATCCAAGGCCCGCACACATCCGGATAAAAATATAATAACCAGGGCAGTAGGTGCCATGAGCGAGATAGATGTTGACCTGTTCAGGGTTAAGTTAGAACAGGGCGACATTATTTTGTTGTGCTCAGACGGCATGTCCAACATGGTTGAAGATGAAGTTATAGGAGATATCATATGGTCTGACGGAACGCTCAGAGAGCGTGCCCACAGACTTGTGGATATGGCAAACGAGAACGGCGGAAGAGATAACATATCAGTCGTTCTCATTGAACCGTTTGCCGGATAAGTAAGGAAAAAGCATGATCAAAATCGGAATGATGCTCGGGGACAGATACGAGATCCTCGAGAAGATAGGCACCGGCGGAATGTCGGATGTCTACAAGGCAAAAGATCATAAGCTTAACAGGTTTATCGCAGTTAAGGTCTTAAAGCAGGAGTTCTCGGAGAACAACAACTTCGTGAACAAGTTCCGCACGGAGGCCCAGGCTGCGGCCGGTCTTATGCACCCTAATATCGTCAATGTTTACGATGTAGGCAGCGAAGGCGGTATTTACTATATAGTAATGGAGCTTGTCGAGGGCATCACCCTCAAGAAATATATCGAGAAGAAGGTAAGACTTTCTTCGAAAGAAGCCGTGAGCATAGCCATTCAGATATCCAACGGTATCGAGGCTGCCCACAATAACCACATCATCCACAGGGATATCAAGCCCCAGAACACCATCATTTCCAAAGAGGGCAAGGTTAAGGTTACTGACTTCGGTATAGCCAAGGCCGCTACCAACAACACCGTAAGCTCCAATGTGATGGGAAGCGTTCACTATACATCGCCCGAGCAGGCAAGAGGCGGATTCTCCGACGAGAGATCAGATATCTACAGTCTGGGTATCACGATGTTCGAGATGCTGACCGGACGCGTTCCTTTTAACGGCGATACTACGGTTGCCATCGCCATCAAGCATATTCAGGAGGCACTTCCCTATCCTTCGGATTATGCCGACGATATCCCTTACAGCGTCGAGCAGATAGTCTTAAAGTGCTGCCAGAAGTCTCCCGACCGCAGATACCAGTCCATGGGCGAGGTTATCGCGGACCTTAAGAAGTCGCTCGTCGATCCCGAGGGTGATTTCGTTAGGATCACCGATCCCGATGAGGAGGCAGCCACACGCAACATCACCGAAGAAGATGTGAAGAAGATCCGCAGCGCTTCAAACGAGCGCAGCGATATGGTTGGCGGGATCGCTCTTAAAGAGGACGTAGAAAGAGCGGAGCGCCGCAAAGATAAAGAAAACAAGGATAAAGATAAGGAACCTGCGCGCAAACCCGCACCCAAGTCGGGCAGCAAGTCGGGCAAGGGGAAACCCAAATCCGGCTCATCCAAGCAGGGCTCCAAGTCATCATCCAATTCCAAAACTCCGGTCAGGACTTCCAGAGACGCTACCCGTGACAGGATGGAAAAGGAAGAGTTCAAGCGCCGCAGATATGAGGAAGAGGAAGAGTACGAAGATCCTTATGATGATGACGACGATGACGATGATGATGAAGGCGGAGTGAGCGATAAACTTACGACCATACTTGTCGTTGTGGGTGCAGTCATCGTAGGTCTGATCGTGCTACTGATACTCGGCAAGGTTACCGGATTCATCGGAACGTCATCAGGAGATGAGACTGCCGAAGAAGAGCAGACCGATCAGATATTGATGCCCGAGGGCATCGTAGGATCCAGGATCGATGACGCCAAGAAGATCCTGATCGACTTAGGGCTTACGCCTCAGATAGAATATCAGACAACCCTTCAATATGAAGAAGGCACGATCATAGCGGCCAGCATAGAACCCGGAACGGCCCTTGCGGAGGGCGATACGGTCATACTCACGGTCGCACAGAGCGAGGACGGAGTGCTCGTACCGGCTGTAGCGGGCCTCTCGCAGGCCGAGGCGCGTTCCAATCTCGAACAGCACGGATTCCAGGTTTCGATACTTCAGGCCGAGAGTTCCACTGTAGAAAAGGGAAGCGTCATAAGCCAGTCTCCCGAGGGCGACACTTATGCGCCCGCAGGAAGCACGATCATGATCACCGTATCATCCGGCGGAACGGCATCCGACAAGATCAGCGTTCCCAGCGTTATCGGCAAGTCCGAGATGGATGCGATGGCCATCCTCACAGAGAGTGGACTCACGATGGGTACCGTATCCGAGACCAACAACGACGATCCTTCCCTTAACGGTCTGGTCTGCTATCAGTCGCTGACCGCGGGCAGTTTTGCGGACAAGGGCCAGACAGTAGATCTTCGCGTGAGCATAGGCCCCAAATCCGCCACATATAAGTTTTCGGGATCGATAACGGCTCCCACCGAAGATCCGGAATATCAGAGCGGCATGTATGTGCAGGTGACCATCACCACGGCTGACGGCACGCAGCTCTTAAGCACCACCACAACTTCATTCCCTCTGGATGTGAACTATACAGGCATCAACGCCGCTACGGGAACCGTTACATATGTATTTACCGTAAATACCGAAGCAGTGACGATCACGGATCCGGTAACCGGAGATGCAACTACCACCCCTGCTCAGAATTACGACAAGACAGTCACCAGAGAACTTACTTTTGAGGCGGAATGATATATGCGGGGTAAGATCATCAAGGGAATAGCGGGGTTCTACTATGTATACGCGGAGGATGGCAGGACGTATGAATGCAAGGCAAGAGGCGTATTCAGGAACAGGAAGATAACCCCACTGGTCGGCGATGATGTAGAGATCTCCGTTACGGATGAACAGACTGATGCAGGCAACATCGAAGATATCTTACCCAGGACCAACAGCCTGATACGTCCGGCCCTCTCCAATGTGGACCGGGCGCTTATTTTCTTCGCGAGAAACGATCCGAAGCCCGATATGGGGCTTATTGACCGCCTGCTCATCACGATGGACAAGGCGGATATATATCCGATCGTGGTTTTTAACAAGTCCGATTTAGACTGTGCGGACGACTATGATCTGGAAGTTGAGAAAAAAGGTTTTTCGGATGCAGGCTACCCGGTATATGAGGTATGCGCGGCATCCGGTGAAGGTATAGAAGGGGTAAAAAAAGAATTATTGGGGCATACCACAGCGATAGCCGGACCCAGCGGGGCCGGTAAATCGTCATTTATCAACAGGATATGTCCCGATGCGGATATGAAAACGGGGGTTATTTCTGACAAGCTCGGCCGCGGAAAGCATACCACGAGGCACGCCGAGGTCTTAGTCATCGATCATGACAGTTTTATTGTCGATACACCCGGTTTTACATCTTACAGCATTGATTCGATCCTTCCCGAGGAGCTTTCGGGCCTTTACCCTGAGTTTGCTCCTTTTGCCCCGGAATGCCGGTTTTCAGGGTGCTCCCACACTCACGAACCCGGATGCAGGGTTAGAGAAGCTGTGGAAGCAGGTGAGATCTCGCGCGTCCGTTACGAACGCTACCGGCGGTTTTATGAGGATCTGCGTGCTGTCAGGAGATACTGAATATGAAAGACGGAAAATTTGTAGTCGCATATCTGATCCATGAGCTGGGTGACTATTATTCCAAGGAACTGGAGATAGGCGCCATGCAGAGAGCCGAGGAGGAGAATGTCAATCTGATCTTTTTCCCCGGTAAATACATAGACAGGCAGTTAAGCGGCAATCTGAAATATGACTATCAGTACAACACCCTCTATGAACTAGTCATTGAGGATAACGTGGATGCGGTCATCATAGCCGCCAACTGCATAGGTAACTATGCGTCGCGTGAGAGCATATCCGCATTTATAAAAAAGTACAGCGAGATCCCGTGCGTTCTGGTCGCTACCAAAGAGCACGGAAAATCATGCATATGTTATGAGAATTACAAGGGTATCGAAGAGGGAGTGGATTTCCTGATCGATACATACGGATGTAAGAGATTCGCGATGCTCGGCGGTCCGGAATCAAATACCGACTGTGTGGAACGCAAGGAAGCGCTGATCGATATCTTAAGCCGCCGCGGTATCCCTTTTGAAGAAAAGAATTTCGTGGGAGGCCACTTAAGCCGCCAGAACACTCCCGAGGCAGCCAGACTTCTCGATCAGAACCCTGATGTCGAAGCGATCTTCTGCGTAAACGATGAATGCGCCGTCTCCCTGTATCAGGTAATGGAAGAAAGAGGGCTTGTTCCGGGCAAGGACATATATGTGCTCGGATTCGACAATTCCAGGCTCGCAGGCCAGATGAGACCGACCCTGTCCAGTATCTGGGCCGATCCCATGGAACTGTCCAGGCAGGCTTTTGACATGGCTCTAAACCTGATCCGCGGACGCAAGACTCCCAGCAGAAACCTCGACACCATGCTGGTTAAGAGGGATTCGTTCGGCCATGTGACCGAGCACATGGATCTGACCGAATGGGATACGGATCATGTCAAGGCCCTCTACAATAAGGTCTTCTACAGGCTTCAGGGTGCCAGGGGTGTCGAGTACAAGGCATATCAGCGCGTCATGAGGGACTGCATAGATCTGATATCGGCAGAGGGAAACTCACCGCAGCTTCATGCCGATCTCAAGGAGCATTTCCGGCAGGCCCTGGATACAGGCATAACCGACTATGCGGATATGGAACTTCTTCAGGAACTATTGGAGGAAGTGTACGAACTGGTATCTGCCGGGGAGGAGAGACGCAAGGACCGCGCGGATGTCAGACAGGATTACAGAGAGATCCTGAGGATGATGGTGACATACCAGCAGGCGAGCATCCGTAAGATCATCGATGCCAATCAGGCCATCGATCAGTCTCTCAAACTCGTGGCACAGAACATGATGCAGTTTGAGCACGGATACGATCAGGACTATGCCGTACCGCTGGCCAGTCTTCCCTATCTGGGGATCAACAACGCCTATCTGTATATGCTTGAAGAACCGATCGTCCACCTGGACGGAGAGATGATGGATACCCCGGATCATCTGTACCTGAAGGCAGTTCTGAAGAACGGTGAGCTTTCTTCAGTCAAGGCTCCCCACCAGAAGACTTCGATATATGATCTGTATGCGAACGAGTATATCGGCGATGAAAGGTATTCGATGACCGTGCTGCCGATCTACTCAGGCGACGAACTTTACGGATACATCCTGTGCGATGTCAACGATCAGCTCCTGGATAACGGAGAGATGCTCGTCAACCAGCTCTCGGCAGCATACAGGATGTTGTATATACTGGCGAAAACCCAGGAAATCATGGACCAGCTCGAGCAGAGCAACGAGACATTGAAGCGCCATAACATCATCCTGGACGGCTTGTCCAAGATAGACCAGATGACGGGGATATATAACCGCCGCGGTTTTCAGGAGGCTGCGGAAGCCTGCATAGAAGGCGGAGCCGTAACCGGCATCCCGCTGATGGCGATGTATGTCGACATGGATAACCTGAAGATCGTAAACGACCGTTACGGCCATGATGAGGGCGATTTTGCCCTTAAGCTCATAGCGGATACCCTGCGTGAGACAGTCGACAGGGATCACGGCGTGATCGGCCGCCTGGGCGGAGACGAATTTGCCTGCATGGTATGGTCCGATGTGGATCCTGACGAATATAAGCGGGCTATCAGGGAGAAATTCGATGCATTTAACGCATCCAGCGACAAGCCCTACTATGTCACCGCTTCGGTGGGTATATACAGAGTTCCGGCCGGAGAGAGGAAGACTCTCGAAGAGGTACTTGCTTTTGCGGATGAGGATCTCTACAAAGAGAAACAGAACCGAAGCAGAAAAACTGCCAAAGACTGATTTTTACAGGAGAAGGATATGGGAATAACCTATTACGAAAAAGACCGATTATTCAAGCTGGATACACCGGCATCGACTTATATGTGCGCTGTCACGGATGAGGAGAACTTCCTCGGGCATGTCTATTACGGCCCCCGCCTGACAGACCACGATGCGGCATATCTCATGAGGACGGGAGAGCCGCCTTTTGTTCCGTCAAAGAGCAACAGAGAGCGGCTCGCTTTCTACGATACTTTTCCGATGGAGATGCCCACTCACGGCATCGGGGACTTTCGGGATGATGCACTGGCCGTAAGGAGCGTCTCCGGCCATTCCGCGGTCAAACTCGGCGTGGTATCGCATGAGATCTATAAGGGCAAAAAGAGCCTTAAGGGCCTGCCCGCCACTTTCGGAAAAGAAGATGAGGTCACGACTCTTGATATAACGATGAAGGACGAGGCCCTGAACATGACGGTGGTCCTGTCTTATTCGGCATTTGAAAAGGTCGATGCGATAACCCGGTCTGTCAGAATAATCAATAACAGCAGTGACGATATAGTGCTGACCCGCGTGATGAGCGCGTGTCTGGACATGGATAACGAGAACTTCGATCTTCTCACTCTCCACGGCTCATGGGCGAGAGAGCGGCATATCAACAGACGGCCGCTAACCCGCGGATTCCAGGGACTTTCCTCTATCAGGGGCGAATGCGGACACCAGGATCATCCTTTCATGGCCATTATGGAAAAGGGCGCTGATGAAGACAGAGGACAGGTCTACGGAATGAGTTTCGTATATTCGGGCAACTTCCTGGCATCATGTTATGTAAACCAATTCGAGTCGGTAAGAGCCATGATGGGCATTAATCCCGAGGATTTCAACTGGCTGCTCAAACCCGGCGAAGAGTTTACGGCGCCCGAAGTGATCATGGTCTTTTCTTCGGAAGGCTTGGGCCGCATGAGCCGCACCTATCACGATCTTATCAGGAACAATCTGATCCGCAGTCCGTATAAGGACCGTAAGCGCCCGATACTCATCAATAACTGGGAGGCTACATATTTTGATTTCGATACGGACAAGCTGGTAGGCATAGCCGATCAGGCTTCGAAACTCGGCATCGAGATGCTCGTCATGGACGACGGGTGGTTCGGACACCGTGATTTTGACGATTCATCCCTCGGTGACTGGTATGTATACGAGGATAAGATAAAGGGCGGGCTGAAATACCTGGTTGATGAAGTAAACAAGCGGGGCATGAAGTTCGGCATCTGGTTCGAACCCGAAATGATATCTCCGGATTCGGATCTTTACAGGGCGCATCCCGACTGGGCGATACAGATCCCGGGAAGAACTCCCGGTCAGGCCAGGGCGCAGTATGTGCTGGATCTTACAAGACCCGAAGTGGTCGATCATGTATACGGTCAGGTCAAGGCTATCCTTGAAAGCGCCAATATCGAATACGTGAAGTGGGACATGAACAGACCACTGTCCGATATGGGAAGCAGCGCGCTTCCTCCGGAGCGGATGGGAGAGATGTTCCACAGATATATGCTCGGAGTATATGAACTGCAGGAGAGGCTTATAACCGACTTCCCGAACCTGCTTCTCGAGAACTGCTCGGGAGGCGGCGGACGCTTTGACGCCGGAATGCTCTATTATAGCCCTCAGATATGGTGTTCGGATGATACCGATGCCGTAGAGAGACTCCTCATACAGGAGGGGACGGCTCTTGTTTATCCGCTTTCTTCGATGGGAGCGCACGTGAGCGACTGCCCGAACCACGCGCTCGGAAGGGTGACTCCTTTCAGGACGAGAGGCTATGTGGCTCTCGCGGGTACCTTCGGATATGAACTGGATGTGACCAGGATCCCCGAGGAAGACCGGAACATGATCCCGGGTCAGGTGAAGATGTATCACGCATACAACGATCTGGTTCGTATGGGCGATTATTACCGCGTATCTTCATATTCCCAAAACAATGAATACGACTGCTATATGGTGGTTTCCAAGGATAAATCCGAGGCTCTGGTTACTTTTGTCCAGGTGCTTAACCGCGTAAACTTCCATTCACGCAAGATCAGGCTTAAAGGTCTGGATCCTGAGAAGAAGTACTTCGTGACCTTCGTGGATGAAGATGAGGAAACCTCCGCTAAGAACGGCGGCGAGCGCACATACAGCGGCGAGATTCTGATGAAAGCGGGCCTCCTCATCCCCAGACCCTGGGGTGATTTCCACGGCATGCTGATCAGCCTTAAAGCACAATAGAGATGCCGGAGTAGAGATGCCGGAGATAATGATACCGAAGTAAAAGTGCCGGAATTACAGATACTACAGGAGAGAACAATGTCGGATAAATACACAATTGCGATAGCGGGAACAGGATATGTCGGGATCTCCAACGCGATCCTTCTTGCACAGCACCACAAGGTTTATGCGGTGGACATCATACCGGAGAAGGTCGAGATGTTGAATAACCGTAAGTCACCAATAGCCGATAAGGAGATCGAGGAATACTTAAGCCAAAAGGATCTGGACCTGACGGCCACGCTCGACGGCGAGATGGCATATGGGGACGCAGACTATGTCGTGATAGCGGCTCCGACCAACTATGATCCCCAGAAGAACTTCTTCGATACATCCGCGGTGGAAGCGGTGATCAGTCTGGTAAAAAAAGTTAACCCCGACGCTGTCATGGTCATCAAGTCCACGATCCCCGTAGGATATACCGAATCCGTAAGAAAAAAGTTTGACACCCGCAACATCCTCTTTTCACCCGAATTCCTGCGTGAAGGGCGTGCGCTGTACGATAACCTCTATCCTTCTCGCATCATAGTCGGCACGGATATGGATGATCCCGATCTTAAGGCCAAGGCTGAAACTTTTGCCCGCCTCCTGGAAGAGGGAGCCATCAAGGAAAACATCGATGTGCTGATCATGGGCACCACCGAGGCGGAGGCCGTGAAACTTTTCGCCAATACCTATCTGGCTCTGCGCGTGAGCTATTTCAACGAACTCGATACCTATGCCGAGATGAAGGGCCTTGATACCAAGTCGATCATCGACGGAGTATGCTTAGACCCCAGGATCGGTACTCATTACAATAACCCCAGCTTCGGATACGGCGGATATTGTCTGCCCAAGGATACCAAGCAACTTCTGGCCAATTACTCGGATGTACCCGAGAACCTGATCGAAGCCATAGTCAACGCCAACCGCACCCGCAAGGATTTCATCGCCGACCGCGTGCTTCATACGGCCGGATATTATGAGGAGAGCGAGACCTTCAACCGGGATAAGGAAAAAGATGTGGTGGTCGGAGTCTACAGACTGACCATGAAGTCGGGATCCGACAACTTCCGCCAGTCTTCGATACAGGGCATCATGAAGAGAGTCAAGGCAAAAGGAGCCTCGGTCATCGTATACGAACCCTCGCTTGAGGACGGCTCCACATTCTTCGGAAGCCGCGTGGTGAACGATCTGGCCAGGTTCAAGGCAGAGAGCGATGCGATCATCGCCAACCGTTATGACTCCGTGCTGGATGATGTGGCAGATAAAGTTTATACCCGCGATATATTCAGAAGGGATTAAGGATATTCAGGATAAGGACATAGATAAGGACAAGAAAAAAGATGAACAGGACATTGATCAAGATAACGAGTGTTATGTGCGCGGCATTGCTGTTTATGCTCATGCCGATGAGCGCCGCGGCCGCTTCCGCGGAAGCAGGTGCCGCCGCTGCAGAGACCGCTGACGCCGGCTTAGCTGCAGAGACCGCAGCAGATACTTCGGGCATGACCGAAACCGGGACTCCCGAGGAGGTTACCGCAGCTGCTCCCGCGGAATTCAGAGCCGTATGGTTTTCTTTCAGGGACTGGCAGACCTATCTTAAAGGTAAGAGCGAGAAAGATTTCAGGTCAACATTTCAGACTGTATGCCAAAACTGCAAAGATAACGGATTAAACGCGATCATAGTCCATGTCAGATCTCATAACGATGCCGCATACCCTTCATCCTGCTATCCCTGGAGCGATGAGATGTGCGGAGGCAATCCCGGATACGATCCGCTGGCCATGATCACGGAGATTGCTCACGCGAACGGCTTGCAGGTCCATGCCTGGATCAATCCTTACGGCTACCGTAACGGCAAATACTGCGGCGATAAGTCCCTCGCGACCAGGGACAACATCCTGGCCGGAGTAAGGGAGATCCTGGATAATTACAATGTCGAGGGGATTCATTTTGACGATTATTTCCCACCGCTTGGTGCATCCGTGCATAATTCGCTGCTCAAAGATGTGTACAACACCGTTCACTCATACGGCAAGGTCTTCGGTGTGAGCCCTTCGGGGAACATAGACAATAACAGAAGAGCGGGCGTGGATGTGGATACCTGGCTTGCAAATACCGGATATATCGACTATATCTGCCCGCAGATATATTGGAGTAATGCCTACGGCAAAGCCGGAAACGTGACGATGTACTCTGACAGGCTGGCAGCATGGAAAGGCTTAAACAAAGCAGGGATCAGGATGTATATAGGTCTTGCTGCTTACAGATGCGGGGAAGTGTCCGGATCCGATCCCGGATGGAGCACGAGAAACACCAATCTTTCGGGACAGGTTAAGGAATTGCGCGATAACGGTCTCGCGGGATACATACTTTTCTCGTATTCATCGATCGTGGGAAGCAAGTGCTCGGCTGAGATGAGTAACTTAAGGGCGCTTAACCGGTAAAAGGGTTGGCGCTGCGCCCGTCCAGCACTCTGTACATGCTGTCGAGCAGCTCGTCGCTGAAGAAGGCGCGACGGTTATAGACCGCGATGATATGCGCGAGTTCGGCGGAAGTTACGGATTGATGCTCTTTTTCATATACTATGCAAAGGAGCAGGAGCATGGACAGGTGGATGATGCCTAAGCGCGCGTGCCTTACGAAACTGTAATCCTCCCAGATCCTGAGCCAGTACTGATACAGATAATATGAGTAGTAGGCCGCAAAGAAGGGTATGAGTTCCCGGTGCCGTACGCCAAAATCGGTGTATGCGCGCGTCCATCCGTTCTCGGAAGCCAGATCGCGGCGGTATTTATTGAAATACAGCGAAAAGAGCTTATATAGCCCCGGGTTTTTCTTCCTGAGGCGGATGTGATATATGGATGTATCCGTAAGGGCAGTGATCTCACCTGCTTTTAACGGGAAGATGCGATCCACGTCGCGTACTTCCGGCGCATCAAAACCGCCCGCATCCGATCTGACATAAGTAAACGGGTGTTTATCCGGATAGTCTTCGTCGCCGTGAAGATAAGCATCCTGAAGCCGCATGGCATATGAATCGATCGCGCCAAGTACCGAGCACAGATCATCAAAGTCCGTCACCCCGGCAAGGGCCGATTGCATGTCGGACCGGATTCGAAGGAGCCTGTTTAGAAACGGCTCGTCGTCATTGGTGATGGTCTTGTCGCAGTCGGGTTCGCCCATGGCCAAAACCAGACTCAGATCTTTCACATGAGAGATGAGCATATTGGCGGCTTCTATGCATGACAGATCGAGGTAGCGTTCCTCGAATAAGCCGTAATTTCTATAGAAACGCGGGTAGTTCCGGCAGGTTTCCGGAATAAAATCGTGGCCGCGCTTAACCTGGAGGCTGCACAGCCCCGACCGTTCGTGGAAGGTGCATTCTCCGCAGGATGAATTAAAGACGGGGATGGAGTGCTCAGACATCGCGAGCATGAGGCGGGCTTTCATCAGCCCCTTTTCCTTCGAGTAGCGCTCAAGGTCCTCTTTTTCAAGAGGGATGAGCCATCCCCTGCAGCAGGTTTCCGGACATTCGCAGCCTTTGCATATGAATTCGTTGAAGTACGAGATCTGCCGTATTTCCATAGAAAACAGTTTATCACATACATTATTGATGATAAAATAAAACATGGAGGTTTTTTTCGCATGCTAAGACTAAGACCTTACAAAAATTCTGACGCATCCAAAGTAGTCTCCTGGGTCACCTCTGAAGAGATATTTAATGAATGGGCTTTGGGAGAAATCGGACAGTATCCGCCATCAGTGGAGGCTTTTGATGCATTTTCGGCCGCTAAGGCGGATGATGATTCCTTTTTCCAGATGATCGCGTCCGATGACGGGACTCCTGTGGGATATGTCACTTTGAGCATTCCTTCCGGGGATCCGAAGACCGTTCATATGGCTTCTTTTGTGTTGGATCCCGAATTCTACGGGCATGGCTACGGATATATGATGGTCACGCTTGCCCTTATCTTCTCTTTTGATGTCATGAAGGCCGAGAATGTAACAATGGCCGTTTTCCCCGAAAACGAATTCGCCCGCAGATCGTACAAAGGCATGGGATTTGCCGATACGGGCAGGATTCGGGAGATAAAACTGGCAGACAGGACTGTAGAGGCCGTCGAAATGCTGATCCGTCCCGACAGGATGAGAGATTATATGCCCAATGACAATGCTGTGCCTGAAGACGAGATGATCCGCGATATCATCGATGAGAACAAGTTCAGCTACGCGCTTCAGCCCATAGTGGATGCCAGGACCGGAGAGATCTTCGGATATGAAGCGCTGATGAGAACGGATTTCGGCGTGAGCGTATCTCCGCTGACCATTCTTGATTATGCCACACGCAAAAATCAGCTATACAATATAGAGAAACAGACGTTATTCAACGTGATGGAGTTATACGAGGGCAAGTGCGGAGCTCTCGGGAACAAGAAGATATTCATCAACAGTCTTCCCGGATCCCAGCTTGGCGCGGATGATTTTGCCGAGCTCCGGTCCAGATACGGACAGTATTTTGACAAGATGATCCTTGAGATCACCGAGTATACCGAGTTCAAGGATCATGAACTGTCGTCGCTTCTCGAGAGGAGCGAGTCCGGCGGATTCGAACTTGCGATCGACGACTACGGGACCGGATATTCCAATACATCGAGCCTGCTCAGGTACCTGCCCAGCTATCTGAAGATAGACAGACTGCTGATCTCCAACATCCATGAGGAGACCAAGAAGCAGCACTTCGTCAAGAGCATCATCGAGTTTGCCAAGGCAAACGGCGTAAAGACTCTGGCCGAAGGCGTTGAGACCGGACCGGAAATGCGTACCGTGATAGAACTCGGTGTTGATTACATTCAGGGTTACTACACCGGAAAACCGTCATTTGAGATCATTGAAGAGGTTGATGAGAGCATCAAGGCCCAGATAATCTCCAGTTCCGTCAAGGGGACCAACCAGGAAGTCAGAAGGATATACAATGTCGAAGGAGAGTCGGAGCTTCCGATCATGAGGCTTGCTCTCGAGAAATATACCGGCATCCTGATAGGCCGTGAGGAATTCACGCTGGTAGGAAACACCGGATACTGCGCCGAGATGTCCATCAAGATCAAGGACAATACCAAATGCAGGCTCACTATCAGGGATGTCTTCATAGAGAGCACGCAGCAGCTTCCCTGCATAGAGCTCGGTACGGGTAGCGAACTCACTCTGGTTCTTGAAGGAGAGAACAGGCTGAACAAGTTCGGAATACTGGTTCCCGACAGTTCGAAGCTTGTTATCACCGGACACGGAAACCTCCAGATAAGGGCACAGGGCGTATCGAGTTATGCGATCGGAAACTTCTGGAATTCGGGAGTCGGAGATATAGCATGGCGCGGGACGGGCTCACTGGATATCCTTATAGAGGCCGATGAAGCCGTAGCCATCGGCGGAGGCGAGTTCAGGGAAGGCAACGGAATCCACATCCTGTCCGGAACCGTCAGAATAGAACCCGCCAGTCAGCGCGCCATAGCGATCGGAGCGGTGAAAGGTCATTTCGACGGTATCATCTCGAACTGCAAACTGCACCTTGATATCAAGATAGACAAGGGCATAGGCATCGGCTGTATCGAGGGAACGCCGAATATTCATATTGTTAATTCTAAAATTAATATTATGTGTGCCGGCAGCCGTATATCGGCTATAGGCGGAATGGATAATAAGAACGGATCCGTCAAGATGGAGAACTGTGAACTCACGATCGCAGCTAACGGACAGCAGCTTTATCTGATAGGTGCCGGTTCCGGTGCGTTCGATATAGATTTCTATAATTCCGCGATCAATCTGCGCGGTGAGGGCAATAATGTCCTGGCTCTGGGTGATAAAGAACTCGATTCACATATCCAGGCTAAACAGACCATCGTCAATATACGGCTTGCTTCGGGGGTTCCGGTAGTATACGGCGCAAAACCTGAGAATGTCGTTTATGAGGGCGGACTTCAGAGCATCAGCGTCAATGAATAATGAATAAAGACTAAACAGGTACGGAAGCGTTTATGATATCAAAACCATCCAAAACCATACGAGCTTGCCTTATCATCTTCTTTGTCGTACTCAATGTTTTTCTGGGCTATATTTTCTTTTTTACCGACATGCATGATTTTGTTCATGCCATTAAACTCGGTGAACTGCGTGATTATTCCGCGGGCTGGACTGACGAATCCGGCGAGACGGTTGATATTGGCGATATCAGCGCCGGAGGATTCAGAGCAGGCCGTGTTCTGTCCAGGACGCTTCCCGATGTCATGTCCGAAACGGATGCTGTGTGCTTATCGACCAGCAATCTCGTATTTTCTGTCTATGTAGACGATCAGCTTATCTATTCTTTTGATACGATTGAGAACCTTACGGGTACCGGTGACGGTGTTTCCTATCATATGATCGGCTTAGGTACCAAGGATCAGGGGAGTACCCTCCGGATTGAGGCGCATACCGCCTTTACCAATGGGCATGGCGGCCGCATCAATGAGATCCAGTTCGGCAGCGAGGACCAGTTCCGGTTTTATATTCTGAGAAAGGGCGGGATGGGAGTTATCCTGTCTTTCCTGATGATCGTCTTCGGTATCGTGATCATAATTTTCTTCTTCGGAATGTCCCGGAAGAGTCCGATGATCCGCCCAATCTGGGCGCTCGGAGTTGCCGATGTCCTTTTCGGTTTGTGGAGCGTATGCGACACCGGGATACCGCAGCTTCTGACAGGCTGTACATACGCTTCCAGGGTGATGGTCTACGGTATACTACACCTGGCCGGATTTCCTCTGGTGTATTTCGTTAATGCCATCACGAGGAACAAAAGACGGCTCTATGTATATCTTTCCTTCTTCACCGCCCTTTTTGCTTTTGGGTGGCTTATTCTGGCCAGAGTATTATTCGGAACCGACATGCATACCATGGTCGGTGTCATCTATTCTTCCTATGCTCTGGAACTTGTCTGGCTCACGGCCATGCTCATCGACAATGAAATCTATTGCAGAAAAAAGAAGATCTCTTCCAACATGAGATACTTCTATATCGGTGCGCTTTTCTTTATCGCCGCTTCGTCGGTCGACATGATCAGATATATCGTGGGGGAGAAGGGGTCTATCGGCAGAGGCAGCTGGTTCAGATTCGGACTTGTACTGTTCTTCGTTTTCATGGCTTTCCAGATCTTCGACTGGTGGTCCGGGGAAAAGACCTCTCTTGAGAGGGATCGTTTCATCAACCGTCTGCTTCAGTACATCATGGATGTGATGGAGCCGGATGAGAAGATAAACAAGGTCCTTACTTATCTGTGCGAAGAGCTTCACGCGGACCGCGCTTATATATTCGAAGACATGAATGACGGCACTTTTGACAATACATACGAGTATTGCGCAGAGGGCGTGACTCCCGAGATAGACAACCTCAAAGGGATTCCTTATGACGGTGTCATTGATGTCTGGTATGAAGAATACAAAAAAGGCGGCCATATACTTATATATGATATTGAGAAGTACCGTGAAGTCAGCGAAAACATGTATAACGTGTTGAAGCCTCAGGGCATCAACACACTGGTGACCGGCCCGCTTATCCTTGACGGCGAATATATAGGATTCTTTGGTGTTGACAATCCACCTGTCGAGAACATGAGAGAGATATCCGAGATAATCAGGCTTCTTACGTTCTTCTTATCGGAGCTTATCGCACGAAGAGACAATCACAGGCGTCTGGTGGAATACAGCTATCATGATGCCCTTACCGGAGCCGGCAACAGGCGTGCCATGAGAGAGTTTGAGAGAGAAAATCTGGATACTACGCGCCCTTACGGTTTCATAACATGCGATATCAATGGCCTTAAGTCCGTGAATGACAACAACGGACACGATGCCGGAGACAAACTGATCAAGACCGTTGCATCATGCCTTGGGGAAGTCTTCGGACCTGAAAACATATACCGTATGGGCGGAGATGAATTCGCCGTTTATTCTTTTGATGAAAATCTATCTGAGTTCGAGGAGAAGGTAGCCAGGATACGCTCGATGGTCGAAGAAGAGGGCGGTCATGTGGCTATCGGATATTCTTATGCGCATGATGGCGATCCCGATTATGATTCCCGAAAGATCGAAGCGGACAACAGAATGTACGATGAGAAGCGGAAATTCTACAGCGCCGGTAATGACAGACGCAGGCCGAGGGTATAATATATAATAGTTGCTAATCTGATACTGACTTTTGAAAGGGCTATAAAACAATATGAAACTGGGAATCGTCGGGCTCCCGAACGTGGGCAAGTCCACTTTATTTAATTCTTTGACTAAAGCAGGGGCCGAATCGGCCAATTATCCGTTCTGTACCATAGATCCGAATATCGGAATAGTTCCGGTGCCGGATGAACGTATCGAGAAGCTCGGTGAGCTGTATCACACCAAGAAGGTGACTCATGCCACCATAGAGTTCGTGGATATCGCGGGCCTGGTCAAGGGCGCATCAAAGGGCGAGGGGCTCGGAAACCAGTTCCTGGCCAATATCCGTGAAGTAGATGCGGTCGTACATGTGGTCAGGTGCTTCGAGGATTCCAACATAGTTCATGTGGACGGATCCATAGATCCTGTCAGGGATATAGAGACCATCAACTTAGAACTCATTTTTGCCGATCTCGAGGTTCTCGAGAGGCGTATCGCCAAGGTTGCCCGCACCCGCCAGATGGACAAGGCGGCAGGCAAGGAATATGACATGCTGATGGCGATCAAGGAACATCTCGAAGGCGGAAACAGAGCCGCGACATTCGAGGTTCCCGATGATGACGATCTGGCAGCTGCTTTCCGCGAATATAATCTGCTGACGGCTAAGCCGGTTATCTATGCCGCAAACGTGGCTGAGGACGACCTTGCGGATGACGGCGCAGGCAATGAATATGTACAGGCAGTCCGTAAGTTTGCGGATGCCGAGGGCAGCAAGGTCTTCGTGATCTGCGCTCAGATAGAGCAGGAGATAAGTGAGCTCGATGACGAGGAGAGAGCCATGTTCCTGGATGACTTAGGACTTAAGGAATCCGGCCTCGATAAGCTGATCGCAGCCAGTTATGATCTGCTGGGCCTCATGAGCTTCCTTACTGCAGGCGAGGACGAGTGCCGTGCATGGACGATCAAGCAGGGTACCAAGGCTCCCCAGGCAGCCGGTAAGATCCACACCGATTTCGAACGCGGATTCATCAAGGCCGAGGTCGTTAACTACAAGGATCTTCTGGAACTGGGTTCGCTGGCCGCAGCCCGTGAAAAAGGAATCGTGGGCATGGAAGGCAAGGATTATGTCGTAAAGGACGGGGATGTTATCCTCTTCAGATTCAACGTGTAAGACGAAGCATCGACATGCAATGCCGTGTAGATATATGAGGAACTGATTATGCAGGAAATGATGGGCGCTACCGACATAGCGTTTCCCAATCTCGGTTTATATCTGAATAATGTACCCAAGTCATTCTCGGTCTTCGGGCTTGAGATCGCTCTCTACGGCGTATTCATTGCCATAGGCATGCTGGCCGGCATATTCCTGGCATCGCGCATGGCTGTTAAGAACGGGATAGACTCTGAAGTCATGTGGGATTTCTGGATATATGCCATAGTTCTCGGCGTTATCGGAGCCCGCATATACTATGTCATTTTCCGCTGGGACCAGTACAAGGACAATCCGCTTCAGATCTTTAATCTGAGGGCCGGCGGTCTCGCCATATACGGCGGCCTTATTGTGGGCTTTACCGTGCTCTTTATCTTTTGCCATGTCAAGAAGATCAAGTCTCTGGACTTCGCCGACAGCGTGGTTCCGGGAATCGCTCTCGGACAGGTGATCGGCCGCTGGGGCAATTTCACCAATCGTGAGGTCTTCGGTGAGTACACCGATAATCTGCTTGCGATGCGCCTGCCCGTTGAGGCTGTGCGCTCATCCGACATTTCCGAGAATATCGCAGCCCATATCGCAGAGGGCACCAATTATATCCAGGTTCATCCCACTTTTCTCTATGAGGGACTCTGGAACCTGGCACTCATGATCTTCCTGATCTGGTGGACGAAACGCAAGAAGTTCAGCGGACAGGTCATGACTTTTTACTTCCTGGGCTACGGCATCGGACGCTTCTGGATAGAAGCCATCCGCACGGACGTGCTCTATATCTGGAACACGCATATCGCGGCATCCCAGCTCGTGTGCGTGGCGATCGTGATCCTCGCGGTAGTGATCAACATCTTCTTCCTGAGGAAAAAACCCAAAACCGACGCAGAATAAAGGAATATAACATTCACCGGGGTCTATAAGGACCCCGGTCTTTTTTTGCGCAAAAAAGCTCAAAATTCCTTGAAAAAACTGCATTTTCCACTTGCATTTGGGGGAACGCGCAGGTATAATGGTGGATGTAAGTGGTGACTAAGTGGAAAATTTATCCACAAAGTGGAGATTGAAGTGTTTCATGGTGAGTTTTCCCATTCAATAGATGCCAAGGGCAGGATGATAGTTCCTTCTAAGTTAAGAAGCGAGCTCGGGGACTCATTTGTGCTGACCAAGGGTCTGGATAAATGCCTGATGGCTTACGCATCGGAAGACTGGGAAGCATTTGAGACCAAACTCCGCGAACTGCCCGTCACCAACAAGAACGCACGAATGCTCGTAAGACACTTTTCGGGTGGAGCGGCAGATATAGAGTGCGACTCACAGGGCAGAGTGCTCATTCCGGTTAACCTCCGCGAATATGCGGGACTATCCAAGGAAGCGGTTTTTTTGGGGATGGGCAATCGGATAGAGATCTGGAGCAAGGATAGATATGAAGCTGACGCAACTTATGCGAATATGGATGAAGTCGCGGCTGCTCTCGAAGATATGGGACTTGGCATCTGAGTTATAACTCAGTGCTTGCGGCGAAGGATATGGAATTTTCCCACACCCCCATAATGCTGGATGAAGTCATAAACGGCTTAAACATCAAACCCGAAGGAATCTACCTGGACGGGACGATAGGCGGAGCCGGACACAGCGCAGAGATAGTCAAACGATTAAGCGGTCATGGCCACCTGTACGGAACGGACCAGGACGCGGCAGCCATCGAGGCCGCAACCGCAAGGCTTGCGGACTACGCCGGCAGAGCGGACATCATCAGGACGAATTACGAGAACGCTCTTCAGAAGCTTAAGGCCAGAGGGGTGGAAGGTTTGGACGGCATACTTCTTGATCTGGGAGTCAGTTCCTACCAGCTGGATGACGAGAACAGAGGTTTTTCCTACAGATATGATACCCGCCTCGACATGAGGATGGATGAGCGGTCAGAGGTAAGCGCCGAAACTATCATCAACACATACACACAGGCAGAACTGGCGAGGATCATCCGGGAGTACGGCGAAGAGCAGTTCGCAGCTAACATTGCCAAGCATATCGTAGAGAGGCGAAGCAAGGCGCCGATCACCACGACGGGCGAATTAAGCGACATCATACACGCCGCGATCCCCGCGAAGATGAGAGCTAAGGGCAAAAATCCCTGCAAGAAGACATTTCAGGCGATAAGGATAGAGTGCAACAGGGAACTTGAGGTTTTAAGATCATCACTCGATGATTTCGCTCAAAGCCTGAATCCCGGCGGAAGATTTTGCATCATCACATTCCACTCGCTCGAGGACCGGATAGTAAAGGAAGCGTTCAGGAGATACGAAAACCCCTGCATATGTCCACCGCAATTTCCGGTATGCACATGCGGCAGGAAGCCGATAGGCAGGGTTATCACGAGGAAGCCGCTTACGGCAGGCGACGAAGAACTGAAAGAAAACCCCAGAGCATCAAGCGCGAAGCTCAGGATATTCGAAAAGATATAAATCACGGGATATTTGAAAAAGTTTTAAACCACAGGAACGGAAAGAGGTAGATCATGGCAGGCAGATATCAGAGAACGGAATATCAGCAGTCAAACGTGGCAATAAGGATGGGAGAGATAGCCGATCCTTCCCTTCGTGCGCTTCCGGGCGGCAGAGGTCACATAGGCTCACATATCGGATATATCATGTTCGTTGCGGCTGCTCTTGTTTTCACGGCATTCGTACTGGTACACTACATCACATTAAGGTCCGATGTCACCAACCGGCTTCAGAGCATTTCGGAGCTCGAATCACAACTTAATGAATTGAAGTTGGAAAATGACGCAACATATAGTAGAATTAACAGTAATATGGATCTTGAGCAGATAAGGGATACGGCCATCAATGAACTCGGCATGACATACGCAAAAGAAGGTCAGATAGAGTTCTTTACCAGTGAGAATGGAGATTATGTGAGACAGATTGCCAAGATCGATGAATAGGTTACACGGATCATGGCTCCTGTATATAATGACGGAAGAGTAAAAAAAGGAAATAGAAACAGGAATCAGATAAGAACGAAGCTGCGGGTATTTTTTATCATAATACTTGCGGCTTTTGTCGGTTTAGGAATACGTCTGTACATGATCTCGCGCAATAACGGCGAGGAATACGCAAGACAGGTCCTTTCCCAGCAGGAATACGATTCGGTTGTCATCCCCTACAGACGCGGGGATATCTATGACCGCAACGGCATGATCCTGGCTTCGTCCAACAAGGTCTACAATGTGATCCTGGACTGCTCGGTCCTTCTCGGAAAAGATGAGTACTTAGAGCCCACGCTCAACGCGCTCCATTCGGTATTCGGGCTCGATGAATCCGAGATCAGGTCGTATATCGTGGCCAATCCTTCATCGAAATATAAGATCCTGGCCAAAAGAGTCGGATATGAACAGATGATGGCCTTCATGGATCTCAAGAAGGATGAGGAGACCGGCAGCCTGATCAAAGGCGTATGGTTTGAGGATGAGTATGTAAGGCAGTATCCGAACTCAACATTAGGATGCGATATCATCGGCTTTACCTCGAACGATAATATAGGTAATTTCGGACTCGAACAGTATTATGACTCGACTCTTCGCGGAACCAACGGCCGCGAATACGGATACTTAAACGAGGATTCGGACTTAGAGAGGACCGTTATCCCGGCCGAGGACGGCTACAATATCTACTCGACGATCGATATCAATATCCAGAGCACGGTAGAAAAATATCTGGCCGAGTTTAACGAAGAATATAAAAATAATGTAAACATAGCCAACGGAGCCGAGAATGTGGCCTGTATCATCATGGAAGTGGATACCGGCAATGTCCTGGCCATGGCTCAGTACCCCGTATACGACCTGAACAATCCGAGAAACACCGACATGCTGATCGGTGCAAGACAGGTCGATGTAGAGGGCAAAAAGACCACGGGTAAGCCCATAGAGATCACTGCCAACCTCGTCATGAACAATATGGTCGATCCCGATGCGGTATCCACGGAAACGGGCGAAAACGCGGAAGAAGGTAACGCCGCAGACAGCACCGGGGACGCCTCCGATACTGCAGCATCTTCGGGTTCGGAACCGCTGATAATGACCGAGTCATTATATGTGACCGAGGAAAGCCTCCGTCTCATGGATGACGATACGGTATATCAGAACCTGAACTCGCTTTGGAAGAATTTCTGTATCAATACGACATATGAACCCGGATCAGTCTCTAAACCTTTTACGGTAGCGGCGGCGCTTGACTCGGGTTCCATCACCGGTAATGAATACTATAACTGCGAGGGATCGCTCGAAGTCGGAGACCATACGATCAAGTGCCATAACGTATACGGAGACGGCTATTTAAGCGTTGCCGAGGCGGTTGAGCGAAGCTGCAACGTGGCTCTCATGCATATCGCCTTCGCCTGCGGCAAGGAGATATTTGTTAAATATCAGCATGCTTTCGGCTTCGGACTTAAGACCAACATAGACCTTGCCGGAGAATCCAGGACCGCATCGCTCGTATATACGCCTTCATCAATGAGGCAGACGGATCTGGCCACGAACTCTTTCGGACAGGGCTACAACTGCACGATGATCCAGATGATCACGGGTTTCTGCTCTCTCATAAACGGCGGAAACTATTACGAGCCTCACATGGTCAGCAAGATAGTGACTTCCGACGGCTCGACCATAGAAAATATCGAGCCCAGAGTGCTCAAGCAGACCATTTCCCCGTCCGTATCCGCCAAGATCATAGAGTACTGCAACCTCGTTGTTGCGGGAGAGTACGGTACTGGTAAGACGGCCAGGCCCGCGGGATACAGGATCGGGGGCAAGACCGGAACGGCCGAGACACTGCCCCGAGGTAACGGCGAATATGTAGTATCCTTCATGGGATATGCGCCTGCGGATGACCCCGAGATAGCCATATATGTGGTCGTTGACAGGCCCAATGTAGGTACCTGGGGTGCACAGGCAGATGCAAAATACGCTACGAGGATAGTCAGGAACATCCTGACCGATGTGCTTCCTTATCTTCATATATATATGACCGAACCTTTGAGTGACAAGGAAAAGGCCGAGATAGAGGAAAAGAACCTGATGGATACCCATGGCTTCAGCGGCGAGGGTATAGAACTTGAAACCGTGAGCGAACCTTCCGGAGAAGCTTCCGGCGCAGAGCAGACCGAAACCACCGTGACAGAAGGCGAAAACGCTGAAGAAATTCACGAAGAAGCCGAGCAGCCCTGGAAGGACTTTGACATTGATCCCAATACAGGCTATGCTGTAGACCCGAACAGCGGAGCATATGTCGATCCGGTAACCGGCGCTACGATAGGACTTAATGAGAATCTGCCCGGCGGTGAGGCGCCCGTTACTGCCGATCAGGATGCTTCAGCCATAGGCGATGCGCCTGATATCATATACTGACATTGGAGAATACGATGAATCTAGGGATTTTTATAGCAGCCATATTATCATTCGGGATTTCGGCTCTCTTGGGGCCGGTATTCATCCCGTTCCTTCATAAGATCAAATTCGGACAGACTGTCCGAGACGACGGGCCCGAGAGTCATCTGAAGAAGACCGGCACACCGACGATGGGCGGAGTGATATTCCTGATCGGAATGCTGATCCCCGCGCTTCTTCAGATAAAGCAGAGCGATAAGGTCGTTCCGATACTGATCCTGACTTTCGGAATGGCGCTCATCGGATTCATAGACGATTATGTAAAAGTGGTGCTCAAACGCGCCATGGGCCTTAAAGCCTGGCAGAAACTGAGCCTTCAGATAGTTCTTTCGGTCGGATTCGGCCTCTATCTTAAGTATTTCACGGATGCCGATCTTACGATGAAGATCCCGTTCATGCCCGGACAGACTCTTGACCTTGGATGGGCGGCGATCCCGTTCATGATATTCGTTGTGATAGCAACCTCCAACGGCACCAACCTTACGGACGGCTTAGACGGCCTTGCTTCTACGGTGACGCTGGTCGTATCGGTATTTTTCTGTATAGCATCGGTCATGACGGGCGCAGGTGTGGAAGGCCTTGCCGCCGCATTCGGAGCGGCGCTTGCGGGATTTCTTCTTTTTAATGCATATCCCGCCAAGGTATTCATGGGCGATACCGGGTCGCTTGCTTTGGGAGGATATGTGGCCGGTATGGCGTATGCGCTTCACATGCCCCTGATCATCGTTATCGTGGGCATCATATATGTGATCGAGACGGTTTCGGTCATACTTCAGGTGGGCTGCTTTAAGATCACGCACGGCAAGCGCATCTTCAAGATGGCCCCCATTCACCATCATTTCGAACTCTGCGGATGGTCCGAGACCAGAGTAGTGACCGTCTTTTCGATAGTAACGGCACTTTTCTGTATTCTGGCACTTGTGGGAATCTGGTAGGAGGAAAAAGTGGCAGCTGGCAGATCCGAGCTGCGTAAAGCGGCTGAGAAGGGATTCAGGTATTTCGATTACAATTTAATAGTCATCGTTATCTTTCTCCTGATCTTCGGGCTGGTCATGGTATACTCATCCAGCTCTTATGATGCGTTCCTTACTTTCGGCGATGCTTCTTTTTATTTAAAGAAGCAGATCTTGGCGACCGCTGTCGGACTGGGCGCCATGATCGTAGTTGCCTTTATTCCGTATAATCTCTTTTACAGGGTAGGAATGCTTGCATATCTGGCGAGCCTGGTCGTTATCTTCCTGATCATTCCTTTCGGAAAAGAGGCAAACGGAGCGAAGCGGTGGATCTACCTGTTTAATAACAGAGTTTCGTTCCAGCCCGCCGAGTTTGTTAAGTTTGCAATGATCATATTTCTCGCATGCCTGATCAGAAGGATGGGAGAAGGTATACATACATGGAGGGGGTTCGGACTTATACTCGGCTTAACCGGCATCATCTCCGCTCTTTTGTGGGGCGTAACATCCAATGCGTCCAGCGCCATCATCGTATTCGGCATAGCGCTCGTCATGATGTTTGTGGCTACCAGAGACTACAAGAGATATGTGATAGTCGGCATTGCGGGAGCCATACTGGCGGCTCTCGTGGTCGTCATAATCGTAGTCAATGCTTCCGGCGCGGATTCGGCGCATGTTGGCGGCTACAGAGGCGAACGCGTACTTGCCTGGCTTGACCCTGAAGCATATGCATCCGGAAAAGGCTTCCAGACCCTGCAGTCACTCTATGCCATCGGATCCGGCGGTTTCTTCGGCAAAGGGCTCGGAGAGAGCATGCAGAAGCTCGGTTTCATTCCCGAGGCCCAGAACGACATGATCTTTTCGGTCATCTGCGAAGAACTGGGGCTGTTCGGAGCTCTTGCGCTCATGCTGCTCTTCATGCTGCTTCTCTGGAGACTCAAGATCATAGCAGATAATGCAAGAGACATGTTCGGCACACTGATCGTGGCCGGCGTCATGGGACATATCGCGATACAGGTCATCCTGAATATCGCCGTTGTTACCAATACGATACCCAATACCGGAATATCACTTCCTTTCATCAGCTACGGAGGTACCGCTTTAGCCTTTCTGATGGGCGAGATGGGACTTGCGCTCGGCGTGGCCAAGGCCATCAGAGCGAGGGAATACTGATGAAAAAGAAATCTTCGCGCGTCAAAGTGCCGGTCTGGCCTTATATCCTGACCGGAACCATAATCCTGGTCCTGGCGATATCAATCGCCTGTGTGATCAGGTTTTGTCATGTTAAGGCCGTGATCGTGGACGGAAACATCCATTACAGCGACGATCAGATAGCGGCCATGGTCATGGACGGATTTCTCGGAGACAATACCGTTTTCCTCTATTTGAAATACAGGGACAAGGAGATCAAGGATGTCCCTTTCATCGAGACCATGTCGGTTACGATCGAATCCCGCGATACCATAAGGATTACAGTATTTGAAAAGAGCCTTGCCGGATACGTCGAATATATGGACCGATATATCTATTTTGACAGGACGGGAACGGTCGTGGAGAGCTCTCAGGTCCTGACACCGGGCATTCCGATGGTCACGGGGCTTTCTTTTGATCACTGCATCATGTACGAGCCTCTTCCCGTGGAGGATCCGAGCCTTTTTGAGAAGGTCCTTGATATCTCGCAGCTCATGGGAAAATACGGCTTAAACGGCGACCGGATCCATTTTGCCCAGGATGGATCTCTGGTACTTTTCTTCGGAGATGTCGAAGTACTGATAGGAAACGATGACTTCATAGACGAGAAAATGATGGTCCTGCCCGATATCCTCCAAAAGCTGGGCGGCCAAAAAGGTACGATAGACCTGACGGAATATGTGAGCGGGGATACCGTAACTTTTGAAAAATCTGATTGATAAACGCAGTTGTTTGATTTATTATATATGAGTGTATGTGTATTAATAGGTGTTAGGAGGTACCAGCCTTGCCACTTGAGATTAAATCCAACGAAGTTAATGCTGTTTCCAAGATAATAGTTGCCGGCGTTGGCGGTGCAGGAAACAACGCCGTCAATCGTATGATAGATGAAGGAGTTCAGGGCGTTGAGTTTTTGGGCATCAATACGGATCTTCAGGATCTGCGTTTATGTAAGGCCAAAACTCTGCAGATCGGCGAGAAACTGACCAAAGGTCTGGGAGCCGGTGCAAAGCCCGAGATCGGACAGAAAGCAGCCGAAGAGAGTGCTGAGGAGATAACTCAGGCGCTTAAGGGTGCCGATATGGTATTCGTTACCTGTGGAATGGGCGGCGGAACCGGTACGGGAGCTGCTCCCCTGGTTGCGAAGATAGCTAAGGACATGGGTATCCTTACTGTCGGTGTAGTTACCAAACCTTTCAGATTTGAAGCCAAGAAGCGCATGGAAAATGCCCGCATGGGTATTGATAATATAAAGAATAATGTGGATACGCTGATCGTTATCCCCAACGACAAGCTCCTTGAGATAGTAGATAAGCGTACATCCATGCCCGAAGCTCTTAAGAAAGCCGACGAGGTCCTTCAGCAGGCCGTTCAGGGTATCACCGATCTGATCAATGTTCCCGCCGAACTGAACCTCGACTTTGCCGATGTCCGTACCGTCATGGAGAACAAGGGCATCGCTCATATCGGTATCGGCTACGGCAAGGGCGATGACAAGGCTCTTGAGGCAGTCAAGATGGCTATCGAGAGTCCTCTTCTTGAGACCACGGTTGCAGGAGCAACGGATATCATCCTTAACTTCACCGGTGATATCTCTCTTTATGATACAAGCGATGCTTCCAATTACCTCGGTGAGATTACCGGAGATAATGTCAACATCATCTTCGGTGTTAAATATGACCAGTCCATGACTGATACATGCAGTATCACCCTGATCGCTACCGGCATCTCCGGTGACAGCATCGATGCAGCGGAAGCCGCAGGTGCATCCGCAGTGAGCAGATTCATCACTCCTGCTTCACAGAGAACCGTACTTCCCCAGACTACCCGCCCTGCATCAAGCTTCCTTCAGGGAGCCATGACAACGGTAAGACCCGCAGCGGGAGCGGCTCCGGCAAGTACCGCTCACAGCGTACCTCAGGCGACCGGCACGGCACCTAAGGTTGCAGCGCCCGTTACGCATACCCCTCCTGTCAGGGCTTCGGTAGACACCAAGTCTCTGGAGATACCGAATTTTCTTAAGAAGAATTAAGAATTAAGATAATAAAATTGAAAGATTGAGGTTATCATTTTATGAAATGCCCCTTTTGCGGTCACGAAAACACGAGAGTCATAGACTCAAGACCTGCCGATGACAACAGCTCCATCCGCCGCCGCAGGATCTGTGATGAATGTGACAAAAGGTTTACCACATACGAGAAGGTTGAGACCATACCTCTCATCATCATCAAGAAAGACAACAACAGAGAAGCATATGACAGGACCAAGATAGAAGCAGGCGTGCTCAGGGCTTGTCACAAGCGTCCCATCTCAGCTACACAGATCACCGATCTGGTTGATGCGGTCGAGGTTGAGATCTTTTCCATGGAGGAAAAGGAGATCCCTTCAAGCGTTATAGGCGAACTTATCATGGACAAGCTCAAGGATCTGGATGCTGTTGCTTACGTAAGATTCTCATCCGTATACCGTGAATTCAAGGATGTAAATACTTTCATGGATGAGCTCAAGAAGGTTCTTGAATAAGCATTTAAATGCTCCTTAACAAAAATAGTAATTTTTCCTGATTTCGGTGTTAAGTTTTACCCGATCCGGCCGATATAATATATGCAACGGAATAGATTAATTAACCAGGGACGGATAAGACAATGGCAATGGGAATAGGTTTTGATTATTCCAACTTCATAAGCAGCTACGGGATGCAGAGGATTCCTCAGGTTAATCCTCAGGACATAAATCCCGAAGCTACCAAACCCGAAAGCAGACCGGCTGAATCCAAAGAGGTACAGACCGGTGTTACACCTGCGCAGGATTACGTAAGAGCTCCCCGCACAGCCAAGCTTGAAGATGTATCCCTTACATTCAACAAGCAGGACGATTTCGGAACCATCGGCAAGGATGTTGATATCGCCAAGCTCGACATGGAGAAGGTGGTATCCGATTCCAAGAGAGATACCATTCTTTCAGGATACAAGACATTTGTGGGACCTACTCCCGAGCAGATGGTAGCAGAGTACGAAGACGGTTTGGTAATACCTAAGTGATAACGAGTGATCTAAGACCCGTGATCCGTGGAGGATTGCGGGTTTTCTTTTTGCCTTTGTTTTGATATTATGATTAATCATGTGGAATCTGTTACCCGATCTTTATCTGAAATCAACATATGACATAGACTTTGAGGACATGTACGGACGCGGATACCGCGGAGTCCTTTTTGACATCGACAATACTCTGGTAGGGCATAATGCCCCTCAGGATGAGCGATCAATGGCACTTCTGTCGAAGCTCCACGAGCTCGGATATAAGACCGCGGTCGTCTCAAACAACAAACTTGAGAGGGTATCAAGCTTCGCCGATCCTGCGAACATGTTCTATGTATATAAGGCAGGCAAGCCATTAGGACGCGGATATCGTCAGGCGATAGAAGACATGGGGCTTGAGCCTGGGGAGGTCTTCAGCGTCGGTGACCAGATCTTCACCGATGTATGGGGAGCAAACCGCGCAGGGCTCTTTAATATCCTTGTTAAACCGCTCGGAAAAGACATCGGATTCCATATTTTTCTTAAGAGGATACTTGAGAAGCCCATCATGCTCATAGTGATACTCAGAAACCGAAAAAGGCTTCGCATGTACGAAGATACGAGGACCAGATCATGAATATATCCGGGAAAACGCGCATATGCGCTCTTATAGGCGATCCGGTGGAGCATACTCTGTCTCCGCTCATCCACAATAATCTCGCCGAACTCTGCGGGATCGATCTTACGTACGTACCTATGAGAGTCGCCGCGGATCGCGTAGGCAGCGCCGTTAGGGGAGCCTACGACTTGGGGATCTTAGGGCTTAATGTGACCGTTCCCCACAAGATCGCAGTCATGGATGTGCTTGCCGGTATCGATGAGCGCGCAGCGGCCATCGGCGCGGTCAATACTCTGGTCAGATCTGATAATGGATATATCGGATACAATACCGACTATATAGGATTAAAAAGAGCGCTGGCAGACGATGATATAAGTCTGGCCGGCCGGGATGCGGTGATCCTGGGAGCCGGAGGTGCAGCGAGAGCCGCCGCTTTTCTGTGTGCTTTTGAGCATGCCGGATCCGTGCATATACTTAACAGGAGCGTTGATAAGGCTGAAGCTCTTTGCAGGGATGTAAATGAGTATGTCCGGAATAACGATCCTGTTGGCAATGCGGGGTTATGTAAACCTCTTGCGCTGGCCGATCATGCATCGGTACCGGGCAGGGATCTGATCGTCATACAGGCTTCGTCCGTAGGACTTTTTCCTAATATAAATGATGTGATCATAGACGATGAGAGCTTCTATACACGCATATCTTACGGATACGATCTGGTATATAATCCGGCGGATACGCGCTTCATGCGTTTGGTAAAAGATGCCGGAGGCCGTGCGGAAGGCGGGCTTAAGATGCTCCTGTATCAGGGGATCTGCGGTTTCGAACTGTGGAACAGGATCACTGTTTCGCAGGATGCTATAGATCAGGTACTTGATAAACTCTCGTCGGCAGCCCGTCCGGAGAAAAAATAAACCAATGAATATCGTTCTTATAGGCTTCATGGGCTCGGGTAAGTCCACCTTGGGGATCAAACTGAGCTACCGTATGAAGCAGCCTTATCTGGATACGGATAAATACATAGAGCGCAAGACGGGGCGCACCATCACCGAGATCTTCGAGACCGACGGGGAGAGCGCTTTTCGTCAGATGGAAACGGATGCCCTGAGCGCACTGCTCGAAGAAGGCATCAAAGATCATGTCATCGCAACCGGCGGCGGAATGCCCGTAAAGCTTGAAAACCATGAGCTCCTTAAGAGACTGGGCGTGGTGGTCTGGCTCAGGATCAGGCCGGAGACAGTGATCGAGAGACTTTCTTCCGATAAGAACAGGCCGCTTCTTCAGCGCGAGGACAGAGAGACCGTCATCAGGCAGCTGATGGATGAGCGTAATGAAGCATATGCAAAATGCGCCGATGTCATAGTCGATGTGGATGACAAAAAGGTGGAACGGATCATGGACGAGGTCTTCACCAAGTCCGCCGGAGTCCGCAAACGTAAAAAGAGGATGAGATATGAATAAGCTGCTCATAATAAACGGACCCAACCTGAACTTCTTAGGTATCAGGGAAAAGGATGTATACGGCAAGGAAGACTATGACTATCTGCTTAAGCTGATCGCGAAAAAGGGTGAAGAGATCGGCTGCAGGATAGAGGTTTTCCAGACCAACCACGAAGGCGCGATCATAGACCGCATCCAGGATGCATACTCTGACGGCACCGAGGCCATCATCATCAATCCCGGGGCTTTTACGCATTACAGCTATGCGATCCATGATGCGCTCGCATCTGTCACGACGATCCCCAAGATCGAGGTCCATATCTCGGATATCACGGCCAGAGAGGAGTGGCGTAAGATCTCCGTTACGGCTCCTGCCTGCGATAAACAGATCTACGGGCGCGGGCTTAAAGGATATCTGGATGCGATAGATGATGCAATTTTGATGTTGAAATAAAAGCCCTTATAGTATATGATGTTTAGGAATGTTACGTATATTTTCAGGAGGATTGATTCATGATATCAGCAGGTGATTTCAGGAATGGTGTTACTATTGAAGTGGAAGGCGTAGTATACCAGATCATTGAGTTTCAGCACGTTAAGCCCGGTAAGGGAGCAGCTTTCGTTCGTACCAAGCTTAAAGACGTCATCAATGGCGGTGTAGTCGAGAAGACCTTCCGTCCTGTAGATAAATACCCGCAGGCACGTATAGACAGAAAAGATATGCAGTATCTCTATGCAGACGGTGACATGTACAACTTCATGGATACCGACAATTACGATCAGGTGGCTCTCAGCGCAGACACTGTAGGAGATGCACTTCAGTTCGTTAAAGAGAATGAGATCTGCAAGGTTTGCTCATATAACGGCAAGGTATTCTCCGTTGAGCCTCCTCTCTTCGTAGAGCTCGAGATCACGGATACCGAGCCCGGTTTCAAGGGTGATACCGCTACAGGCGCTACCAAGCCCGCTATCGTAGAGACCGGTGCCAAGGTCAACGTTCCTCTCTTCGTAGAGATGGGCGAGAAGATCAAGATCGATACCAGAACCGGCGAGTATCTTTCCAGAGTATAATCTTTTCCTGTATTTATTGATTGTTTAATCGGTTGTTTGATTAATTGATCAATTGATTGCAATGAGCTTGAAAGACAATGATCCGAAAGGAGCATTGTCTTTTTGCGTTTATGAGTCTGTTCACCCAAAACGCCAAATGCATATCCCTTTGTCCGGAGAAAATGGAGGTAGATATGAATTATGAAGATTTTTGCATTAAGGTAAAAGAAGCGGCTTCGGAGCTGTTCGGAGAGAGTGCGGCGACTGAAATAACGAGCGTTACCAAAAACAACGGCCTCGTTTTGAAGGGGCTTACGGTCAGACACGAGGATTCGCGCATATCCCCTACCATATATCTTGAAAACTTTTATGAGATGTATGAGTCGGGAACTCCTTTCGGCGATATCATGAACATGCTGTACAGATATGAGAGCAAGTCGCGCAGAACGGATATCCATGCCGAGGAGTATACGGATTTTGAGAGTATCAAGGACAGGATCATATATAAGATCGTGAACTTCGACATGAACAGGGGATTGTTAGAGCATGTTCCGCATGTTGAATGGAACGATCTGGCCATAGTGTTCTGCTGCGTGCTTCAGGGCGGCGAAAACGGCTATGCGACGGTACTTGTACGTAACGAGCATCTGAAGATGTGGGACATAGATCAGGACGAATTATACGATCTGGCCCGGGAAAATACGCCGCGTATCATGTCGGATGAATTAAAGACTATTGATGAAGTGCTGCCGAATATGTTTTTGCCGGAGGCTCCCGATATGTATATCCTGTCGAATGAGCACCGGGTATTCGGAGCGACATGCATGCTGTATTCCGAGCATCTGAAAGAAGTGGCCGACAGCCACTTAAGCGGAATATACATACTTCCGAGCAGTATTCATGAAGTGATACTCATGCCTGAGGAGTGTGCGTGTGAAGAAGAATACATGAGGGCGATGATCCGCGAGATAAACAGTACGGAGGTGGATCTTGAGGACAGGCTGAGCGACAATCTGTATTATTATGACCGTGATCTGGATTGCATCAGCATCTGCTCAGAGACAGGGAAGTAGACAAGGTGGGCGCAATGTGTTATCATAGTCGAGTATGTTTTAACAATTTTGTAACATTTTGCGCCCGTAGTCTAATGGATAGAACGAAGGCCTCCGACGCCTTTAATGCAGGTTCGATTCCTGTCGGGCGTACTTATTTGGGATTGCATATCTGAATTTTGGATTAAAATAGGACATTTATATGAATACATCAAATAACAACATAATCGAGTTTATCAAAGACAAACTGGGTGAACTGAGAGACTTCATCTTCAAGCACTTGAGGATAGTTCTGCCCATTGCTGTGGCAGTGGTGGCCCTTATAGTGCTCATCATCTCCCTTTCTGCGCATAATGCGAAGAAGGCAAGAGAGGCTGCCGAGGAAGCTGCGGCTCTGGCTGAGGAGGAAGAGAGCGGGCTGAATGTAGAATCCGCTGTTCTGTCCGTACCCGAGGTTGCTCTTGAGGAAGATGCATATCCGGCGGTCAATGAGCTCATGAAGAAATATTTCATAGCCATGGCATCCGGAGATATCGAGATAGTTCGTTCCTATAATAATAATGTAGACGATACTGAGGCCATCCGCATAGAAGAGACCGCGAAGTATATCGAGTCCTACGAGAACATCAAGGTATATACCAAGATCGGTCCCATGCCGGGCACCTATGTGGCTTATGTATATTATGAAGAGAAATTCAGGGACTACGAGGATTCCATCCCCGGTCTTGAAGCCTTCTATATATGTACGGATGAATCCGGCAATCTCTATATCAATGACGGTGAGGAATCCGAATCGGTCATCAACTACATCAGAGAAGCATCTCTTCAGGATGATGTGGTAGATCTGAACAATGAAGTTGCATCCGCATACAACAACATGCTTGCGGAGAACGAGAGCCTCTCGCTTTTCCTTGTGGATCTGACAGAGAGCATAGATACCGCAGTGGGTGAGTCTCTTGCCCAGAGCGAGGTCGGAACAGATACTCAGACTGCCGAGGAGGAAGAGGAAGAGGAACCCGAAGAAGAGGAAGCGGAAGCAGTGGGTACCGTTACGGAGGTTAAGACTGTCCGCGCCATCACTACGGTCAATATCAGAAGTTCTGATTCCGAGACGGCCGATAAGCTTGGCAAAGCCAGCGAGGGACAGGAATTCACTCTTATAGAAGAGCGCGGAAACGGCTGGTCGGAGATCAGCTACAACAATTCGTCGGCTTTCATCAAATCCGAGTATCTTGAGGAAGTATCCACGGAAACCGTGGTTAACTTAAATAATGACGATAATGGCAATGATGCGAACACTACGAATAATAATACCCAGACTGAAACCGCATCGAATGCAAACGTGACGGGAACCGTTACGGTCAAAGATAATGTACGTATAAGGGCAACGGCCAGCACCGAGGGTGAGAAGGTCGGAACCGCTTATATGGGTCAGAAACTTGATTTTATCGAGAAACTGGCAAACGGTTGGACCAAGATAAGATATAATGGTCAGATCGCATATGTTAAGTCCGATTATGTAGAATAAGACAATGATCTCAATCAAAGACATATCGGCAGCCTGTGGTGTTTCAGTAGCGACTGTCAGCAAAGCACTAAACGATCAGAAAGATATCGGCGCGGCAACCAAGGCCAGGATCAAAGCCAAGGCCCTGGAGATGGGTTATGTCCCCAATTCTGCCAGCAGATCCCTTAAGACACATCATTCATATAATCTCGGAGTAATATATAAGGACAATGCCGAGAGCGGCCTTGCCCACGGCTTCTATGCCCAGGTCCTTGAGGGCGTCAAGAGAAAAGCCGAGGGGCTGGGTTATGATATTACTTTTGTGAATAACAGCAGTTACTCCGGAGGCAGAAAACTGTCATATCTTGAACACTGCAAATATCGTAATTTCGACGGCGTGGCCATTGTCTGCGTTGATTTCGAAGATCCGCAGATACAGGAAGTGATGGAAGCCGATATCCCTACCGTGACTCTGGACTTCATCCATCCCGGATGCAGCGCTGTCATGTCGGATAATTACGGCGGCATACGGGAACTCGTAAAGTATGCATACGAGCAGGGACACAGGAAGATAGCATATATCCATGGCGAAAAGGCCATGGTTACCGAAGAGAGAGTGCGCGGCTTTAAGGATATATGCAATGAGATGGAACTTAATATCCCGGACGAATATATCGTGGCGGCCGCATACAGAGATACCATGTCCACGCACCTTCGTACGGAGAAACTCATCAAAATGCCGGATCCGCCCACATGCATCCTTTTTCCCGATGATTTTGCGGCGATCGGAGGCCTTAACTGCATATACCGCAACGGAATGACCGTACCCGGCAGCATAAGTATCGCCGGCTTCGACGGGATCGAGATGTCCAGATACTTAGATCCGACCCTTACCACATATGTTCAGAATACCGAACGTCTCGGGAATGAGATGGCGGATAAGCTCATAGCTCACATAGAATACCCCGAAAAGACCGTAGTTGACGTACGTACGATCTCGGGATATGTCTTTCACGGCGATTCTCTGAAGCCGATTTAGCGAAAATTCACATTTCGAAAACGATATCGTTAACAAATTATGAACAAATATTTACAATTATGTGTACGGTGGTTTAACGCGCAACTGTTAAATGTGAACAATAAATCTTATTTTTACTTGCCATATTGACAAGAGATTGATATATTAATGTATGTTGGTATGGGATAGCAATAATTACTAACGAAATCGCAATTATTTTGAGGGAGAGGTTACTTATGAAGGTAAAAGCATTTTTGCAGAACACCTGGAAACACAGAGCTCATGTGATCATGGCGCTTCCTGTTTTTCTGGTACTGTTCTTCATCTTCTATGTGCCCATGGCAGGTCTTGTCATGGCATTCAAGAAGTTCGACTACACGTTGGGAATATGGAGAAGTCCCTGGAACGGACTTGACAACTTCAAGGTTCTGATCGCATCCAAAGCTTCATTCATCAATATGACCAAGAATACACTGATGTACTATGTGATATTCACGGCTCTCGGTACTTTCCTGAATGTAGTACTCGCAATTGCGATCGATCAGTGTATATTTAAGAGATGCTCAAAAGTAATGCAGACGGTCATGATCGTGCCGGTATTCATTTCATATGCCGCAGTTCAGTTCATCGTATATGCATTCTTAAACAGCAGCACCGGTATCCTCGTATCCATGTTCGGAATCAAGACGAGGTTCTACTCCACGGCAGGTACATGGCCTACGATACTGACCATCGTTAAGATGTGGAACAGCGTCGGATACGGATCGGTTCTTTATATGTCCGTACTTGCCGGTATCGATACCGAGCTTTATGAAGCTGCTCAGATCGACGGCGCGAACAAGTGGAGACAGATCTGGCATATCACATTGCCTTCACTGATCCCCATGATCACCGTTATGCTGCTTCTTTCGGTTGGTAACATCATGAGATCCGATACAGGTCTTTTCTACCAGGTTACGAGAAACTCGGGCGGTCTGTATTCAACAACACAGGTTATCGATTCCTACGTGCTGAATGCGATCTTCAAGAACTCGAACTTCGGTTTCACTGCGGCGACATCGTTCTTCCAGTCTGTCGTGGGGCTCTTGATGATGCTTTTGTCTAATGGTCTGGTGCGGAAAATTTCGCCCGAGAACTCATTATTCTGATAGGAGGAGACTAAGATGGCTAAGAATAAGAATTTAGATCTTGCTCCTTCCAAAAAGGAAAAACTCGGAATAGGTCAGATAATACTTCTGATACTTCTTCTGGCATACACGGTATTCTGTGCGGCTCCCATATGGCTTACCATAGTTTCCGCATTTACCGATGAAAAATGGCTCACCGTTAACGGCTTCTCATTCTGGCCGGGTGAGTGGTCAATGGTAGGTATGAACTCAGTGCTCCGCTACGGCAAGCAGCTTGCAGTTTCTTACGGTGTAACGATATTCGTTACCGTAGTAGGTACTTTCCTCGGTCTGTTCATCATGAGTATGTACGCATACGCTATCAGCCGCAGAGAGTTCTACTTATCCAAGTTCCTGAGCATATTCCTGATCATCCCCATGCTCTTCAATGGAGGACAGCTTTCGGGATATATCATATTCACACAGAACTATCATCTTAAGGACTCACTTCTTTTGTTGATATTGCCGTTGTGTGTGACTACCATGAATGTTATCATCTTAAGGACTTACATAGCCAATTCGATCCCGAATGAGCTTATGGAAGCCGCTAAGATAGACGGTGCGGGAGAGTACAGAACATTCTTCCAGATCACGCTTCCTCTGCTTAAGCCTTCACTTGCAGCCGTAGGTTTCATGATGGCAACAGCATACTGGAACGACTGGCAGAACGCCCTGCTCTACATCGACTCCGCAAACAAGAAGCCCCTGCAGTTACTTCTTATCAATATCCAGAAGTCCATAGAGATGCTTCTTAATAACAAGAGTCTCCCTGCTCAGGTTCTTGCAGCCCTGGGAGGATCCGTACCTCAGTATTCAGCTACGATGTCCACGGTGCTCGTCGTAGTAGGACCTATCATCATCGCATATCCTTTCTTCCAGAAGTACTTCGTAAAGGGTCTGACGGTAGGTTCAGTCAAAGGTTGATCCGCATTCGTGCGATTAACATATAGTAACTGTTGTGATTCCGCTTTGGGCGGGATACGAAACACGGGAGGTAAAACCTAATATGAAAAGAAAGACCACATCTAAGGTCGTAGCTACAGCTCTTGTTGCAGCTATGATGATGGGCACACTTGCTGGCTGTGGCGCTGCTGAGGAAGCAGTACAGACAGCAGCAGACACAGCTACTGAGGCTGTTGAAGAAGTAGCTGATGCAGCTACTGACGCTGTTGAAGAAGTTGCTGATGCAGCAACAGATGCAGCTACAGACGCAGCTTCAGGCGACACAGTTGAGATCAGCGTTTACAGATGTACATTCAACCTTGCATCTCCTGATGAAGCTCAGGTAGCTAAGGTTCAGGACGCTATCAACGATTACATCAAAGATAAGATCAACGTTCAGATCAAGCTTACCGATATCGGTTCCGGTGAGTACACAGAGAAGGCTAACCTTGCTCTTGCATCTAACGAGATCAACCTTCTTTGGACTGCTTCATGGGAAGGCACCATCGGTACTAACGATCTTGTACCTGCTAACGCAGTATATGATCTTACTGATCTTCTTCCCGGCACAGACCTTTACGCTTCTATGGACGAAGGTCAGTGGGAAGCTTCCAAGTATGATGGAAAGAACTACTTCGTTCCTGTATACAAGGACAACGTTGAAGGTTATGACTTCATGTTCCGTCAGGATCTGATCGACGAGTACGGATGGGACATCACCTCCGTTAAGGAACTCAAGGACCTTGAGCCCATGCTTGCTGATGCAGCAGATGCAGGCCTTAAGTATCCTTTCCTTACTCAGAAGACAGCTATGTTCTACAGATGGTACATCAATGACTTCGATTTCTTCACAGCTAACGCTTCTTCAAACTTCGTAGCTGTTGACAAGAAGACCAACGAGGTTGTTGACACCGTTCTTACTCCTCAGTACAAAGAGTTCTGTACTCTTATGGCTGAGTGGGCTGAGAAAGGTTACATCTCAGAAGATGACGTAACAAAGACTACTACCGATACTACTACTCAGACTCAGGATTGGGCTGTTTCATGGTGGACAGACATCCCGGTTAACGACGAGGCAGATTCTCGTTACGGCCAGGACGTTACAATGCAGCCTGCAACCGACAGATGGGCACACAGCACTTCTGCACTTGGTTCTTGCTACTGCGTAACCGCAACTTCTACTCCTGAGCAGGCTAAGGCTTGTGTAGACTTCCTTGGTCTTATGTACACAGACAGCACTCTTGCTGATATGTACACATTCGGTATCGAGGGTGAGGACTTCACCTACGATGCAAACGGTCATGTAGACCAGACTTCCGAGAAGTACAATCACTCCATGTGGGAGTCAGCTTCCGCTACAATCGTAACTCCTCTGTCAAACGAGCCTGACAACAAGGCTGAGCTTTACAAGGATTTCAACGGCGGTGCTAAGACTTCACCTGCAGCTGGTTTCCGTTTCGATCCTTCACCCGTTGAGGCACAGTACACCGCTTGCATGAACGTATTCGATGAGTACGGATTCATCCTTGAGAACGGTGGTGTAGCAGCAGCTGATGTTGAGTCCACTATCGAGGACTATCAGGCAGCTCTTGACGAGGCTGGTTACCAGGATGTTATCGCTGAGTTCACTGCTCAGTACGATGCATGGAAGTAATTCACAGTATCAATTGATCTGTGACTAACAACAACAAACAGTTACTATACGGAGGCGTCGCTTATGCGGCGCCTCTTTTTTATTGTTTTATGATATACTTACACATGGAAATGCATCCATGCATTTCCGAACATGTGTTAAATTAATCCATTAATTTCATATGGAAATACATCCATGTATTTCCGAACATATGCAAAAATAATCCATTATTTTATGCCATGAACATCAAACAAGCGAAAAAATATATCAAAGACATAGTCAGCCTCTATCTCATGAAGGATGAATACGGCGAGTACCGTATCCCTGTCGTAAGGCAGCGCCCCGTATTCCTTTTGGGATCCCCCGGAGTCGGCAAGACCGCCATCATGGAGCAGATCGCATCTGAACTCGGGCTCGCACTCGTAGATTATTCGATGACCCACCATACCAGGCAGTCCGCGCTCGGACTTCCGTTCATAGTCCATAAGAACTATGCCGGAATGGAGGTGGATGTATCCGAGTACACGATGAGCGAGATCATCGCATCCATATATGAGGTCATGGAAAAGAGCGGCATAAGAGAGGGCATCCTTTTCCTGGATGAGATCAACTGCGTATCTGAGACGTTAGGGCCCGCGATGCTGCAGTTTCTGCAGTTTAAGGTCTTCGGCAGATACAGCGTGCCCGAGGGCTGGGTCATAGTGACCGCCGGCAATCCCCCGGAATATAACAAATCAGTCCGAGAGTTTGATGTCGTGACCTATGACAGAATGAAGCTGATGGAGGTCGAGGCCGATTATTCGGTCTGGAAGGAATATGCGACCGATAAGAGGCTCCACGGAGCTATCCTGGGTTATCTCGAGATCAATAAAGACGATTTCTATCAGATAGATACCACAGTCAGAGGCCGCGGATATGTGACCGCGAGGGGCTGGGAAGACCTGTCCCAGATACTTAAGCTTTATGAGGAGAAGGGGCTTAAGGTCGATGAAGGCCTCGTGGGGCAGTACCTGCGCAATGACCGCATAGTCCGTGAGTTTACGGCTTATTACGATCTGTATCTGAGATATGTATCCGAATACTGCCTCGAGGATATCGTCGAGGGCCGCGCTTCCGAGCAGTCTGTTGATAAGGCGCGCAAGGCTCATTTTGACGAGAGACTGTCTCTTACAGGCATATTCAGCGACCGTATCCTGGGCGAGATCAAGAATGTTACCGAGAGTTCGGACATCTTAAAGCAGCTTTTCGGATCCCTCAAGGCCGTGAAGGGAGGAATTGACCCGGTCGAAGACATGATGAAGAATATCTGCGCCGCAAGACAGACTCTGATAGAGTCGCGAAAGTCGTCAGGTGCATACTCTGACAGGGATAAGAGGATCGACAAGGCGGTGCTCGCTTTTCTGAAAGATGCTTCGTCTCAGGTTGACGCAGCTTCCGGTGACAGGACCGCTAAGTTTGCGCCTGCAGAGGAGATGTTCAATGCGCGGAAGAGCGCGCTGCAGCAGCAGGTGGCATCTATATCGTCGATGATGGATCACATATTCGACTTCTGCATAAATGCATTCGGAGAAGGCAGCGAACTGGTCCTTCTTCTTACGACGCTTACCGTGGACCACGATGCGGCTTCATACATATCACAGTTCGGACACGACAGGTATGTGGAACTCAGCAGCCGCCTGATGACCGGAGATCCCACGGAGCAGCTGACTAAGCGCATAGAAGCACTGAACCTCTAAATCGGTGCCTGGCACCGGGAAAAGGAAGCCATGTATATTGAGATAGACACGGCCTCGGGCGTTCTGGGGCTGAACATATCCGAAAATGAGGCTGGGATCAGCACGCACAGAGGCCGGGATGTAGAGATAAACATTCCGGCTTCAGTAAACTGCGCAGATAAAGAGGTTCCGGTCGCATATATCGGCAGGAAGGCTTTTCTCTCGGATAAGAACATCAGACAGATACTGGTTCCCGATTCCGTGATCAGGATAGATGAATGGGCTTTTGCGGGCTGCAGAGCGCTTAATACGATATCCATACACAGGGACATATCGGTCTCGAACGGCGCGTTCAAGGACTGCGTGAACTTAGAGTGCGTGGAACTGCGTGAAAAAGACGGCTCGGAAGCGGTGACCGATACGGGCTTTCTGCTGGCGGCATCGATCAGGCTCATGGAGGACAGGTTTCTTTTTGACTTAACTAGCGCGGGATCTGCCGACTGGTACGGCAAATGGGACATGCGACTTAAGGCTATCATGGACGAACCCGACGAAGAGGGCTTCAGTGCGCTCCTCGCCTGCGGGGAAGAGGACTATGAAGGCAGGGATAACTCTCTGGATGCCTATCTGTCGCGCCGAAGGCAGCGTAAGATCAGGCTCTGCATGGTACGTCTACTACATGACCATATGCTGAACGAAGATCTGAGGAAGGCGCTTGTATCGTACATATATGAGCACCGTGCGGGGACGCAGAACCCCGATTCCTGGATAGTCGTATTAAACGAGCACGGCGATGAGGAAGACTATTATAAGCTGCTCGGAGACTGCGGGTGCATAGATCCCGCATCCAAAGAGGTCATGCTTAAGGATATGGGCGAAAAACACACCCTCTGCAAGTCGTTTCTGATCAGGTACGACATATCCTCCGGCGGGGATTCCTTCTTCGATTCGATGTCCATCTGAGAGGACATCGATCGGCTTAACTAATGGGCTCTTTTGCCCTCACCCGAAGGCCGATTTTATTGATAATAATCGGCACTTGTGATAAATTATGTAGTGGCTGTGTTTTTCATGGTTTATGTATTTTACATATTTCAATTAATTCCTTTTATTATTTTTTTGCGATTAGTTTTTTACTATTAAATTTCGAGGAGATTGTATTATGAGCAAAGATCTTAAGGTTTTGATGATCCTGGACGGATACGGATTAAGCGATATCAAGGAGCACAACGCGATAGCGGAGGCCAACACCCCCGTTATGGACAAGCTGATGGCAGAGTGTCCTTTTGTAAAAGGATATGCAAGCGGCATGGCTGTCGGACTTCCCGACGGACAGATGGGTAACTCCGAGGTAGGGCACCTCAATATGGGCGCCGGCCGTATCGTATATCAGGAGCTTACGCGTATCACCAAGGAGATCCAGGACGGAACATTCTTCGAGAACGAAGCGCTGATGGAAGCGGTTAATAACTGCAAGAAGAACAATTCCGCTTTCCATATGTACGGACTTGTATCTGACGGCGGCGTTCACTCACATAATACGCATCTCTACGGTCTTCTCGAGCTTTGCAAGAGAAACGGCCTTGAGAAGGTATATGTTCACTGCTTCTTAGACGGACGCGACACCCCTCCGGCATCGGGCAAGGGCTATGTCGAGGAACTTGAAGCCGAGATGAAGAAGATCGGTGTCGGCGAAGTTGCAACCGTTCACGGCAGATACTATGCAATGGACAGGGATAACAACTACGACCGTGTTGAGAAGGCTTACAGAGCACTTACTCTCGGCGAAGGAATCCCCGCCGATTCCGCAACCGAAGGCATTCAGGCTTCATATGACCGCGAAGAGACCGATGAGTTCGTAAAACCCACCGTAGTCATGAAGAACGGAGCTCCCGTTGCAACTATCAAGGACGGCGATTCCGTTATATTCTTTAATTTCAGACCCGACCGTGCAAGAGAGATCACACATTGCTTCTGCGATGATGAATTCGATAAGTTCGACAGAGGCCCCCGCAAGCAGATCGTATATGTATGCTTCTCGGACTATGATCCCACCATCCCGAATAAGCTGATCGCTTTCAAGAAGGTCCTTCTGACCAATACATTCGGAGAGTGGCTCTCCAAGAAGGGCATGACCCAGGCTCGTATCGCCGAGACAGAGAAGTATGCACACGTTACATTCTTCTTCAACGGCGGCGTAGAGGAGCCCAATCCCGGTGAGGAGAGGATCCTTGTTAACTCACCCAAGGATGTTCCCACTTATGACTTAAAGCCTCAGATGAGCGCTCCCGAGGTCTGCGACAGACTCTGCGAGTGCATCAGATCCGGCAAATATGATGTGATCATCATCAATTTCGCCAATCCCGACATGGTAGGCCATACAGGTGTTGAGTCTGCAGCTATCAAGGCCATCGAAGTGGTCGATGAGTGCGTGGGCCGTGCGGTTGAGGCAATCAAGGAAGTAGGCGGCACGATGTTCATCTGCGCCGATCACGGAAACGCAGACCAGCTCATCGATTATGAGACCGGAGCACCTCATACCGCTCATACTACCAACCCGGTTCCTTTCATACTCGTAAATGCCGATCCCAAGTATAAGCTCCGTGAGAACGGCGTTCTTGCCGATATCGTTCCTACCCTGATCGAGCTGATGGGAGAAAAGCAGCCTGAGGAGATGACAGGCAAGTCATTGCTCATACAGTAAATCTGTATGTGCGATAAGTGATGTGATGATCGAGATCGTAAACATTACAAAGCATTTTGAAGATATCTGTGCATTAAATAAGGTCAGCGCGTCTTTTCCCGAAGGGGAGATAAGCGTAATACTCGGTACCTCCGGTAGCGGCAAGTCGACACTTGTCCGTATTATCGGAGGTATAGTGCGCCCTGACGGCGGTGTCGTCATCATAGATGACATGCCCGTCTATGACAATGAGATTATCGGACGGCGCATCTTCCTGATCCCCGAGGAGCCGTACTGTCCCAGATACATGTCGACATGCGAGCTGGTGGGGTTCTATGCCGGCAAGTACGACGGATATGATGAAGACAGGCTGCAGACGCTCTGCGATACCTGCCGGGTTCCGATTAAGACTCCGATCCGGAAACTCGAGAAAAATAAAGGGCTGCTCGCGCATCTGGCCATAGCCGTATCGATGAACGTGAAATATCTGATCTGCGACGATATTTTTTCATCCATGGATGAAGAAAGTCGCAAACTCGCCGCCGGGATGATCAATACGGCCGTAAAAGAATGGGACATAACGCCTGTTATCGCTCTCCCCGACGAAAAACTGTTACCGGATATCAGCGGAAAAACATATGAACTGGAAACTGTTTGCTGATCATAAAAGAAGGATACTCATAAGCCTCGGGTTCGCGCTTCTGATAGTTGCGGTATATTCGGGTGCGATGCTGATCCGTTACGGTGTCAGGGGAGAGATACCTTTTTATGAGGTCAGGCCGCTGACCGAGAACTTCGGCATAGTTACGCTCGTTCTGGCCGTCTTTATCGGCGCCTACGGCTTTTCCTACCTTCACTCGATGAAAAGAGTGGATTTCTATCACAGTCTTCCCGTTACTGCGGAGAAGAGATTCCGTTCCATCTATCTGAACACATGCTCATTTTATTTTCTGGGCATAATCGTGGCTCTGGCCGTAAGCCTCATTTTCGGCGTGCCTGCGGGACATCCGGGCCCTGCCGCATTTGCGCGCGCCGGCATGGCGCTGGTGCTTACCGTTCTGTTCTTCCTTGCGATACTCAACATCACCGTCTATGCTTTCACGATTTCGGGCAATACGATCATAGCCTTATTGATAGATATAGTCCTGATCTTCTATATAGATCTCTGGGAGCGTGTCATAGAGCTTACATGCGACTTCGCGGCGCATTCATCTTTTTTTGCGACCAAAAGACCGGACATTTCGGTTATAGACATATATCTGGGGGCGATGTATCCCACGGTAAGAAGTGACGTCTCGCTGTCAGTGAGCGCCGGTTTCTTCGGAAAAGCCTGCATCAAACTGTTCATCTGGACATTAATAACATTCATTATGTGCAGGCGGAAATACTTAAGCCGCCCTGCGGAAGCGGTGAGGAGCCTGGTCGCATTCTACTCATCGCACATGCTGATCAAGCTTATGGTTGTCGTCCCCGTAGCTCTGCTGATGGGCAACTCGACTTATGACAGCTTCTATGAATACAAGAATGTGATGCAGATCATCTCCATGATCCTGACGGCCATAGTCGTATCGATCCTGGTGGAGATCCTTTTTTCCAGGAGTATATCAATAGCCGTGAAGAAATGGGGCAGCATAATCTTCGCGCTCTTCGTGATCTTCGCGATCTTCGGCATCATGAGAGGCGTTGAAAAGAAATACAATGCCTATGTTCCGGCGGAAGATGAACTGGAATCCTATGCCATATTCAACCCGCTCGACAGCTATTATTACGGATTTAACCTAAACTTCGACGAGGACGGGCATGTATACGACTATCTCGATGCGGCCGATTATGTCAAGGAGAACATGATCCTGACGGATACCGAAGCGATACTGGGGCTTGCCGGAAAATCCGTGGAGACCGACTACCATGACATGATGAGCCCGCTCCCTTTGCAGGTCCATTACCGCCTGAAAAACGGAACCGTGCGGAACCGTCTGATCTGGATCGAGATGGAAAACGTAAGTAACCGCAAGATGCTGAACCGCATGATCGGTCCCGCATATTATAAAGAAGGCATATGGCAGGCCTTTCTCAATGATGTGCCCGAAGACGCCAATGTGACGAGCATCGACTATCACGATCTTATAGGAGATGAATACAAGCATGTCGGAGAAGGGCGTGAAACGGCCGATGATCTGATAAATGTATGGCGCGATGCGATGACCATGTATGACTACGATCATGTCAGATATAAGGAAGTTGTGGCCGAAATAGAAGTCCACTTTGACGGAGGAATGTATATGTGGGTCTTTCCTCTTTACCAGGACATGATAAACGAGTTCGGCGAAGAGATGCTTGAATCGGTAGAGTGACCTTCGCTTGATAATGTATCCCATGAGGGCTATAATTCCTATTATGTCGGCTTTTGTGCCGTCCGGGGCGAAATAATGAGTGAAACTAAGGACATGGTCATCCGTGTTCGGGACCTGTATAAGATATATCGTCTGGGAGAGACCAGAGTCAGGGCACTTAACGGGGTGAGTTTTGACATAGACCGCGGAGTGTTCTGTTCCGTTGTCGGAACATCGGGATCCGGCAAATCCACGCTTCTTAACATGATGGCGGGATTGGAGCCTGCAACTAAAGGGCAGATCGTGATCGCCGGACAGCATATAGAGAGGATGAATGAGAGCCAGCTCGTTACTTTCAGACGCGAGCATGTGGGCTTCATCTTCCAGTCCTATAACCTCATGCCCACGATGAACTCAATAGAGAATGTGGCACTTCCGCTCGCATTCCGCGGAGTCGACAGGAAAACGAGAAACAAAAAGGCCGAGGAAACTCTTGAACTGGTCGGCCTGGAGAGATTTAAGAAGAACCTTCCGAACCAGATGTCCGGCGGACAGCAGCAGAGAGTCGGTATAGCCAGAGCACTGGTGCTCGATCCCGAGATCGTTTTCGCGGACGAGCCCACCGGAAACCTCGACTCCAAGACATCCGAGGAAGTTATGGGCCTGATGCAGCGCATAGTCGAAGATAAGCATCAGACGCTCATTATGGTCACACACGACGATCATCTGGCCAGCTATGCCGATATCATGATACGCATATCGGACGGCAAGATCACAGAGAACATAGATAACCGTAAACGAGACACGAACTGGATCGAGTACTTCAGATAACAGGGGAGAAAGACTGCTTGATTATGAAAACTTTAAAGAGATTAGCTTTTGCATTGGGGATGGCAGTATTACTGTCCATGGCAACCGCGAGTACGGCGCTTGCGGATCCTACCATAGATAATGCGACCACGACCACAACGAGTAATTCCGGAAGGATCGATGACTTAAACAGATCGGATGCCGATGCGGATCTGTATCATTACATGAACAGCCTGATGGTACAGTATACGCTCAATGAGGTTCAGTATGACAGACTGAACGACCTGTTTGATTCCGCTGTATACTACATAGCCAACACGGATATGACCATCGCGCAGCTGGAAACCTATGTCGCCAGCGTAAAAGCTGACATGGTCAAGGTTGCGAGCACCGATGTTACCACGATCACGAGCGAGTTTCTGGCTGTGGCCGATAACTGGTCAACTCCCACGGTTTCATACGGACAGGCCGTATCGATAGTACTTCCGATCATCAATGTCGGTACCGAGACCTTAAACGATCTGGTCATTGAACCCGAGGTATCCAATGATGTCACCAAATGGCCTTTTGTCCCCGATTCGACCGGCTATGTACAGACCGAACCCTATATTCCCGGGTATGTGAACGATCAGTATGCATACGATAACAGAAGAGAGTTCACCTATCACTTCAAGGTCCGCGACGATGTAATGACCGGGTATTATGAACTCAAGTTCAAGATCTCATTCAGGCGTGCAGGCGTCAGAGCCGAGGAATCCACGGAATTAAGCGTTTTCGTGCATACTTTCGGTAAACCCGAAAGCGGATATATAGGCGGAAACGGACACGAAAATGAGATGCCCAAGAGCAGGATCATAGTAACGGGCTATGATACGGATCCCGCAAAGATCTTCTCGGGCGATACTTTTAACCTTACCCTGCATGTTCAGAATACATCCCAGACCACGGCGGTCTCCAACATACTGTTCGAGCTGGTTGCGGCCAGCGAGACCATAGGCGGATCATCGGGATCGGCGGGTAACAGCAGCGCCGGTACGGTCGATACCGTATCACCCCTTCTGCCCACATCGGGATCCAACTCACTGTATGTGTCCAGGATCGCTCCCGGAGAGACCACGGATCTGAACATAGAGATGAGCGCGAAAGCGGGGCTTTCCCAGAAATCGTATGTGCTCGGCCTCAATATGACCTACGATTCGGGTACTCAGTTCGACTTAACGGGCAAGACCAACATATCGATACCGATCTATCAGGAGGCAACCTTCGATACTTCCACGATCGAACTTGCTCCCGCGAGCATCAATGTGGGCTCGCAGACCAACCTGATGTTCAGCATTTACAATACCGGCAAGACCAGCCTGTATAATACACAGGTTCAGTTTGAGGCGGATTCCATAGAGAACAACATGGCCTTCGTAGGCAATCTGGCGAGCGGCGCCACGGGCAATGTGGACGTGATGCTCACCGGTATCGCGCCTACCATGGACGACGGCACCATTAAGATAGTGATCTCATATGAGGATGAGGCAGGCAATGTCTCTACGGTAGAAAAGACTGCCACGCTCTTCGTAAACGAGATCATGATGGATGACATGGACATGTACGGCGAAGGATCCGGACGAAGAGGCATGGAAGAAGAGGAAGAAAGCAGCGGCATGAGTCCTCTCATCCGCGGACTTATCATAGCTGCGGCAGTCCTTGTACTCGGCGCGATCATCGCATTCTTAGTGATCCGCAGTAAGAAAAAGAAGGAAAAAACTCTTCACGAAGAGGATCTTAAGGATCTTGAGGAGATCAAGGACCTTGAGGAAGAGGAAGCCGAAGAAAAAAAGAACGCAGAAAACACGACCGGTTCCGGGACGGAAGATTCTTCCGATAAAGACTGATGAAATTCTCCGATATGCTTACAAATGGGGCTTCCAACCTCTGGAAGCGTAAACTGCGCTCGGCTCTGACCATCATGGGTGTTGTGATCGGCGTGGCATCAATCGTGGTCATGGTATCGCTGGGCCTCGGTCTGTCCCAGTCCATGATGGAAGAGTATGCGTCATACGGCAGCATGACCCAGATACAGGTGGAAACTCCGTATTCGGACAGCACCAGTGCGGAAGACTTAAGGCTGACGGATGCGCTTGTCGCTGATTTTGCCCAGATGGAGCATGTGGAAAGCGTGTATCCGGTCATACAGATGCCTGTCATATCCATATATGGCGGATATGTGGGATATCAGCAGCTTCGTGCCACTACGATAGGCGGTCTTGAATCGTTCGGGATCGAAGTGGGCGAAGGTAGGATACCCTCCGAAAGCGACGATGAACTCACTTTCTTCTACGGCAAGGACTGTGCGACCAATTTCTCCAACCCCAAGACCGGACAGGATTACTGGTCCACCGGCGTTGCACCCGATATAGATTTCATGGGCGGTTCGCTCTTTACCGTTTTTGATACCAATGCATATTATGCTTCTCAGTCATCGGACGGAACAAACTCCGTAGCTCCGCCGAAGAAGTATCTGATCCCCACCTGCGGCACAGAACAGGAATCGGAATACTATACCCAGAATTCCTGGTATGTCTTCTGCGATATCGAAAAACTGATCCCCAAGCTTCGTCAGGTGTTCAAGAAAGGGGTCATCCCCGGTCAGCCGACCACCAAGTCCGGCAAACCTTTTTCCGAGATATTCTATTCGCAGATCCTGGTGGATGTGGATGACATGGAAAATGTGGCAGAGATCCAGGAATACATACAGGGGCTTGGATATAATGCCTACTCCAATGCCGAATGGATATCGAGTGCGATGACTTCGATGGGATATGTTCAGGCCGTGCTCGGCGGAATCGGCGCCGTGTCACTTTTCGTGGCGGCAATAGGCATAACCAACACCATGATGATGTCCATATATGAGAGGACACGTGAGATCGGTGTCATGAAGGTGTTAGGATGCGCTCTCGAGAATATCAGGACCATGTTCCTTATTGAAGCCGGCATCATCGGATTCGTCGGCGGACTCATCGGTGTCGGTCTCAGCTATATCATTTCAGCCATAATCAACTATGTTTCCAACGGGAGCGATGCATTGGGCCTCGGGGTGACCACATCGCATCTTTCGCGCATCCCGGTATGGCTTGCGCTTTTATCCGTGGTATTTGCGGTGATCATTTCCATGATAGCCGGATTCGTGCCGTCTCAGAAGGCCATGAAGCTTTCGCCTCTGGCGGCTATCCGTAACGAGTGATATGCAAAAAAAGTCAGTTTCGCGCTCAGAAGAGATCCTTGAGATCGCAGCAGAGATAATCCGTGATGCGCAGAATAACGTGATCATGAATCTGCGCTTTCTGGGTCCTGCCATGGCTGCCCTTAAGTGGGAGCCCCGGATCGGGCAGGCATGTATTGCATGTAACGGCGCTACGGTTTTTTACGATCCCGCTCTGGTGATCAGACGGTTCAAATCGGAACCGAACAGCATCATACGTCTGTATCTTCACGTGCTGTTTCATTTTATCTTCCGTCACGAATATGAATATGAGAAAAAAAGAAGCGAGCTCTGGGACTTGGCCTGTGATATCGCGGTCGAAAACGTGATCATGGAGATCGGTCTGTACAGGACCGCCTTGAAGTCCGATGCAGAGAGCGCCCTCAAACTAAAGGTTCTGAAGGACAGGGCCGGTGCGCTCCATGCCCAGGCACTTTACCGCATGATGCTCGTCGAAGAACCGTCGCAGCGTGAGACGGAGGATCTGATCAGACTGTTCAAGAGGGATGAGCATTTCTTATGGACGCCGGATGAGACACTCGAGATAAGCCTCGAGCAGTGGAAGAAGATTGCCGAGCGTGTAAAAGCCGACTTAAAGAGCTTTTCGCAGGGACAGAGTGATTCCGAGAGCCTGCGCGCGGCACTTGAGGATGCTACGAGAGACAGAGTGGATTATACGGATTTCCTCCGCAGGTTCATGGTATCCGAGGAAAGCCTTCACATAAGTGATGAGGAGTTTGACTATATCTACTATACATACGGGCTTTCCACTTACGGAAACATGCCTCTGGTTGAGCCGCTCGAGTATGCCGATGTGTCCAAGATCAAGGAGTTTGTGATCGCGATAGACACATCATCATCCTGCAAAGGAGAACTGGTCGAGGCATTCCTTAGAAGGACAGTCAGCATCATCAGCGATGCCGACAACTTCTTTAATCAGTACAACGTTCATATCATCCAGTGTGACAGTGAAGTAAGAAGCGATGTGACGGTCAGGAACAACGAGGAACTGGACGCTTATATCGCCACCGCAAAGCTCACCGGATTCGGCTCTACGGACTTTACTCCGGTGTTCGGTTATGTTGACGATTTGATTGAAAATGGTGTATTCTGTAACTTAAGGGGGCTTATATACTTCACTGATGGATATGGAGTATATCCTTCTTCCATGCCCGGCTATGATACGGCTTTTGTATTCCTGAAAGACGACGGGCAGGCGCCGGAGGTTCCCGATTGGGCTATCCGCATAGTTCTGGACGAGGAACAGGTGACAAACACTTAGGGAATTAGGGTTACAAGGATGTCTGAGAATCCGACTAAAAACAAATCATCCGACAATGAGACAAAGAAACTGCGGATTCAGATAATCGCAGGCTTTGCCATATTGATACCAGTCATTCTTTCCCTGGTACTTATCCTCTTTAATGCGAGGATGGGCAAGACCCTCAAGGAGCATACCGCCAACATGATCCATGACCTGAACAGACAGATCATGGTCAACATGGATGGCAGCATGGCCGTAATGATGGCCAACGCTTCAATGATCACTTCAGATGAGACCGTTGCTTCTTATGATCCTGTTTCAGGCGAGGCCGATTCAGATATCGAGGCTGAGATAGCCGAAACTCTTAATAAATATGCTCTGTTTCCGGAGTATCTTGATTTCTGTGTAGTATATTCCGACGGTTCACATATAGGCATGATTTCCGATGACCTGGTCAAAGCGTGCGGAGACCGGCTTTATCCCATTTTGGAAAAGGCACTTAACAAGACCGGGGGCTGGACTTCCGAACTGGTCTCGGGACGTACGTCCATGACTTACCTTGCCCGGGCAAACGATTCCGCGATAGTTGTCGCTTCGCTTCCTTCGTATTGTCTGGTAAGGGATATCTCTGATTCCATGTTCATGGAAGGGATGAACGCCTATGTGGCCGACAGGTCTCTCGTGATCATAGCATCGACCGATGAGACCGTGACTCCGGGAAGTTATCTTAAGACAGATATAAGCCGGCTCGTGGACCGCGTTAATTCAAATCCTCAGATAGGCAAGAACTATGTTGTTGATGCCCAAAAGATGAATAACGAGTGGTTTCTTGTGATCACGGTTCCTACCGATGAACTGCTTAATCCTATCAAGTCCGTCACGAGATATGCCCTGATCATTGCTCTTGTTGCGGCCCTTATAGCTTTTGCATATGTAATGTTCATGACCGAGAAGATAGTAGGCAATGTATCCCAGACCGTGAACAGGCTGGATGTCAAAGCACAGACCGATCTTCTGACCGGACTTATAAACAAGAGATCTTTTGAAGAGATAGTCGATATGACTTTGGGCAATCCCGATGATCATTCGAGTTACGCCCTGATCTTCATGGATATAGATAATTTCAAGAGCGTCAACGACAGGTGCGGCCACGATGTGGGCGACCTGGTTTTGAAGAGTTTCTCTCATACCATAGACATGGTATTCCGTGAGACCGATATCAAAGGGCGTCTGGGCGGAGATGAGTTCTGCGTGCTGATGAAGATGACCGAGGAGGACCATGGTCTTCTCGTAGAGCATGTAGAAGAAGTATGCCGCAGATTCATCGACAGGCTGCATCGTAAGGCCAATTCCGCCAGACAGTCTCTTCCCGCCGTGACATCCAGTATGGGTGCCGCTATATGGGAAGGCGATTCCGAAGGATTTGAAGAACTCTATCACAAAGCTGATACCGCGCTTTATGCTTCCAAGAAGCGCGGCAAAGATACCTGGACGATCTACGGCCAGAATGAACTGGAGAAACCGAAAAGCGGTGGCGAAGAATGATTTTTTGGGAATGGATTAAGAAGGAGCTCGGCTTCGTCAAGATAAGCCCATATACAAAAAGATATATAAACGATGCGAATATCCATACCGCCGTTTATATGTCTTTCATCGTGATCGCGCTGGAAATCTGGATGATGCTCCGGTATATCCAGCAGCGTCCCGGGCTTACTGCGCTTGAATATTTTGACGGAGAGACTAATTATCTGATCCTGTTATCCGCCGGTCTTCTGCTTTTCTTCTTTGCCGTCAGATATATCAGGGAGATGGAAGAGTTCCTGCCGGGCAAGGTGATCTCTCTCGGGGTAGTGCTTCTGGATATAGTCATGATATCCAGATTCCTCGCTGCCAATCACGGGCAGATGAGCGCTGTTGATATTCTTTTCGGCATCAAATATCACTTGTTATTACTGGCTTTGGCCGTAGTTTATGTGGAATATGAGTTTGCGGCAGTATCGGAAGGTGCGCGCGCGGACATCTTCGGACAGACCATGTGCGTGCTGTTCGGCTTTATCTGTATCGGATTCGGTATAGAGACATCGCTGTACGACATAACCTGGGGCCGTCAGATCCTGTGCTTTACGACCATGGTCGCTTTCTGTGCATGCATGCTCGTATGGCGTCCGTTTATATCCATTCTGATCCTGAGCGCTTCCTTTTTGATATTCTATGAGAAATGGGTACCCACTCTTCAGGAGCTGGATCTAGTATCCGGCAAGGTCCTGAAGGGCGATACGATCAATTTCTTTGTGCTATGGATCGTTCTGGTCATGATCAGCTTCTCGATATATCATCAGCGTCTGGCGGAAGCCGAGAAGGATGAGAACCTTGTCGAGACCTATAACAAGCTGAACCGGATGGCCGTGGAGGATGAACTGACCGGCATCCACAACATGAACTACTTTAATCAGGAAGCCGCGTATTCACTCAAGGATGAATCCAAGGATATCGACAACAGGATATTCCTTTTCTTCAATATCGAGAACTTCAAGACTTACAATGATCAGATCGGATATCAGGCGGGCAATGCTTATCTTAAGAAGATCGCCGAACTCATACGCGATACTTTCGAAGGCGACCCGACAGCCAGATGGTCTGATGATCATTTCGTGGTACTTACCGATGCGGATACCGCCGAGGAGAAGACCGAGATCATACGCAAAGCCATTCATGAAGATACAGAGAGCGTATATCTGGAACTGAAGGCCGGCGGCTACAGACCGTTATCCAGCGACCTCGATCCGAGGATCGCGATCGATTATGCGAGATATGCATGCAGCCTGACCAAGAATAAGTTCGGTCTCAATTACAAGGAATATGACAAGGATGTTGACGATATCTTCCATAGACGTCAGTACGTCGTAAACAATATCGACACTGCCATATCAAACGGATATATTCAGGTATACTACCAGCCCGTGGTATGGGCGGACTCAAGAGAAGTCTGCGGTGCAGAGGCTCTGGCCAGATGGATCGATCCGACTTACGGTTTCCTGTCGCCTGCCGATTTTGTACCTGTACTTGAGGATAACCGTCTGATACACAAGCTGGACGCATTTATGCTTAAGCAGGTATGTAAGGACCTCAGGGAAGAACTTAACGAAGGACTCCGCACGATCCCTGTATCCATTAACTTCTCGAGACTGGATTTCGAATTGATGGATGTGGTTAAGGAACTGGAAGATAATACGCATAAGTATGCGGTACCCAAGGACTTCATCCATGTGGAGATCACAGAGAGTGCACTTACCGATGATGACGGCTTCATCTATGACATCATGAAGAAACTTCATGAATGCGGATATTCCGTATGGCTGGATGACTTCGGGTCGGGATACTCGTCACTGAATGTGCTGAAGGATTATCACTTCGACATGATGAAGATAGACATGAAGTTCCTGGCCCACTTCGAGACCAATAAGGATGCCCCGATCATCTTAAATACTGTCATCAAACTGGCGGCCGATCTTAAGATGATGTCTCTTACCGAGGGCGTCGAGACGGCACAGATTGCGGACTTCCTGACGAAGGCCGGATGCGGAAGACTGCAGGGGTACTATTTCGGCAAGCCGATGCCCAAGAAAGAACTAAGAGCGAAGGGCGATTCGGGTGAATACAAGTTCTCCGAGCGAGTGGTTTAGAAGATCAAGAGCAGCCTGTCCGGAAGAGCAACGAGCGATTGAATAAAAAAATCTTGCACAACTAAAGACGTGACATTATAATAAATGAGATGGCCGATGACCCCGGTGCAGAGCCGGGGTTATTTCAGGGCCAAGATTGTATACAAGTATCCACGGATAAAGTTAAGGAGGAAGATCAATGTCATACGTAGATGAAGTTTATGATCGTGTGGTAGCACAAAACCCCGCTCAGCCCGAGTTCCATCAGGCAGTAAAGGAAGTTCTTGAGTCACTGAGAGTCGTAATCGAGGCTCATGAGGAAGAGTATCGTAAGGAAGCTCTTCTTGAGAGACTTACAACTCCCGAGCGCCAGATTCTCTTCAGAGTTCCCTGGGTTGATGATAAGGGCCAGGTTCAGGTCAACAACGCAATGAGAGTTCAGTTCAACTCAGCAATCGGACCTTACAAGGGAGGTTTGAGACTTCATCCCTCAGTTAATATAGGTATCATCAAGTTCCTTGGTTTCGAGCAGATCTTCAAGAACTCACTTACCGGACTTCCCATCGGCGGCGGCAAGGGCGGTTCCGATTTCGATCCCAAGGGTAAATCAGACCGTGAGGTTATGGCTTTCTGCCAGAGCTTCATGACCGAGCTTTACAGACATATCGGCGCTGACACCGACGTTCCCGCAGGTGATATCGGTACAGGTGCACGTGAGATCGGATTCATGTATGGTCAGTACAAGAGACTTACCGGACTGTACGAAGGCGTTCTTACAGGAAAGGGCCTCACATACGGCGGATCTCTTGCTCGTACGGAAGCTACCGGATACGGACTTCTTTACCTGACAGAGGAAATGCTCAAGTGCAACGGCAAGGATATCGCAGGCAAGACCATCGCTGTATCAGGTGCCGGAAACGTTGCCATCTATGCTATCCAGAAGGCTCAGCAGCTTGGCGCTAAGCCCGTGACCTGCTCGGATTCCACAGGCTGGATCTATGATCCCGAGGGAATCGATGTAGAACTCCTTAAGGAAGTTAAGGAAGTTAAGCGTGCACGTCTGACCGAGTATGCTGCCGCACGTCCTTCAGCTCAGTATCATGACAAGGCTGCAGAGGGAACCAACCAGTGGAGCGTTAAGGTTGATATCGCACTTCCCTGCGCAACCCAGAACGAACTGAATCTTGACGATGCCAAGACTCTGGTTGCTAACGGCGTATTCGCAGTTGCAGAAGGTGCTAACATGCCTACAACTATGGAAGCTACCGAGTACTTCCAGAAGAACGGCGTTCTGTTCTGCCCCGGCAAGGCTTCAAATGCCGGCGGTGTTGCAACGAGCGCACTTGAGATGAGCCAGAACTCCGAGAGACTTTCATGGACATTCGAGGAAGTTGATCAGAAACTTCAGGGAATCATGGTCAATATCTTCCATAATCTTGACGATGCAGCCAGGAAGTACGGCAAGGAAGGCGACTATGTTGCAGGCGCAAACATCGCAGGATTCCTTAAAGTAGCTGAAGCCATGAAGGCTCAGGGTATTGTTTAACAGTCAGTCTGTTCAGGGCCCGGGATTGCACTCCCGGGCCCTTTTTTCAAAAAGCCATGGCCAAATGTGATGTTTGTTTCAGACAATGTGAGATAGCGGAGGGAAGCACCGGCTTCTGCGGGGCGAGGATATGCGCGGGAGGAGAGGTGCGCGCGGCGAACTACGGCCGTGTAACTTCCATAGCGCTTGATCCGATAGAAAAAAAGCCGCTTAACAGGTTTTTTCCGGGGAGCATGATCGTATCCGTAGGAAGCTACGGGTGCAACTTAAGATGTCCTTTCTGTCAGAATGATGATATATCATGGGGAGATATGGTAAGCGTCTGGCCGGACCGTGCCAGGTATATCATGCCGGAAGAACTGGCGGATATAGCGGAGTCATACCGCAGAGCCGGCAATATCGGAGTTGCTTTTACATATAACGAACCGCTGATCGGATATGAATTCGTGCGAGATACGGCTCGGCTCGTACATGAGCGTGGGATGAAGAATGTTCTCGTATCAAACGGATGCGCTTCGCTTAAGGTCCTTGATGAGATCGGGCCGTATATCGATGCGATGAACATCGACCTTAAGGGATTTACGGATGAATATTACAGCGACAGGCTGAAGGGCAGCAGGCAGATGGTCATGGAATTCATCGAGCAGGCTGTCAGGATC